>SCTQ01000093.1 GCA_004322345.1 Aquabacterium sp. | reverse complement strand
CCAGACCGAGGAAGGCCCGGCCTACACCCGCCGCGGCGACTTCACCGTGGACGCCGAGGGCCGCCTGTGCGACCACGCGGGCCATCCGGTGCTGGGGCAGGGCGGCCCGCTGGGGCCGGTGGGCGACGCACCGGCCATCGACGCCGACGGCACGCTGCGCAGCGGCGGGCGCGTGCTCGGCCAGATCCGCCTGGTGAGCTTCGAGCGCGAGGACCTGCTGGACCGCGGTGCCGGCTCGCTCTACGCCGCCGGCCGCGCGGTGCCGCAGGCCGAGCCCGGACGCGCGCGGCTGCGTCAGCAGCACCTGGAAGTCTCCAACGTCGACAGCGCGGCCGAGATGGTCACGCTGATGGAGACCATGCGCCACTTCGAGGCCAGCCAGAAGGTGGTGCAGGGCATGGACGACATGATGGAACGCGCGCTGCGCAAGCTCGGCGAGTTCTGAAGACGCGTCCGCGGACGCCCTGCGGACGAAGCGGCACGAGCCGGGCAACGCAACCCCATAGAGGCAGACCCAGATGAACGATTCCCTCTACATCGGCGCAACCGGGTTGCGCGCGCAGCAGCTCAACGTCGACACGATCTCCAACAACCTGGCCAACGTGAACACGCCGGGCTTCAAGAAATCGCGCCTGAGCTTCGACGACGCCATGTACCGCGAAGTGCTGCGCGCCAACGGCGCCCCGGGCGATGCGGCCAACCTGCAGCGGGTGGGCGGCGGCGTCACCGTGGGCGGGGTGAACCGCGTGTTCGCCGGCGGCGAGCTGAAGAAGACCGACGATCCCTACGACATCGCCGTCAGCGGCGCCGGCTTCTTCGAGCTGACGCGTGCCGACGGCAGCACGGCCTACGCGCGCACCGCGCATCTGAAGGTCAACGACGAAGGCCTGCTGGCCAGTGCGGACGGCAGCCTGCTGGCGGCGCTGGTGCGCGTGCCCGAGGACGCACGCGGCCTGCGCATCGGCCGCGACGGCGTGATCAGCGCCACCTTCGGCGACGACACGCCGCCGCAGGAGATCGGCACGCTGGAGCTGGTGCAGTTCGCCAACACCGCGGCGCTGCAGCCCGTGGGCGACGGCCTGTATACGGCCGACGACGGGGCAGGCACGGTGTCGCGGGCGCTGCCGGGGCAGGACGGCAGCGGGGTGATGGTGCAGGGCTACCAGGAGGCCTCCAACGTCTCGCTGGTCGACGAGATGGTCGGCCTGATGGTGGCCCAGCGGGCCTACGAGGTCAGCGCCAAGGTGGTCCAGGCCTCCGACGACATGCTGGCCATCACCAACAACCTGAGGCGTTGACGCGATGCCGGCCTCGACCATCCCCCTCGCCGTGCCGCGCACCCGCCTGCGTGCCGTCGCCGCGCCGATGGCCACCGCGCTGGCCTGCCTCGCCTTCCTGCCGGGCCTGGCGGCCGCGGCTGCTCCCGTCAGGCTGACCCTGCATCCGGCGGCGCTGGTCGAGCAGGCCGTCGTGCGCCTGGGCGACGTGGCAGCGGTGGACACCGACGATGCCGACCTGGCGCAGGAGCTGCAGGCGCTGGAGCTGGGCCGCATCGACGCCGGTACGCGGCGCTATGCACGCCTGGAGATCGCCCGCCACGTGGCGCGCCGGCTGCAGCTGCGCGGCCGCGCAGCTGCAGCCGCGCTCGAATGGGCCGGCGCACCCGAGGTCCAGGTGCGCCGCAGCGGCGGACAGATGGATGGCGAACGCATCGTCGCGGCGGCGCGCGCCGCGCTGCAACGCCGGCTGGAGGGCCTGGGCATGTCCGCCACGCTGCAGCCCCTGCGCCGTCCCGGCGCGCTGCCGCTGCCGGCCGGCGACTGGACGCTGGCGGCGCAGGCCCCCGCCGTCCTGCGCGAGACGCTGCGCGTGCAGGTGGACGTGAGCGTGGACGGCCACCTGCTGCGCAGCGTGCCCGTGTGGTTCGCATTGAGCGCCGCGGACGGCGGCCCGCTGCCCGCGCCCGGCCAGGGCGCCGCCCCCGTGCAACGCGGTGCGCGCGTCAGCGTGGAGCTGCAGCAAGGCGCCATCCGCCTGGAGCGCGCCGGCATGGCGCTGGCGGACGCTCGCATCGGCCAGCGCGCGCGTGTATTGATGGAGCCGTCGGCCAACGAGCGCCAGGCCCGCGCCGCGCGCCCCGCGGTGCTGGTGGGCACGGTGGCCGGCCATGCGCGCGTGACGCTCGCGCAGGAGGACCGGCGATGAGCCTGCGCTCCTGCCTGCTCGGCCTGCTGGCGGCGGCCCCGCTGTGCTGGCCCGCGGCCTGCGCGGCCGACGACCTATACCAGCCCGAGTCCTACCGCGCGTGGGCCAGCGACGTGAAGGCCGTGCGTGCCGGCGACCTGCTCACCGTGCTGGTCACCGAGAACGCGAGCGCCACCACGTCGGCGGACACGACCACCGACCGCGCCACCAACGCGTCGGCGCAGATCAGCACCACCTCGCGCAGCCGCAAGCTGGAGGGCACGGAATCGCACGACTTCAGCGGCAGGGGCAAGACGCAGCGCGCCGGGCGCCTGCTGGCCCAGCTGACGGTGAAGGTGACCGGCGTGCTGCCCAACGGCGACCTGCTGATCGCAGGCGAGCAGCAGCTGGACATCAACGACGAGAAGCAGCTCATCCGCCTGGAAGGCCGCGTGCGCCGCCAGGACGTGGGCGACGGCAATACCGTGGCCTCCAGCCGCATCGCCGACGCGCGCATCAACTACATCGGCGATGGCGTGCTCACCGATGGCCAGCGCGTGGGCCTGATCACGCGCGTGCTGACCTGGCTGGGCCTATGACGCGCGCCGCCGCCCTCGCCTGCCTGACCTGCCTCGCCCTGCTGCTGGGCGCCGGCGCCGCGCACGCGCGGGACGCGGCGGCCGACGACGAGGTGCGGCTGAAGGACCTGGGCCGCCTGGACGGCTGGCGCGAGAACGCGCTGTCCGGCTACGGGCTGGTCACCGGCCTGGCCGGCACGGGCGATTCGCCGCGCAACCAGGCCACGCGCCAGTCCATCGCGGCGGTGCTGCAGAACTTCGACGTGAAGATCGCGCCGGAGCTGGTCAGCAGCCGCAACTCGGCCGCGGTGCTCATCACCGCGACGCTGCCGCCCCAGGCGCGGCGCGGGGCCACGCTGGACGTGACCGTGACCTCGCTGGGCGACGCGCGCAGCCTGCTTGGCGGCAGCCTGCTGCTGGCGCCGCTGAAGGGACCCGACGGTCGCATCTATGCGCTGGCCCAGGGCCCCATCTCGGTGGGCGGCTACAAGTACGACATGAACGGCAACGTCGTTCAGAAGAACCACCCGACCGTGGGCATGGTGCCCGCGGGCGCCCTGGTGGAGTCGCCGGTGTCGGCCAGCGTGCTGTCCGCGCAGGAGCGCCTGACCTTCGTGCTCGCGCAGCCGGACTACACCACGGCCAACCGCATCGCCGCCGCCGTCAACGAGGGCCTGGGCGTCGGCTCGGCCCGCGCGCTGTCGGCCGGCGAGGTGGAGCTGCGCCCCACGCCGCAGCAGCTCGCCGACCTGGTGGACTTCGTCTCCCGGCTCGAAGGCCTGCGCGTGGCGCCGGACCGCCAGGCGCGCGTGGTGATCAACGAGCGCACCGGCGTCATCGTCTCCGGCGGCGACGTGCGCATCTCCAAGGTATCCGTCGCCTACGGCGAACTCAAGGTGTCGATCACCACCGAGAACGCCGTGTCCCAGCCGACCGGCGTGCTGCTGGACCGCAGCGAAGGCGTGCGCACCGAGCTGTACGCCAACTCGCGCGTGGAAGTCGCGGAGCAGCCGGGCGGCGGCTTCGTCGCGGCCACGCACAACACCGTCACCGATCTCGTCGCCGCGCTGTCGCGCATGAAGGTCAGCACGCGCGACGTCATCTCCATCCTGCAGGCCATCAAGGGCGCCGGCGCCCTGCATGCCGAGCTGGTGATCCAGTGATCTTCCACGGGCCCCGACCATGAACATCGACCCCTTGAACGGCGCCACCGGCGCGCTGGTGCGGCTGGCACTGGACGCCGCGCAGGCGCGCCACCGCGCGCTCGCGGCCAACATCGCCAACGCCGGCGTGCCCGGCTACACGCCGCTGCGCCTGGGCTTCGGCGAGCAGCTGGCGCAGCTGCGCGATGCGATGGCGGCGGGCGACACGCGCGTGCTCGACGGCGTGCAGGCGCTGCAGCCCGATGCGCCGGCCGGCGGCGCCGACCGCGTCGAGCTGGACCAGGAAGTCGCGGGCCTGGCCGAGAACACCCTGCAGTACCAGGCACTGATGCGCGGCCTGAGCCGGCACATGAGCCTGATCAGCCTGGCCTTGAACGAGGGACGCAAGTGATGGACTACGCCAGCACCTTCCAGATCAGCGCAGCCGGCATGCGGCTGGAGAAGCTGCGCGCGGACGTGACCGCGCTCAACATCGCCAACATGAACACGGCGCGCAGCCAGGCCGGCGGCGTCTACAAGCCCTTGCGCGTGGCTGCCAGCAGCGTGCCTGCGGGCGGCTTCGGCGACCAGCTGGCGCAGGCGCTGGACGCGCTGCAGGCCCCGGCCAGCCTGCCGCAGGGCGAGGTGGTGGCGGTGGACGTGCCCCCGCGCCGCATCCACGACCCCGGCCATCCCCAGGCCGATGCCCAGGGCTACGTGGACTACCCCGGCGTCGACCACCTGGGCGAGATGCTCAACCTGATGGCCGCCGTGCGCGCCTACGAGGCCAACCTGGTCGCGCTGAACGCGGGCAAGGCCATGGCCGCGCGCGCGCTGGAGATCGGGAGCGGCTCATGAGCGTCGAGGCCATCGGATTCCTGCCGCCCGCGCTGGGCGCGCTGCCGCAGCCTGCGCCGCAGGCCGATCCCGTCGCCGCCGCCGGCGGCAGCGGCTTCGGCCAGTGGTTCACGCGCGAGCTGGATGCCGTCAACGGCAAGGTGGGCGCGGCCGAGCGGGGCCTGCAGTCGCTGGCCGCGGGCGATGCGCCCAGCCTGCATCAAGTGATGATCGACCTGGAAGAAGCGCGCCTGGGCTTCCAGCTCGTGGCCCAGGTGCGCAACCGCCTGCTGGAGTCCTACCAGGAAGTGATGCGCATGCAGATCTGAGGCCGCCGCGCCCCGATCGTGAAGAACCGAATAGAACAGCACAGCAGTGGAGAGTTTGCAGACATGTCGATCCGAACGAGCTGGGAAGCCGCCAGCCCCGCGGCACGCTGGAGCCTGGTGCTGGGCCTGGCCGCCATCGCCGCGCTGACCGTGGTGCTCGCCCGCTGGGCCCTGGCCAAGGACTACCAGGTGCTCTTCTCCGGCCTGGCCGATGCGGATGCCGCGGCCATGGTCGCCGAGCTGGACCGCATGAAGCTGCCCTACCAGCTGGACGGCGACCGCATCCTGGTGCCCGAACCCGTGGTGCACAAGACGCGCCTGCAGCTGGCCGCGAAGAACCTGCCCGCGCACGGCGGCGTCGGCTTCGAGATCTTCAGCAACACGGACTTCGGCATGACCGAGTTCGCGCAGAAGGTGAACTACCAGCGTGCGCTGCAAGGCGAGCTGACGCGCACCATCCTCTCGCTGGACGAAGTGCAGTCCGCGCGCGTGCACCTGGCCCTGCCCGACGGCGGGCTGTTCAAGCGCGCGGAGAACCGGGCCAAGGCCTCCGTCACCCTCGCGCTGAAGCCGGGCCGCCACCTGGACCGCGGCCAGGTGGCCGGCATCCAGAAGCTGGTGGCGGCGTCGGTGCCGGACATCGAGCCCTCCGGCGTGACCGTGCTCGATTCCACCGGCCTGGCACTGGACGGCGGGCCCGCCTCGCGCGGCGAGGATGCCGGTGCCGGCGACTGGAAGCTGCAGGCCAAGCGCGAGGTGGAGGACTACCTGGCGAAGAAGCTGCGCAGCCTGCTCGACGGCGCGCTGGGTGCCGGCCGCGGGGCGGTGACGGTGGACGTGCAGCTGAGCCTGGACAACGTCAAGGTGACCGCCGAGGAAGTGCTCCCGGCCAGGGGGCCCGACCATCAGGAGCTGGGCTCCGGCGTCATGGTGCGCGAGCGGCAGACCACGCGCGCCGCAGCCGCGCTGGCGACGGCCGCGGCCGCTTCCGCCGCCGCGGCCGACGGGCGCGATGCCGGCGTCACCAGCACCGACACCGAATACCAGGTGGGCCGGCGCGTGGAGCAGATCGTCAGCACGCCGGGCTCCGTCAAGCGCATCAGCGTGGGCGTGGTCCTGCCGCCCGACCTGGATGCCGCGCAGGCCGCCAAGCTGCGCGAGCTGATCGAGGCGGCAGCCGGCCTGGACCGCACGCGCGGCGACAGCCTGGCGCTGCACAGCCTGGCCGCGGGGCCGCCGCCGGCAGCCCCGCGCCCGGCGGAGGATCCCGCTGCCGGCCGCATGGACACGCAGTTGCCGGCCATGTCCGCGCCGACGCGGCCCGAGCAGCGGCCGTCCTGGCTGCGCAGCTGGGGCGTCTCGGCGCTGGCCGGCGTGGCGGCCCTGGTCTTCGCCGCGGGCTGGTGGGCCAGTCGCTCCGCTGCCGCACGCCTGCCGCGCGATGGCCGCGCCGCACCCTTGAGCGACGAGCAGCGCCAGCGCCTGCTGGCCGAGCTGGAAGGCTGGCTGGGCGAACCCGCCGCCAGCGCGCGATGAGGCAGCAGCGATGAGCGGCATCAAGCGCGCAGCCCTGCTGGTGCACAGCCTGGATCCGGCGGACCAGGCCTGGATGCTCGCGCGCCTGCCGGCCGCCGGCCGCCCGGAGGTGGAGGCCGCATTGGGCGAGCTGCAGTCCCTGGGCATCCCGCCCGACCCGTCCCTGGCCGGCGCGCTGCCGCTGGCGCCCACGCGCGAGCAGGTGGCGCAGGACAGCGCCGCCTCCAAGGCCTTGCGCCGCGCCGATGCGGCCTCGGTGCTGCAGGCCCTGCGCGGCCAGGCCCCGCAAGCCGTGGCCGCGCTGCTGAGCCTGCAGGCCTGGCCCTGGCGGCAGGCGGTGCGCGAGCATTGGGCCGGCGCCCTGTCGGCGCATCCCGGCGTGTCCTGGGGGCCGGCCCATGCCGTGCCGCCCGCGCTGCGCGCCAGCCTGGTCCAGGCCGTGGCCGCGCGGCTGGCCCCGTCCGAAGACGTGGCCGCCCGGCCCGCGGCGCGGCCGCGCGGCTGGCTCGCGCGCTGGCTGCCGCGGCGCACGCCGCGGGGGGGAGCACCGCGATGAGCGACCCCATCCTGCGTGCGCCCGCGCTGTCTGCGCAGGCCAAGCGCCCCGCGGCACGCCCCGCCTTGCGCCACGAGGCGAGGCCCGCGGCGGCCCGCCCGGCCGTCGCCGAGGCACCGGCCGCCCCGTCCGCTGCCGCGGCGCAGCCGGGGCCGCGGCTGGAACAGGACTTCACCGCCTTGCGCGAGGCCGCGCGCCGCCAGGGACATGACGAGGGCCTGGCCCGCGGCCTGGCCGAGGGCCGCGCCGCCGCGAAGGAAGAAGCCGCGCGGCAGGCCTGCGAGCTGGCAGCCCTGCTGGCCGGCTTGCGCGCGCAAGGCGACGCCCAGATCGCCGGCCTCGAGGGCGTGCTGCTGCAATCCGTGATGGCCGCCTGCCGCCGCCTGCTGGGCCCGGCGGTGGACGACGGCCGCGCCGTGCAGTCCGCCGTGCGTGCCGCGCTGGCCGCCGCCCGCCAGGAGGAGGTGCTGGCGCTGCGCCTGCACCCGGACGACCTGCCTGCGGCGCGCGCGGCGCTGGCATCGGGCCCGCACGCCGCGCTGCAGCTGCAGCCCGATGCGGACCTGCCGCGCGGCGGCTGCGTGCTGGCCTTCACCGGCGGCAGCCTGGATGCGCGCCTGGACACGCAGATGCGCCGCCTCGGCGCGGCCCTGGCGGGCGAGCTCGCCGAGCCCCCCGGCACCGGGCCCGCACCATGAGGACCGGCATGGACACGCCTGCTGTGCAGCTGCACGGGCCTTTGGCGGATGCCGAGCGCCTGGTGCGCCGCATCGAGCAGGCCCCGCTGTTCGATCGCAGCGGCGCGGTGGTGCGCCTGTCCGGCCTGCTGATCGAGGCCACCGGCATCAACGCCTCGCTGGGCGACATGTGCCTGCTGCAGCCCGAAGGCCTGCAGGCCGTGCCCGCCGAGGTGGTCGGCTTCAACCAGGGCCGCATGCTGTTGATGCCCTATGCCGACTGCGCCGGGGTGGGCATGGGCTGCCGCGTGCAGTCCGCGCAGGCTGCGGCCGAGGTGGCCGTGGGCGATGCGCTGCTGGGCCGCGTGGTCGATGCCTTCGGCCGTCCGCTGGACGGCCTGCCGGCGCCGCGGCCGGCGCAGCACTGGCCGCTGAAGGGCCGTCCGCTGAACCCGCTGCAACGCCCGCGCATCGACGAGCTGCTGGAGACCCGGGTGCGCGCCATCGACTGCTTCCTGCCGCTGGGCAAGGGCCAGCGCGTGGGCATCTTCGCCGGCAGCGGCGTGGGCAAGAGCACGCTGCTGGGCATGATCGCGCGCGAGATGAGCGCCGACGTCAACGTCATCGCGCTGATCGGCGAGCGTGGCCGCGAGGTGCGCGAGTTCGTCGACAAGTGCCTGGGCGACGAAGGGCTGGCGCGCTCCGTCCTGGTGGTGGCCACATCCGACCAGCCTGCGGCCGTGCGCGTGCGCGCCGCCCACGCGGCCACCGCGATCGCCGAGGCTTTCCGCGCGCAGGGACGCGACGTGCTGCTGACGATGGATTCCATCACCCGTTTCGCGATGGCCCGGCGCGAGATCGGCCTGTCGGTGGGCGAGCCACCCACCTCGCGCGGCTACACGCCCTCCGTCTTCGCCGAGCTGCCGGGGCTGATGGAGCGCTGCGGCACCGCGCCCGGCGGCGGCTCCATCACCGCCCTCTACACCGTGCTGGTCGAAGGCGACGACCTGAACGACCCGGTGGCCGATGCGGCGCGCGCCATCCTCGACGGCCACATCGTGCTGTCGCGGCAGCTCGCCAACCAGGGCCACTACCCGGCCATCGACCTGCTGGCCAGCGTGAGCCGGCTGCTGCCGGACCTGTTCTGCGCGGCGGACCAGGAACTGGCGCGCACGGCGCTCGGCCTGCTGGGCGTGCATGCCGAGAACCGCCAGATGGTCGAGATCGGTGCCTACCGCGCCGGCAGCAGCCCGCAGCTGGACCAGGCGCTGCGCCTGCTGCCGCAGCTGCAGGCCATCGTGCGCCAGGGCGTGGATGCGGCTACGCCGCGCGAACAGGCCATGGACAGCCTGCGCCGGCTCTGCCCGCCGGCGGCGCTGCAATGAGGAGGCCGCGAGGACGATGAGCACGCCACTGCGTTTCCGCTATCCGCTGCAGCCGCTGCTGACCAAGCGCCGCTGGGACCTGGACGCGCTGCGCGCCGAGCTGGCCGCCGCGCGCGGACACCTGGCCGCCGAGGAGCGGGCCCTGGCCCGGCTGCAGGACCGCGCGGCCGCGGTGTGCGGCGAACTGGCCGGGCTGCGTGCGGCCGGCCGCACCCTGGACCCGGCACGCGACGCCGTCCTGCGCCGTTACGCCGACAGCCTGGACGACGAGCAGCGGCAGCAGGAGGAGCGGTTGCACCAGGCCCATCAGCTTCACGAGGCCGCGAAGGCCGAGGCCGCCCGCGCGCTGCAGGCCCTGCGCGGCATCGAGCGGCATCGCGAGGCCCAGGTCCAGGCGCATCGCGCCGAGGGACAGCGCGAGCAGATCCGCCAGGCGGACGACGACTGGCTCATGCGCCACCCGTCGCAGGAGGCCGGAACATGAGCATCGACACCGCGACCGGCGCGTGGAGCGCGGGCCTGCCGCGTCCCGCAGCCGACCCCGATCCCCCGTCCGGGCAGGCCGCCGACCGGGCCCTGGCCCGTCACCAGGCCTGGATGCGCGAGTACGAACGCGCAGCACAGGCGGGCACCGCCTCCCCGCCGCATCGCGGGCCGCACTGGCGGCCGGGCCTGGTCGAGGCCGCCGAGGCGCCGCGTGCCCCATGGGCCGGTGGCGCGGCGGCCTTCGTGCACCCGCAGGCCGCGCAGGTGCCCGGCGCCGCAGGGCCGCGCACAGCCGCCGGCCCGGCGGGTTACGGTGCCGCGGCCGTGCCCGCGGTGCCCGCAGCCCGTGCACTCGTCGACCCGCCGAATGCCGCGGCCGTCCCGGCGCGGCCTGTCGATGCCCCCGTGCCGCGCGGGCTGCGGGCAGGCGCTCCCACCGTGCAGGACGTGCCGCCGGCTGCCGCCACGCCCGCCACGCCCGCCCGCGGCGACCACGACCACGACTACGCCGCACGCCACCTGCTCGTGCGCCGCGACGGCGAGGTGCTCGACGTCGTGATCCGCGACGCCCGCCTGGCCCCGCACGAGGCGCTGTCCGTCCTGCGCGAGCTGCTGCTGCTGCAGCCCGCGCCCGGCATCCGCCGCATCAGCCTGACGCTCAACGGCCGGACCGCCGCGCCGGACCTCGCCGCCACTTCATCCCACTTGCAGGAGCCCCTCCCATGGCCGTCGAATCGATAGGACAGTCGCTTGCCTCCGGCACGCCCAACGTCACCCTCAGCCAGGAGGATTTCATCCGCATCCTCACCACGCAGCTGTCCTACCAGGACCCGCTCAAGCCGCTGGACAACCAGCAGTTCATGGCGCAGATGGCGCAGTTCTCCGCGCTGGAGCAGAACCGGCAGATCAACGACAACCTGGTGGGCCTGCTGGAGATCCAGTCGGCCACGCAGTCCATCGGGCTGATCGGCCGCACCGTCGAAGTCGCCAATGCCGGCACGGGCGGCACCGCGGTGGGCACGGTGACCACGCTGCGCTTCTCCGACGGCACGCCGCTGGTCACGGTGAAGACCGCCGACGGCCAGGTGCTGCCGGACCTGGGACTGAGCGCCATTTCCGTCATCCGCTGAGGCACGAATGCTCGAATCCATCTACGTCGGCCTCACCGGCCTGGCCGGCTACTCCAAGGGCCTCAACGTCATCAGCAACAACGTGGCCAACCTGAACTCGCCGGGGTTCAAGGGCGCGCAGCTGCAGTTCGCGGATTTGTACTACCGCGACGCCGGCGGCGACGTGCCGCAGGAGCTGGGCATGGGCCTGCAGACCGGCGGCACCTTCCTCAACTTCGCCCAGGGCGAGGGCCGCGACACCGGCAACGACCTGGACCTGATGATCGACGGCGCCGGGCTCTTCGTGCTGCGCGGCGACGATGGGCAGCTGCAGTACACCCGCGCCGGCCAGTTCGGCCTGGACGACGAGGGCCGCCTGGTGGACAAGAGCAGCGGCGCTCGCGTGGCGGCGTCGGACGCCGGCGGCAACCTGACGGACATCGGCATCGCCGGCCTGCGCTTCTCCGCACCGCTGGCCACGCGCAGCGTGGAGCTGGCGGGCAACCTGTCGGTCGCCGACACGCAGCACGTGCTGCCCGACGTCACCGTCTACGACGCCGCCGGCGGCGCGCGCAGCCTCAAGCTCACGCTGGACAACAACTCGGCCACCACGCCGGGAACCTGGACCCTGACCGTCGCGCTGCAGGACGGCACGCAGGTGGGCAGCGGCCAGGTGCGCTTCGCCAACGGACGGCCGCAGCCGGGGTTCGACAACGTCCTCGTCGCCTGGCAGCCGCCCACGGGCACCCCGCTGTCGCTGCGCATCGCGCTGTCCTACGACACCACCAACACCGACGGCGGCACCGAATCCACGCTGGCGCTGCGCACGCAGGACGGCTATGCGGCGGGCTCGCTGGTGCGCACCAGCTTCGATGCCGACGGCACCTTCACCACCGAATACTCCAACGGCCAGACCACGCGCCACGGCCGCCTGGCGCTGGCGTGGTTCGACAGCCCGGACCAGCTGGAGCCGGTGGGCAACAACGCCTTCGTCTTCCGCAGCGGTGCCCAGCCGCGCTTCGGCCAGCCGCGCGGCGAGGGCTTCGGCGCCATCAAGGGCCGCACGGTGGAGCTGTCCAACGTCGACCTGGCCAAGCAGTTCAGCGAACTCATCATCACGCAGCGCGGCTACCAGGCGTCCTCGCAGGTGATCACCACCGCCAACGAGATGCTGCAGCAGCTGATGGACATGCGAGGCAAGCGATGAACGCCGCGCAGGCCACCGCCCGTGCCTTCACGCTGCCCAGCGCCCGGGTGCTCGCGGCGGCGCGCGAACGCGCGGCGCACGCGCTGGACATGTGGGCCGCCGGCTGGCTGCACGCTTCGCTGGCGGCCGACGCGCTGTCCGCCCGCGCCTTCGACACGCGCCGGCCGGACGAGGCCGACGGCTGGCTCGCCGGATCGGCCGACGGCGCCTTCGTCTGGACCGACGCCGCGAGCGCCGGCGTGATGTCGCACTGGCTGCTGGGTACCGACGGCGCGCCGTCGGGCATCGCCGCGCAGGCGGCCGGCGACGCGCTGCGCGATCTGCTGGCCGCCTGGCTGGAAGCCGGCGGCGGTGCGCGGGCGCTGCAGCGTGCGCCGCTGCCCGCGGCCTGCCGCGCGCCGGGCATCGCCGTGGTGGAGCTGGTGCTGCGCCATGCCGGCCAGGCGCTGCGCGCCGTGTGCTGCCACCCCGCAGGGCATCCGCGGCCGCCGTCCGCACACCGGGCAAGCGCGCCGCTGGCACCGCTGGCTGCGGCGCTGCAGGGGCAGGCCGTGGCGCTGTCGCTGCAGCTGGGCGAGGTGGAGATGGACCTGCAGACGCTGTACGGCCTCGCACCCGGCGACGTGATGCGCTTCGAGGCCCCCCTGGACCAGCCGCTGGAGCTGCGCGTGGGCGACGAGCGCGTCGGCCCCGGGGTGCGCGCCTACCTGGGCGCGCTGGGCGGCCACCGCGCCATCGAGATCGTCGCCAGCGGAGCCGGCCAATGACCGTCAGAACCTTCGCGCCGCAGGGCGCAGACCGTATGAGCAAGCCATCCAACTCCTCCGCCGTTCCCGTGCACCCCGTCGACCTCGCCGACATGTCCGAGGCCGCCGCCGCACCGGCTGCCGGCAGCGCCGTGCTCGCCGGCAGGCTGGGCCTGCTGGGCGGCGTCAAGGTCCAGCTTTCCGCGTCGCTGGGCCGGGCCACGCTGAGCGTGGGGGAGCTCTTCGCGCTGCGCGACGGCTCCGTGCTCAAGCTGGACAAGCTGGCCGACGAACCGGTGGACATCCTGCTCGACGGCAAGGTGGTCGCGCGCGGCACGCTGGTGGCCGTGGACGACAGCTTCGGCGTCAGCATCACGCAGGCGCCCGAGGCACCGCCGCTGTGAACACCCGCCTGGCGTGGCGTGGTGCGGGCTGGGCGCTGGCCGCCTGCCTGGGTGCCTGCGCGTGCGCGCATGCCGCCGGGCCGGCCGCCGCGGCCTCCATCCCCTACCAGGCCGAGGGGCCCGCGGCGGGCGCGCTGCTGTCGCGCGTCGCGCTGGCGCTGCTGGTCTGCGGCGCGGTGGGCTGGGGCGTGCTCCTGCTGCTGCGCCGCGGCGGCTTCGCCCCCGGCGCGCTGCGCGATCCGGCGCGCCGGCTGGAGGTGCTGGAGATCAGGCGCACCGGCCCCAAGGCCGCGTTGATGGTGGTGCGCTACGAGGACGAGCAGCTGCTGCTGGCCCAGGGCGAGCAGCAGACCGTGCTGCTGCACCGGCGGCCGCTGTCCGGCGGCGCGCCGGCACAGGACGGCGGGCCATGAGCGCGGCGGGACGTCGCGGCAGCGCAGCGGTCGCGGCGTGCGCGATGGCGGCCTTGCTGCTGTGTGCCGCGGGCGTGCAGGCGGCCGCCCCGGCCGGCACCACGGTCTTCAGCGCGCCGGGCGTGGAGATCACGTTGAACGGCAGCGCCGGCCGCGAGCAGATGACCACCGCCGTGCAGCTGCTGCTGGGCCTGACCGTGCTCAGCCTGGCGCCGGCCATCCTGATCGCGATGACCTCCTTCGTGCGCATCGTCGTCGTGCTGTCGATGCTGCGCCACGCCTTCGGCATGCAGGAGACGCCGCCCAGCACCGTGCTGGTCAGCCTGGCGCTCTTCCTCACGCTGTTCACGATGTCGCCGGTGCTGCGGCAGATCGACGAGCAGGCGCTCACGCCCTATGGCGAGAAGAAGCTGGACCTGGCCGCGGCGCTGCCGCGGGCGGCTGCGCCGCTGAAGGACTTCATGGTGCGGCAGACGCGCGAGAAGGACCTGGCGCTGATGGCCGAGCTGGCGCGCGAACCGCTGCCGCAGCGCCTGGAGGACGTGAAGTTCACCCAGCTCATCCCGGCCTTCATGCTCAACGAGCTGCGCACGGCCTTCCAGATCGGCTTCGTCGTCTTCCTGCCCTTCCTGCTGATCGACCTGGTGGTGTCGTCCGTGCTGATGGCGCTGGGCATGATGATGGTGCCGCCGGCGATGATCTCGCTGCCGCTGAAGATCCTGATGTTCGTGCTGATCGACGGCTGGAGCCTGCTGGCGAAGTCGCTCGTCGGCAGCTTCCACTGACGGGGTGCGGGACGTGTCCGATGCAGCCGCGCACGCGCAAGACGACACGCTGCCCGACGCCGCGGGCCTGGCCGCCGAGCACGAGCAGCAGCTGTGGCAGCGCTTCAAGGGCGGCGGCGACGCGTCCGCCCGCGACGCGCTGATCCGCGCCCACCTGGAGTTCGCCAAGATCATGGCTGCCAAGATCTATGCCCTGCGCTGGCGCGACGACGTCGGCTTTGCCGAGTACCTGCAGCTGGCTTCGCTGGGCCTCATCGACGCGGTGGACCGCTTCCGCCCGGAGCTGGGGCGCGCGTCCTTCCGCACCTATGCGGCCCACCGCATCCGCGGCGCCATCCTGGGCGGCCTGGGCGAGCAGACGGAAGTGCGCGCCCAGGTGGAGGCGCGCCAGCGCACGCGCTGCGACCGGCTGGCCTCGCTGCGCCGCAGCGGCGAGCCGCCGGATGCCCAGGCCGGGGACGGCGACGCCTTCGGCCGCATGGCCGACGTGGCGGTGGGCATGGCCCTGGGCTTCGTGCTCGACGACCTGCGCATCTACCGCAGCGAGGAGGGCGTGGCCGAGGACAACACCTATGCCGACGCCGAGATGCGCAAGCTGCGCCGCGTGCTGCGCGAGCTGCTGCGCGAGCTGCCCGCGCGCGAGGCCATGCTGATCGAGCGCCACTACTTCGACGGCGAGCCCTTCGACGCCATCGCCCGCTCGCTGGACCTCACCAAGGGCCGCGTCTCCCAGATCCACCGCCATGCGCTGGCGCTGCTGCAGGCCACGCTGCGCGCCGGCCGCCACCGCGACTGGGCGCTGTGAACCAACCGAGAAGACACATGAGCAAACGCGCCCATCCTCCAAAGCCCGCCTCCCGCGCCGCCGCCCAGGCAGCGCGCCAGGCCCTGATCGACCGCACCGCGCCGCTGCTGGAGCAGGCCATCGCCCAGGTGCGCGGTGGCCACTACGAAACGGCGATGGAGGCGCTGCAGGCGCTCATCGCGCTGGATGCGAAGCACGAGATCGCCATCGGCATGCTGGGCTCGGTGCAGGCCGAGCTGAACGCGCCGGAGCAGGCCGTGGCCTGCTTCCAGCGCGTGCTGGAGATCAACCCCGGCAACACGCTGGCGCGCATCCAGCTGGGCGAGCAGCTTGCGGCCCTGCAGCGCCCGCGCGAGGCGCTGGCCGCCTGGGCACCCTGCCTGCCGCAGCCCGGCGAGTTCCTGGCCCACTACCTCAGCGGCCTGGCGCTGATGAAGCTGGACGAGATCGAGGAGGCGCGCTTCCTCTTCGCCAAGGCCGCGCGCTTCATGCCGCCGGACCACGAGCACCGCGCGGCACTGGAACAGATGCTGCGCGTGCTCGGCTGAGCCGCAGCCCCCTTCGAGCGAGACGAACCATGCAGACCCCACCGGACCTGGCCCAGGCCATCGCGCGCCACGAGCGTTATGCCGAGTTCGATCCCGGCAACACCGCGCTGCAGCTCGCGCTGGGCGACCTCTATCGCCAGGCCGGCCGGCTCGACGCCGCGCAGGCCTGCTACCGACGCTGCCTGGAGGCCGACCCCGCGGGCAGCGCGGCCCGCAGCCGGCTGGCCGCGGTGGAGCTGGCCCTGCACCGCTTCACCGAGGCCGAGGCCCTGCTGCGGCCGCTGCTGGAGTCCGGCGACCGCTCGCCGGCGCTGCTGCACAACCTCGGCCTGGCGCTGCACCAGCAGCAGCGCTACGAGGAGGCCGCGGGCCTCTTCGCCGAGGCGGCCGAGGCCGGCATGGCCCTGCCTGCCAACGAAGCCTGGCTGGCGCGCGCGCTGCACCACCTCGGCCGCATGCAGGAGGCCTGCCAGGCCGCGCGCCGCTGGCTCGACCTGGACGGCAGCCGCGAAGCCCGCAGCTACCTGGCGCTGCTGTACGCGGACGACGGCGACACCGAGTCCGGCCTGGGCCTGGCGCGCGAGGTGCTGGCCGAGGACCCGGACGACGTCGACGCCAACGTGGTCGCCGGCATCTGGTCCATGGAACAGCAGCGATCCGATGCCGCGCGCACCCATTACGCCAGCGCGCTGCGGCGCGAGGACGGCAACGGCCGCGCCTGGCTGGGCATGGGCCTGGTGCACCTGTACGAGCAGGAATACCGGCAGGCCGTGGAGGCGCTGGGCAAGGCCGCGGCCATCCACCCGGACAACGCCGGCATCGTCGCCACGCTGGGCTGGGCCACGCTGGTCGCGGGCGACCCGGCGGGGGCACGCGCGGTCTTCGAGCGCGCCATCGAGGTCGAGCCCAACCTCGCCGAATCGCATGGCGGCCGAGCCGCGGCCCTGGTGTGGCTGGGCGACCTGGACGGCGCGCAGCACGGCATCCGCGTGGCCAAGCGGCTGGATGCCGCCAGCATGGGGGCGGACATCGCCAAGACCATGCTGCTGTCCGCCCAGGGCCGGCAGGACGACGCGGCCGACACCTTCGCCCGCATGCTGGAGCGCCGGCCTGCCGTCCACATGGAGCCGATGGCCGAGCAGCTGCGCCTGTACTTCAGCAAACAGGCCGCGGCGGGCCGTCCGTCGCCGGCGGCCCGGCGGCCGCCCACGCGCTGAGCGGCCCCCGACCGAACGCCATCCGGAGATCACGCACATGGACACCCCCGAACGCCTGGACGCCGACGAACTGCTGCGCCTGGCCCTCACCGCCACGGAACGCGACCAGAACGGCAGCGCCATCGAATACCTCAAGCGCCTGCTGGCCCTGGAGCCGGACCGCGCCGACGCGCTCTACCTGCTGGGCGCGCAGCAGGCGCAGATCGGGCTGCCCGAACGCGCCATCGCCAGCATGCAGCGTGCGCTGGAGCTGCGCCCGCAGATGGACGCCGCGCGCTTCCAGCTGGGCATGCTGCAGCTGACATCGGGGCGCGTGGCCGAGGCCGAGGCCGTGTGGGAGCCGCTGCGCGGGCTCGGCGACGAGCATCCGTTCGTCCTGTTCAAGACCGGCCTGCTGCACCTGGTGCGCGACGAGTTCGACGCCTGCCTGGACCACCTCGCCCGCGGCATCGCGCGCAACGACATCAACGAGGCACTCAGCGTGGACATGGCCAACATCGCCGAGGAAGTGCGCCGGCGCAGCGGCGTGCCGGTGCCCGCGGCCGCCGCGCCGGCCCCGGCCGAGGACGTGCCCGCGATGTTCCTGGACGCCTACAAAGGCAAGGCGCACTGAGCCATGGATCCCGTTTCCCGCCTGGGACAGGTCATCGCGCTGATGCGCGCGCGCCAGGCCGAGCGCCGCCGCGAGGCGGGCACGCCGGCCGCGAGAGCGCAGGCACGCAGCGGCGCAGCCGGCGCGGACGACGTGCGCGAGCGCGTCGTGCGCCGCCTGCACGGGCTGGACCTGCGGCGCGAAGGTGCCCGGGCCCAGGGCGTGCGCGTCTTCCTGGAGACCGTGCTGCTGCACGAGCTTGGCGAGGGCCTGGTCAACTCGCCGCGCTTCCGCCAGGTGCTGGCCGAGGTGCAGCAGGCGCTGGAGTCCGACCCGGCCACGCACGCCGAGCTGGTGCGCCTGCTGGCGGATCTGCAGGAGGCGGCATGAACCCGGTGCGAGTCCCGCCGCGCGCCTGGCCCGGGCCCGCGCGATGAGCAGCGACTTCGCCCTGCAATTGGCGGCCCAGCTGCTGTGGAACGCGGCGCTGATCGGCGCGCCCGTGCTGGGCATCACGCTGGCCGTCGGCCTCCTGATCAGCGTCTTCCAGGCGGTGACGCAGATACAGGAGATGTCGCTGAGCTTCGTGCCCAAGCTGCTGGCCGCGGTGCTGGCGCTGGTGTTCTTCGGGCCGTGGATGCTCAAGCGGCTGGTGGGGTTCGCCACCACGCTGATCGCCAGCATCCCGTCCTGGATCTGAGCGCCATGGACATCCGGGTCGACGCGGGCTGGTTGCTGGCGGTGCTGCTGGCCTCCATGCGCCTGGCCGCGCTGCTGGTGATGGTGCCGGTGCTGGGCGGCGCCGGCACGCCGCCGCGCGCGCGCGTGCTGCTGGGCCTGGCCCTGACGGCCACGCTGCTGGCCGCGCTGCCGCTGCACGTGAGCGCGCCGGACCTGCGGCCCGCCTCGCTCGCCGTCGCCGCGCTGCGCGAGCTGGCCATCGGGGCGGTCATGGCCTTCGGCCTGCACACGGCCTTCGGTGCGCTGGGGCTGGCCGGGCGCCTGCTGGACATGCAGATCGGCTTCACCGTGGGCAGCATCTTCGATCCCGTCACGCGTGCGGCGTCGCCGGTGCTGGGCACGCTGCTGACCATGCTGGGTGCTGCGGTCTTCTATGCGATGGACGGCCACCTGATGCTGGTGCGCGCCGTGGCGTTCTCGTTCGAGCAGCTGCCGCCGGGCGGCCCGTTCCGGTGGTGGGACGCGGCGCCCGTGGTGGCGCAGTTCGGCACCATGTTCGTGCTGGGCCTGACGCTGGCCGCGCCGGTGGTCATCGCGCTGCTGCTGGTGGACGTGGGGCTGGGCATCGTCTCGCGCACGATGCCGCAGATGAACGTCTTCCTGGTCAGCATCGTCGTGAAGATCTTCATCGGCCTGCTGGTGCTGATGGCCACGCTGCCGGCGGCCGCGCCCGTGCTGCGACGCCTGTTCGACACCACCTTCGGCTGGTGGCAGCAGATGCTGGGCTGAACGGGGGCACGCATGGCAGAGCAGCAGGACCAGGATCGCACCGAGCAGGCCACGCCCTACAAGCGCGAGAAGGCGCGCGAGAAGGGCATGGTGGTGCGCAGCACCGAGGTGGGATCGGCCTTCGCGGTGCTGGCCTTCCTGCTTTTCCTCTACCTGTGGGGCGGTGCCGCCGTGCGGCAGCTGGCCGCCGCGTCGGCCCGGCTGCTGGGCAGCGCCGATGCCCTGCCCGCGGGGCCGTCCGGCGCGTGGCGGTGGATCGCCGCGGCCGGCTTCGAGGCGCTGTCGGCCATCGGGCCGCTGCTGGCGGCCGTGGTGATCGCGGCCATCGCCGCATCGGTGCTGCAGTTCGGCCTGGTGCTCACCACGCAGCCGCTGAAGCCGGACTGGCAGCGCATCAATCCCGCCGCGGGCTTCAAGCGCCTGTTCTCCAGGCGCGCGCTGTTCGACGCGCTGAAGAACGTGCTGAAGCTGGCGCTGTTCGGCGCCGTCATCTGGTTCACGCTGATGGGGTTGATGCGGCCGCTGCGCGCGCTGCTGTTCGCCGATGCGCGGGGCTGGGGGCCGCACCTGACGGACGCGCTGGGCACGGTGGTCTTCCGCCTGCTGCTGGCGATGGTGGCGGTGGCGCTGGTGGACCTGGTCTTCGCCAACCGCGAATACGCACGCAAGCTGATGATGAGCCGGCGCGAGCTGCGCGACGAGCACAAGCACCGCGAGGGCGACCCCAAGATCAAGGCGCGCATCCGCGAGCTGCAGGCCGAGATGCGCCGGCGCAGCCGCTCGCTGCGCCGCGCCGGCGAGGCGGACGTGGTGCTGACCAACCCCACGCACGTGGCCGTGGCCCTGCTGTATCGCCACGGCGAGATGGCGGCGCCGCAGATCGTCGCCAAGGGCGCGGGCGAGATGGCGCAGGCCATGAAGAAACTGGCCCGGCGCCGCGGCGTGGCCATCGTGGAGAACCGCGCCCTGGCGCGTGCCCTGTATGAAGAGCCCCTCGACGCCGCGGTGCCCGAGGCCTGGTACCCGCAGGTCGCCCGCATCATGGTGTGGGTGCAGGAGGCGCGGCGCATGCGCGCCGCAAGGAGCGAGACGACATGATGAACGCACTGCGCCAGTCCCTGGGGCGGCACAGCGACCTGATCCTGGTGCTGATGGTGGGGGGCATCCTCACGGCGCTGTTCGCGCCGGTGCCCGCGCCGCTGCTGGATTTCCTCATCCTGGCCAACTTCAGCTTCGCGCTGCTGCTGCTGCTGCTGACCTTCTACGTGCCCAAGCCGGTGGAGTTCTCCACTTTCCCCTCCCTGCTGCTGGTGGCCACGCTGTTCCGGCTGTCGCTCAACGTGGCGGCCACGCGGCTGATCCTGGGCGAGGCGGACGCGGGCAAGGTGATCGGCGCGGTGGGCGCCTTCGTGGTGGGCGGCAACTACGTGATCGGGATGATCGTGTTCCTGATCCTGGTGGTGGTGCAGTACGTGGTGGTGACCAGCGGCGCGCAGCGCGTGTCCGAGGTGGCCGCGCGCTTCACGCTGGACAGCATGCCCGGCCAGCAGATGAGCATCGACGCCGACCTCAACATGGGCTTCATCGACCAGGCCGAGGCCCAGCGGCGGCGCAAGATGCTGGAGAAGGAGGCGGGCTTCTACGGCGCCATGGACGGTGCCAGCAAGTTCGTCAAGGGCGACGCCATCGCCGGCATCCTCATCATGCTCATCAACATCATCGGCGGGCTGGTGATCGGCGTGATGCAGATGGGCATGGGCTGGGGCGAGGCGCTGCAGACCTTCACGCTGCTGACCATCGGCGACGGCATCGTCACGCAGGTGCCCGCGCTGGTGATCGCGGTGGGCACGGGCATCCTGGTCACGCGATCCTCCGCGGACACCACGCTGGCGCTGGAGGCATTCAAGCAGGTCACCGCCCATCCGCGCACGCTGGCCCTGGCCGCGGGCGCGGTGGGCATGCTGGCCCTGGTACCGGGCATACCGCTGCTGCCGGGCATGCTGATGATCCTGCTGCTCGGCGCGGCCGCGCTGATGGCCAACCAGCGCGCCCGGCGCCTGCAGGCGCAGGCGAAGGCGCAGCAGGAAGGCGCCGTGGCCGGCGGCGACCTGCAGGCCGTGTACGAGGCGATGGCAGTGGACCCGTTCGAGCTCAAGCTGTCGTCCGCGCTGCTGCCCTTCATCGAGGCCGAGGGCACCGGGTTCATGGACCGCGTGGCAGCCTTCCGCAAGCAGTTCGCGCTGGAGTCCGGCTTCGTCACGCCCACCATCAAGTGCCGCGGCGAGCCGGCGCTGGGCGGCGGGCGCTACGAGATGCGCGTCTACGGCGCGCTGGTGGCGCAGGGCGAGATCCGGCTGGACCACACGCTGGCCATCTACTCCGGCGGCGAGACGCGGCGGCTGCCCGGCATCGAGACGAAGGATCCCACCTACGGCCTGCCCGCCTTCTGGATCGCCGATGCCGAGCGCGAGGCGGCGCGCGCGGCGCGCTACACGCTGGTCGACGGCGAGACCGTGCTGCTCACGCATCTCAACGAGGTGCTGCGCCAGCAGGCCCCCGCGCTGCTGACGCGCGGGCAGACGTCGGCCATGCTGGAGCGCCTGCGGCAGACGCAGGGCGCGCTGGTCGACGAGCTGATTCCCGCGGTGCTCACGCTCAGCGAGGTGCAGCGCGTGCTGCAGGACCTGCTGCGCGAGAAGGTCTCCATCCGCAACCTGGAGCTGATCCTGGAGGTGCTGGTGGACAGCGGCCGCACGGTGAAGGATCCGGTGGCGCTGACCGAGCTGGTGCGCAAGAGCCTGGCCGGCGCGATCTGCGAGCCGCTGGTGGGCGCCTCCGGCTTCCTGCACGTGCTGACCCTGGACCCTGCGGTGGAGCAGGGCCTGGCGCGGCAGCTGCGTGCCGCCGGCGGTGGCGCGGCCGGCGGCCTGGCGATCGAGCCGCGCGCGGCCGAGCAGTTGCTGGCCGCGGCCAGCCAGCAGGCGGAGAAGATGATGAAGTCCAGCATGGTGCCGGTACTGCTGTGCGCCCCCGAGCTGCGGCGCCACCTGCGCGCGCTGACCGAGCGGCTGCTGCCGCACCTGCGCGTCCTGGCGATCACCGAGGTGCCGGGCAACGTCAACCTGAAGTCCTTCGGCACGGTGGCGGTGTCGGCGCCCGTGGGCGGTTGACGCGGCGACCGGCCTGCGCGTCAGTCGTCCTGCGCCGATCGATGTGCCGGCCGTGCCACCAACGACACCGGCCCGGCGCGCAGCACGGAGGGCGCGAAGCCCCAGCGCTCCTGGAAGGCCGCCGTGAAGCGGCTATGCGATTCCCAGCCGCAGCGCTGCGCGATCTCGCCGATGGGTCGCCGGGTGGTCTGCAGCAGCGCCAGCGCGACCTCCAGCCTCACCTCGCGCACCAGCGCCGCGACGCTTGCGCCGCAGCCGTCCAGCCGGCGGCGCAGCGTGGACGCGCTGAGGTTGAAGGCGCCGGCCAGGGTCTCGACCGACCAGTCTGCCTCGGGCCGCTGGGCCACCAGCCGGCGCACGCGGTCGTCCCAGCCCAGCTCGTCCAGCGGGCGGAAGTGCAGGCCGCGTTCGGCCAGCAGCAGGAGCACCTCGGCCAGGCGATGGCGCTGCACGGCCTCCGACACCGAACGCGCCTGCAGGAAGCGGGCGGCGCGCTGCGCGGCCTCGGAAACATCCGGGTCGTGCGCCAGCACGCGCGCGCCGTCCAGCGCGGGAGTGCCGGGCGCCGCCAGCCGCTGCCATTGCTCGCGCACCAGCGCGTCGCCGAAGCCCAGGGCCAGCGCCTCGTAGCAGGGCTGGCCCGCCGGGTCGTTGACGACATCCCATTGCGTGCCGCGCGCCACCAGCAGGACCTGCCCGCGCTCGGCCACCAGCGTGCCGCCGGCGCCGATCAGCGACTTGCGCCCCTGGCGCACCAGGACCAGCGCGTCCTCGCGCAGGGTCAGCGTCGAGATGCGGTGCTGGGCCCAGGTGACGATGCGCGCGCCGGAGCCGGCGGGCGCGTCGGAAGGACGGGTGGGGGAAGCGGTCAGGCGAGGCATCGGCGGTGCAGCGGGACGGGACAGCCGCGAGCTTAGGGCCTGCGCCGCCCGGCCCCGGCCTGGCGGCGCGGCGAGCGGCCATCGTCGGCGGCCAGGGTGTCCAGGATCTCGCGCGACCGGATCTCGATGCGCCGATAGCCCAGTGCGATGGCCCCGGCGTGCACCAGGCCCTGCAGTTCCTTGGACAAGGTCTGCCGCGACACGCCCAGCATCATCGCCAGCGCCTCCTGCGGCACGACGACGCTGGTGCGCGGCTCAGCGGCGCGCGTGGCGTCGCCGCGGGCCAGCGTGAGCAGCCGGCGTGCGACGCGGGCGCGCGAACTGCGCAAGGTGGCGTCCTCCATCAGGTCGTAGAGGCTGCGCACGCGGCCGGCCACCAATGCCGCGACGGACTGCGCGAAAGGCGCCGAGCGCATGCGCGCGGCAAAGGCGGCGCGCGGCACGGCCAGCAGGCTGCAGTTGACCAGGGCCGTCGTGTCGTGGGCACGCGGCGAGTCGTCCAGCAGCGAGATCTCGCCGAACCAGTTGCCCGGCTCCAGCATGCCCAGGATGGCCTCGCGGCCGTCGGCGCGCAGCGTCGACAGCTTGATGCGCCCTTCCAGCAGCGCGAAGAAGGCGCCACCCTTGGCCGGCACCCGGTCGCCCTGGCGGAAGAGCATGGCGCCGGCGGCCAGGCGCAAGGGCTCGGACACGGCGCACAAGGCCTCGCGCTCGGCAGCGGGGACCGAGGCGAACCAGGGGTTGCCGATCAGGACCTTGGCGAGCGTCGGGGGCAGGGACAAATGCAGGACTCCGGCAGGCGGGCGATGGGGTCGAACCCATGAATTGTCAAACATTTGACAGTTCGAGACCCTGGAGACTGCCCCAATGGGCTCATACCCATCCGACCCGCCTCCGCTCCAAATGACCGACCGCGCCAATTTCGTCCGCATGCAGGACAGCACCCAGCAGGACTGGATGCTGATCGGCGGCGAGTTCATGCACTTCGCCCGCGGCCTGCCGCAGCGCGTGGTGCAGCATCTGCAATTGCTGCAGGGCGACTACGGCGGCTTCCCGGTGGACCGCTACACCCACAGCCTGCAGACCGCGACGCTGGCGCTCGACGACGGGCGCGACGAGGAGTACGTGGTCTGCGCGCTGCTGCACGACATCGGCGACACGCTGGGCAGCTTCAATCATCCGGACGTGGCCGCGGCCATCCTGCAGCCCTTCGTCAGCGAGGCCAACCACTGGATGGTGCAGCACCACGGCATCTTCCAGGGCCACTACTTCTTCCATCACATCGGCCTGGACCGCGACATGCGCGAGCAGTTCCGCGGCCACGAGCACTTCGAGCACACGGCCCACTTCTGCGAGAAGTACGACAACCCGGCCTTCGACCCCAAGGGCCGCACGCTGCCCATCGAGCACTTCATGCCCATGCTGGAGCGCGTGCTGTCCACGCCGCGGCGCAGCGTCTACAAGTCGGTGCTCAAGCCGCAGCAGACGGCCTGAGCCGGCTCAGGCCAGGATGGCGACGATGCGGCCGATCGACCAGTAGGCCGCCAGCCCGCCGATCGCATACAGCGCCGGCACGCGTGCGCGCAAGAAGGGCGCCCAGCCCGACAGCGTGCGCACCAGCAGCCACGACAGGCCCACCACCGCCAGCTGGCCCGCCTCGACACCGACGTTGAAGGTCAACAGCGCCACCAGCAGGTGGTTCTGCGGCAGGCCGATCTCCTTCAGCGCGCCGGCGAAGCCCAGGCCGTGCACGAGGCCGAAGAGGAAGGCCACCAGCGCCGGCCAGCGGCGCGACAGCGTGGCGCGGTCGTGCAGGGCCTCGCCGGCCACCAGCATGATGGACAGCGCGATGGTCGCCTCCACCGGCGGCGGGCTCAAGGTCAGCCAGCCGAGTGCGCTCAGGCCCAGCGTCAGGCTGTGCGCGACCGTGAAGGCGGTGATGGTGGCCACCAGCCGGCGGTTGAAGCCGACCAGGAAGAGCAGGCCGAAGACGAACATCAGGTGGTCGATGCCGCCGAGGATGTGCTCGACGCCCAGGATCACGTAGGCCACGGCGATCTCGCCCATGCCGCGCTTGTCCTCGGCCGAGCCGTAGACATGCACCTCGGGCTGGCCGGCGGTCAGCGTGTAGACGCGGCTGCTGCCATCGCGCCACATCACCTTGACCATCACGGCCGAGTAGCGCTTGCCCACGCCGTCGATGGACAGGGTGCCGGTCAGGCCCTCGGCCCCGCAGCGCAGCACCGCCTCCTCGGCCCGGCAGGCCTGCGGCCAGCGAGGCGTCAGGTCCTCGGCGGCGGCGCGCTTCTCGCTGGCGGTCCATTGCCAGAGGAAGTCGCCGGGAGCGATCTCCTGCAACTGCATCTCGGCCATCGTCATCTCGTGCGCCCAGGCGGTGGAGGCCGCCAGGACCAGCGCCAGGGCGGCGAGCAGGCAGCGCACGGCGCGCATCGGCAGGCCGCTCATTTGCCGGCCGCCGCTTCGTTGCGGATCCGGTACTTCCTGGCCAGCACGCGCACGGCGGCCGTGCGCTGCTCGGACATCGTCAGGTCGGTCCAGTCCTGCAGCACGACCCCGCGCAGGCTCTCGTAGACCGCCGGTTTCGGCGCGGACACCGCGTCCAGCCGGATCGCGCGCCAGCCGTCGTGCGTGGGCAGCGCCAGCCACTGGCCGGGTGCCGCGTTGTGCAAGGCAGCGGCGAACTCCTCGCCGTAGCTCTGCACGAGGTTGGACTCGGGGCGGTTCTTGAAGACACGCAGCCCGGCGCCGATATCGCCCGGCGTGCCCGCATTGAGCGCCTTGACGAAGCCGCGCACGGCGGCCTCGGAGTTCTCGCCGGCCAGCGCCGCTTCCTGGAAGTCGTAGCGGGCGGGCTCGTCGTACTTCGCGCGGTTGCGCTCGAACCAGGCGCGCAGGGTCTGGTCGTCGTAGGGCGGCAGCTTGGTGTTGGCGTCCACGACGCTGAGCGCCTTGAAGATCACGCGCTCGCGGATCGCGCGGTCGCCGCGGTCCAGCTGCAGCGCCAGTCCCTCGCGGTAGAGCACCTCGTTGTCCAGCCACACCTGGTGCAACGCGGCCAGCTCCTTCGCATCGGGCTCGCGCCCGCGCGAGGCCTTGAACAGCGTGCGGGCCTCCTCGTCGACCTCGGGGCCGACGACGATGGTGTGCGGGTCGCCGGTGCGCTCGGACAGCACATGGTCGATGGCGAAGAGCACGCCGCCCAGCAGCACGAAATGCAGCAGCGGCTCGCGCAGCCAGGCGGGGAAGGCGGACGTGCGCGTCGGGTGGCGCGACACGCCGGCGGCGGGATGGACTCGGGTGGTGGACATGGTGCTCGTGAACTGCAGCGTGAGCCGGATGGAGAGGACGGCCGCATGGGCCTGCGTCATACGGCCCATGCTAGGCAGCGCTCAAGACGCGCGCATGACAGCCAATGAAAAGGCGCCGCACGTTGCCGTGCGGCGCCTGCAAGGAGCCCCGATCGCTGCGGGGTCTCACATCCGGGCCTGCCGGTTTGTTATTCGGATGCGCGTTCGGCCCGTGTCGTCGACGCGATCACTTGACGCCGGCCACCACCGTGGAGCCGGCCACCTCGACGTAGATCGGGTTGCTGTAGAACCACAGGTCCGACCATGCGGCCACGTCGTAGGCCACGTACTTCACGCCGCCGACCACCGGCAGGTGAGCCGGGCAGCCGTCGATGTTGGCGCCGGTGTAGGTGGCCGTCGTCGTCGGGACGTTGGCGCCCACGGTCGTGCACGGGATGCGCAGCTTGGACGTGTCGTTGGCGTTGGTGTAGAGGTCGGACAGCGGGTTGCCGCTGGCGTCGGTCTCGTAGGGCACCGAGGCCGGCAGGTTGCTGCCGCGCAGGCGCACGTACTGAGAGGCGGCCACCGCCGGGATGCGGTAGCTCATCTTCAGGAACTTGCTGCCGTCGGCGGCCGTCACTTCCGTCCACGCCCCCGTGCCGGCACCCGAGAAGGTGCGGATGACCGCGGCGGACAGGTTCTTGGCCGCAGCCGGCACCGCCGACAGGCCGGCGGTCGTGCCGTCCGTGCGCAGCCAGTTGGTGTTGCGCGGCCATTCGCCCGAGTAATCGGCCGAGCCCGGCGTCTTGTAGCCGGTGACCAGGCCGCGGATCAGGTCCACGTGGTCGAGCACGGGCTGGTTGATCGGCTGGTTGATGCCGACCTGCAGCAGCGACGGGTTGGGGAAGGTGTAGGGCGAGTAGTTGGTGCCCGCCGGATCGCGCACGACGACCGAGATCACGATGTCCGCGCCCGGACGCACGGCGAGCTTCTCGCCCATCGTGGCGCAGCCCGCCTTGTCGATGTCGGTGTTGCCGGTGGCGGCGGCCAGAGCCAGGGCTTCGACGGACGCATTGGTGCGTGCGCCGATGCCGGCGTAGGACGAGCACGCGACGAAGGCCAGGCGGTCGATCAGCTGGCCGCTGGAGGCGAAGCTGTTGCCGCTGCGCAGGCCGTCGACGATGGCCTGCGGACGCAGCTTGTCGCCGCCGTTGCGCACCATCACGTAGTCGCGCTGGTATTCGCCGGGATAGAAGTCCTGGCTGGAGCGGCGGTCGTCCGGGCCGAAGCTGCCGCGGTTGTGCCAGTCGGAGCTGGCGAAGAACCACCAGTTGCGGCCTTCGCCCAGCAGCGCGTCCCACACGCCGCCGACGTAGCCGGCGTAGACGCCGGTGCCGCCATAGGTCGTGCCGCCGACGGAGTCGACCTTCACGCCGTTGATGGTGTTGCGCTGGACCTGGTATTCGCCGCGGTTGTCCGAGGCGCCGTGGCCGGGCTGCGATTCGAAGCCGAAGGCCACGCGCGGCGCGGTGTTGTTGAAGTTGCGCAGGTGCTCGATGTTGAAGCCGTTGTTGCCGTCCGGGTTGAAGGGGCCGGCGCGCTCCAGGTGGGCCGGCACGTAGTAGCTGCCGTTGCCGTGCTTCTCGGCCATCCACTTCAGGCCTTCGAGCGTCTTGTTGTGGCCCTTGGTGCCGGTGCCGGTGCCGCCGGCGGGGATCAGCTTCTGGGCGACGGCGCTCCAGCTGACGTCGGCCTCGTTCAGGCTGCCGGTGACGGCGCAGGACCAGTTGTTGCCGATGCCCGAGCCGACGGCGGTGTTGCCGCGGCTGGTGTCGGTGTCGTTGCGGTCGAAGCAGTATTCCCACTGGGCCAGGGCGCTGGCATTGCCCAGCGCGGTGTAGCCGGGCGTGGTGGGCAGCGTGGCGGTGTCGACCGATGCGGGCATCTGGCCGGTGATCACCGCGGCGGAGACGTGCTCATGGCCGGGTGCGACGGACTCGATGCCGATGAACAGCGGCAGGTTCTTGGCGGCGGCCAGGTACTCGATCAGCGGGTACTGGAACTCCTGGATCGACTGCCAGCGCCACATGACGCGGTTGGGCGAGGTGCCGGAGACCAGGCCCTTGGGCGTCACGCCGGAGGTTTCCCAGGTGGTCGTCGGGCCCTGGGTGGAGACGTAGGGATAGGCGGGCGTGGCCAGCGAGGCGTCCTCGACCAGCGTGCAGTTGCGGTTGCCGCTGCCGCCGTGGCCGGCTTGCACGAACCAGTCCAGGCCCCAGGGCGTGTCGACCTTGTCGGTGACCTTCTTCACCAGCTTCTGCATGGAGATCGAGCCGTCCGAGCAGGTGGTGTGGTTGTGGAAGTCGCCGGAGACGTAGGTCCCTGCGGTCTTCGCGGCGCTGGCGGTGCCGGGCGCCGAGACGATTGCCGTCGTGCTGATCGCCGCGATCGCGGCCAGCGCGATCTTCGACTTGTTGAATCCGTATCCCATCGAAACTGCTCCTAGGTATGAATGAAAGGACGGGCAGACGGCGGAGCCGTCCTGGGGTGTTGTGTCGATCCGGGCTCCCCGGCTGAACCCGATCGATGCTAGGGAGCCGCAATGACCTGCGCGTGACGGATGCGGCGATCCATGGCACGCAGGTCCCGCGGTCTTCAGTCGGTGTGCTCTGCGCCCTGTGCCTTGTTCTCGGAATGGGTGTGGCCGGCGTGCGCGCCGTGGCCTTCGCCGTCGATGGCGGGGAAGTCGACCTCGAACTGCGCGTTGATCGTTCCGCCCTTCTCGAACACGAGCTGCAGCGGATAGGCGCGGCCCACCTCGATCGGCTGCCGCAGGCCGGTCAGCCGCACGTGCGTACCGTCCTCGGTGAACTCGGCGGTGCTGCCCCGCGCGATCGCGAAGTCGATGTCCTGCCGCGCCTTGCCGGCGAAGGCTGGGCCGGCCATGCGCGCGCCCTCGGCCACCGGCGTGCGCACGCCGACCAGGCGGTCGGACTGCGTGACCTCGTCGAACTTCATGTACAGCGCGACGCCGTCGGCACCGGGCGCGGAGGCCCGCGTCCACGGATGCAGCACGCGCATCGAGGTGGCGAAGAACTCGCAGGCGCGGGCCCGCGGCAGCAGCAGCGAGGCGCCGATGGCGAACCCGCCTTGCAGCAGGAGGCGGCGTTGAATGCGTTGGTCCATAGAGGCCGGCACTATCGGGCGCGGCCATGACAGGGATGCGAGCAGCGCCCTGGTCGGGAACCCGCTGAACGGATCATGAAGCGGCCGCGTCCTTTAGGCGGGGGTTCGTCATGATCCTGTCGCCAAGTGCTTCCTAGACTGCGCCGCTTCGAGTCGTGCACCACGACCGCATGCCGCCCACCCCACAGGAGTTCCAGATGAAGCTGTTCCCCGCCGCCGCCGCCGCTCTCGCACTGGCTGCATCCACGTCCGCCTTCGCCGCCGACCCGCTGCTCGACGTCCTGCTCGACTTCGAGACCGTCACCGGCTACACCCCGATCGCCGAGTTCTACAACGGCGGCACCGACGGTGCGGGCGCCACCGGCACCAACTACGGCGTGAGCTTCGGCGGCTCCGCCTTCGGCCTGGTCAACGACGGCCTGGGCAACGGCCCCAACGGCGAGTACTTCACCAACGCCCCGTCGCCCGTCGGCGTGCTGACCTTCGTCGACAGCGGCGCCGCCACGCTGAACGCTGCCGCCGGCTTCGCCTACGGCATCAGCTTCGCCTACTCCTCCTCCGCCGCCGTCACGGACGCCGTGCAGGTGTGGAGCGGTCTCAACGGCACCGGCACCCTGCTGGCGACGATCGACCTGTCGGCCAACGCCCAGGCCGACGGCTGCAGCAGCAGCGACATCTGCCACTTCGACAGCATCACCACCACCTTCGGCGGCGTCGCCCACTCGGTGACCTTCGGCAACGCCGCCAACGCCGCGGCCTTCGACAACCTGCACATCGGCGCCGTGCCGGAACCCACCACCATCGTGATGATGGTCCTGGGCGTGGCCGGCCTGGCCGCCGCCCGCCGCCGCGCCTGAGCCGTCGTCCGACGATGGATGAAGTGATCGGCCTGTTCCCGACGCCCTTCATGCGGGTGCCGGGAGTGCTGGACGCCGGCCTCGTCGCGGGGCTGGTGGAGCATTTCAGCGCGCAGGCCGGCCTGGCGAACAACTCGTCGGCCAACCTGTCGCACACCGCGATGCTGCAGCCCGGCGACAGCCCGCTGCTGGTGGCCGCCGCGGGGCGCATCAGCCCGAAGCTGGGCGAGTTCGGCGCCCTGCTCTTCGGCGAGCGCCTGGGCTGGTCGCTGAAGGAGATGTGGGTCAACCTGCTGGACACGGGCGGCCGGCAGGCCATGCACAACCACGCCAACAGCTTCATCTCCGGCGTGGTCTACCTGACCCCGACGCATCCGGACTCGCGCACGGTCTTCATGAAGTCGCCGGGCGGCCACGACTTCGCCTTCCGCAACGACCACGCGCAGGTCCAGCCCAACGCCTACAGCGCAGACAAGTGGATCAGCCCCCAGCCCGAGCCGGGCGACATGGTGCTCTTCCCCAGCTACCTGATGCATGCCGTGCCGCCCAACCAGGGGCCGCTGCGCATCACGATGGCCTTCAATGCGATCCCCACGCACCTGGATTCCTGGGGCTACAGGATCGCATTCGGCGGCTAGTGTGGTGCGCCACGCTAGACAGCTTCCTGATTTCCCTTCGTTCCCCCCGCGCACCGTGAACACTGCAGTACCCGCCGGCCCTCGGCGCCTTGCGCTATTCCTGATGGTCGCATCGGGCTTCGCCGCGCTCGGCTACCAGATCGTCTGGACCCAGCGCAGCGCCCTGTGGCTGGGCCACGAGTCGGCTGCCGTGCTGGCGGTGGTGGCTGCCTTCTTCGGCGGGCTGGCGCTGGGCTCGCTGGCGCTGGGCGCACGCATCGAGCGCAGCGCGCGGCCCGCCCATTGGTATGCCGCCTGCGAAGCCGCCATCGCGCTGTGGAGCCTGGTGCTCGCCTTCGTGATGGCACCCGCCAGCGAATGGCTGCTCGGCCTGACCGGCGCGCGGCCCTCGGCGCTGCGGCAATGGACGCTGGCCTTCGGCGGCACCTTCGTGCTGCTGCTGCCGGCCACCGCGGCGATGGGCGCGACGCTGCCGGCGATGGAGCGCGTGATGGCGCGGCTGCGGCAGCACGGCGCCTCCATCGCGATGCTCTATGCGGGCAACACCTTCGGCGCGGTCATCGGCGTGCTGGCGGCCGCCTTCTGGCTGGTGCCGGCCTGGGGCCTGACGCGCACCGCGGCGCTGTGCGCAGTGCTCAACCTGCTGTGCGCCGTCGCCGTGCTGCGGCTGCCGCGAGGCGGCGCGGAAGCAGCCGACGACGAATCCGTCGCGCCGGCCGCACCCAGCGCCGCCCTGCCCTGGCAGCTGGCTGCCACCGGCGCCCTGGGCATCGCCTACGAGGTGCTGGTGGTGCGCGTGCTCGGCGAGGTCGCCGAGAACACCGTCTACACCTTCGCGATGCTGCTGGCCGTCTACCTGGTGGGCAGCGCGCTCGGCGCGGCGGCCTACCAGCGCTGGGGCAGCGGCAGCAACCGGCCGCAGCTCGTGCGCGACCGGCTGCTCGCCCTGCTGGCCGCCTGCTGCGTGGCGGGCACCGCCAGCCTGTGGGCCGCACCCTGGCTGCAGGCCACGACGGCCGGCCTGCTGGGCGCCGGCATGGGCAGCGCATTGGCGGCCGAAGCCGTCCTGGCCGTCGCCGCCTTCCTGCCGCCCACGCTGGTGATGGGCGCGCTGTTCAGCCACCTGAGCACGCAGGCGCGTGCCGCGGGCATCGCCTTCGGCCGCTCGCTGGGCATCAACACGCTGGGGGCGGCCGTCGCGCCGCCGGTGTTCGGCGTGCTGCTGCTGCCGGCCCTGGGACCCAAGCTCGCGCTGCTGCTGGTGGCCGCGGGCTACCTGGTGCTGCTGTCGCCGCGTGCCTGGCGCGGGCCACTGGCATTGCCGGCGCTGGCCACCGCCGCCTTCGGGGTCGTGCTGGCACTGTGGGCCGCGCCGCTGGCCTTCGTCGAGCTGCCCGAGGGCGGGCGCATCGTCAGCTACCGCGACGGCGCGATGGCCGCCGTCAGCGTGGTTGAGGACGCCGAGGGCGTCTCGCGCCTGCGCATCAACAACCGCGCACAGGAAGGCAGCAGCGCCACGGTGCTGGCCGACGCGCGCCAGGCCCTGTTGCCGCTGCTGCTGCATCCGGCGCCGAAGCACGCGCTCTTCCTCGGCCTGGGAACCGGCGTCACCGCCTCGTCGGCGGCGCAGGAGCCCGGCCTGGACGTGGACGCGGTGGAGCTGCTGCCCGAGGTCATCGAAGCCTCGTCCCACTTCACGCCCGCCATCAGCGGCGGGCAACCCAACCCGCGCCTGCACCTGCTGGCCGGCGACGCGCGCCGCTACGTGCGGGCCGCCGCCACGCGCTACGACCTGATCGTCTCCGACAACTTCCATCCGGCGCGCAGCGGCTCGGCGGCGCTCTACACCGTGGAGCACTTCCGCGCCGTGCGCGCGCGCCTGGCCGACGGCGGGCTGTTCTGCCAATGGTTGCCGCTGCACCAGCTGGACCTGCCGACCCTGCGCAGCATCGTCGCCTCCTTCCTGGCCGCCAACCCGGACGCGCTGGCCCTGCTGGCCACCAACAGCCTGGACACGCCGGTGCTGGGCCTGGTGGCACATGCCGGCGGCGGCCGCTTCGATCCGCAGGCCGTGCGCGAGCGGCTGGCACACAGCACCCTGCCGCAGGCGCCGGCCGAGTTCGGCCTGGCCGACGAGTTCGCGCTGCTGGGCAGCTTCGTCGCCGGCCCGCAGGCGCTGGCCCGCTTCGCGGTCGGAGCGCCGCTGAACACCGACGACCATCCCGTGGTCGCCTACCTCGCGCCGCGCATCACCTACGTGCCCGACTCGCGCCCGCGCGATCGCCTGGCCGCGCTGTTGCAGGAGCTGCACGTGGCCCCCGGCGAGGTGCTGCCGGCGGCGGCCGATGCCGCATGGTCGGCGCGCCTGGCCGCCTACTGGAGGGCACGCGACCGCTTCATCGTCGCCGGCCGCGACGTGCGCCCGGTGTCCGACGTGCGCCTGATGCTGGCCCAGGTGCAGGCGCCGCTGCTGTCGGTGCTGCGCACCAGCCCGGACTTCCGCCCGGCCTACGAGCCGCTGCTGCGCATGGCCGCGGCCTTGTCGCGCAGCGATGCCGCCGCGGCGCGCGAACTGCTGGCGGAGCTGGCGCGCGTCCAGCCCGCACGGGCCGAGGCCGCGGAGCTGCTCTCCTCCCTGGATGCGCCGGACGGCCTCGTGCCGGCGGCGCAGCTGCGTCGCTGACCCCGTCGCCGCTGCGCGTTCGCGCGACAGGGCAAGGCGCTCGCCCAAGGTCGGGCGACTCCCGCGCTTGCGGGATAACACGGATCTTTGTCGAGACATCCAGGTCGCAGCCAAAGCCGCGGCGCGCGGCCGGCCGTCATGGACCGGACACGCAGCGCTGCGACAAATGCTGACGTTTCGCAGCGGGCCCCACGAGGGCCGGCTGCGCACAGGAGGAAACGACATGATCCGTTCACTGCTGGCCAGACAGGCCCGCCGCCATGCCGCGGTACTGGTGTGCCTGGGCGCCGCCTTCATGCTGCTGGGTGCCCCCGGCGCGGGCGCCGTCGAGACACCTGCCGCCACCAAGGCCGCCGCCAAGCCGGCGGGCCGCCAACTGGCCACGCTCGCCGAACCCATGCCCGAGCCCAAGCCCAGCACCGCGATGCTGATCGCATTGGGACTGGCGGCCACCGCCTTCATGGCCCGCCGCCTCAACTGATCCTTGTCGGCACAGGGGTCTCGATGCCGCCATGGCATCGACAATCCCCCTCATGGCCGAAGACAACCAGATCCTCATCCCGCCGTCCTTCATTGCGCTCTTCGTCGAGCCGGGACGCACCCGCCCCCACGCGCCGCGCGAGCACATCGCCGAGCGCTACGAGTTCTGCGAGGACCTGGCCCACCTGCTGACCGAGCAGGCCGGCAACAAGCTGTGGCAGCTGGGCATCACCGAGTCCGACGTGCTGCAGCGCGTGGCCCAGGGCCTGGCCGGCGGCGCCGCGGGCGTGGACGAGGCCGAGGCGCGCTGGGTGCTGAGGCGGCTGGCGGAGCTGATGGGGTGGGCGGATCCGGGTGAGGGCCCGCCCGCCGGGTGAGGTGCTTCAGCCCAGCAGTTCGCGATAGATGGCGAGGTCGGCCTCGCCGAAGCAGCAGAAAGTCACGTGCAACCCGGCCGCCGCCGAGGGCTCACGCACCGTCGCCACCGCGACCTGGGCCGCGGCTCGTCGTGGAAAGCCGTAGGCACCCGTGCTGATGCAGGGAAAGGCGATCGTCGAGAGCCCGTGTCCGGCCGCCAGGGCCAGCGCCTCGCGGTAGCAGGAGGCCAGCAATTCCGCCTCGCCGTGCTCACCGCCGCGCCACACCGGGCCCACGGTGTGGATGACATGGCGCGCCGGCAGGCGGAAGCCGCGGGTCATCTTCGCCCGCCCGACCTTGCAGCCGTGCAGCTCGCGGCAGGCGTCCAGCAGTTCCGGCCCAGCGGCCCGGTGGATGGCGCCGTCCACGCCGCCACCGCCCAGCAGCGAAGTATTCGCGGCGTTGACGATGGCATCGACGTCCAGCTGCGTGATGTCGGCAGACACGGCCCGCAAGGTTTTCATCGTCCCGTCCTTTCCCATCGAGGGCAGGCGCGCAACTCCTCGCGCACCTGCATCAGCGCGAAGCCCAGCAGGTTCAGCCCCGGCCAGCGCGGCGGATGCGGCGCGTGCGGATGGTCGTGGGCCAGGCCGATGCCCCAGACGGCGTCCACCGGGCTGGCCTCCACCAGCACCTGGTCGCCGGTGGACAGCAGGTAGTCGCGCAGGGCCTCGTGCTGCGAGAACTTGGCGAGGTTGCCCGCCCGCACGATCTCGCCGCGGTGCTGCCGCCAGGCGGCCTCGTCGTAGCCGGTGACCGCGCGGCCCAGGGACTTGGCCTGCGACGGCGTCGCGGCGGCGAGGATGTTGCGCAGGCTGGCGTCGTCGCCGAACAGCCGCGCCTTGCCGGCCATCATGAAGTGCTCGGCCGAGGCGTAGCTCAGCCCGTCGACCACGAAGGCCGCCTCGAACCACTGGCTGAGGCAGGCCTTGGCGCCGCGATGGCCCCAGAAGAACAGGTAGTCCGGGGCCTGGCCCCGGCCGTGGGCCTGCAGCAGGTCGTCGAGCGTACGGATGGTCATGTCCCGTTTCCTTTCGTGGCCGCCGGGGCATTCTCGCGAATCGGCCGGTTGACTTAGTTCATTTGATGAACTTATGATAGTTGCGCAATAACACTAAGTCAACCGGAGAAAGGGAACCCGCCATGTTCGGCCTGCGTTTCATCAAGTCCCAGCCCACCACCCACCTGATGCAGTTCCGGCGCGGGCGGCTGGTGCGCGAAGGCGCGGGGCTGGCCTTCTTCTACTACGCGCCGACCTCGGTGCTGGTCAGCGTGCCGGTCGGCAGCCAGGACCGGCCCTTCATGCTGGAGCTGCTGACCGCGGACTTCCAGAGCGTGACGGTGCAAGGCCAGGTGAGCTTCCGCGTCGCCGACCCGCGACGCATCGCGGCGCTGCTGGACTTCTCGCTGACGGGCGACGGCCGCGGCAACGCCAGCGACGATCCCAGGCGCCTGGGCGAGCGCGTGGTGCTGCAGGCCGAGGTCGTCGTGCGCCAGGCCGTGCAGGCCATGGACCTGCGGCAGGTGCTGCGCGCATCGGCCACCATCGCGCGCGCCGCGCAGGCCCGGATGTCGGCACTGGCCGAGGTTGCCGCACTGGGGCTGGAGATCCTGGACCTGTCCATCCTGGCCATCAAGCCGACACCCGACATGGGCCGTGCGCTGGAGGCCGAGGCGCGCGAGGCCACGCTGAAGGCCGCCGACGACGCGATCTACTCGCGCCGCATGGCCGCAGTGGAGAACGAACGCGCGGTGCGCGAGACCGAACTCGACACCGAGGTCGCGGTGGAGCAGAAGAAGCGCCAGATCGGCGAGGCGCAGATGGACGCGCGCGCCGCGGTGGCACGCCGCGAGAACGAACTGCGCACCGAACAGATGGCCGCCGACGTCGAGCTGGAGGAAAGCCGCAAGTCGCTGGTCGCGCGCCAGGCCGACAACAGCCGCACCCTGGCCGAGGCCGAGGCCCACCGCGTGGCCGCCGTGATGCGCGCGCTGGAGCAGGCCGACGCGCGCATCGTGCAGGCCCTGGCCGCCTCCGGCATGCAGCCGGGCCAGCTGATCGCCCAGGCCTTCGGCGGCCTGGCCGAGAAAGCCCAGCACATCGGCCAGCTCAACGTGTCGCCGGACCTGCTGCAGTCGCTGCTGCAGGCGCCGGCCGGGGGACGGGGCCGTGGCCCGGGCTGAGCGCAAGGTCGTGCTGGTGACGCGGCGCACGCGGCTGCAGGAGCTGGCCGCGCGCTACCAGACCCTGGCCCAGGCGCGCTTCTACCTCGAGCACCTGGGCGCGGACTTCTCGGACTACCTGCGCGAGGACGAGGCCTATGCCCGCAGCCTGGAGACCGCGACCGCCGCGCTGCAGCGCTGGGGACGGCACCAGGTGATCGACCGCAGCCTCCTGCCGAACTTCATCTTCGGCACCCAGGACATCGTGGTGGCGCTGGGCTCGGATGGCCTGGTGGCCAACACGATGAAGTACCTGGACGGCCAGCCGCTGATCGGCCTGAACCCCGAGCCGCAGCGCTGGGACGGCCTGCTGCTGCCCTTCGAAGCGCAGCAGCTGCATGCGCTGCTGCGGCCGGTGGCGATGGGCCAGCGCGGCAGCAGGCCGGTGACGATGGCCCAGGTCACCCTGTCCGACGGGCAGGCCCTGCGCGCGGTCAATGACCTCTTCATCGGCGCGCGCACGCACACCTCGGCGCTGTACGAGATCGAGTGCGGCGGCTTGCGCGAGCTGCAGTCGTCGTCCGGGCTCATCGTCTCCACCGGGCTGGGCTCCACCGCCTGGCTCAAGAGCATGCTGACCGGTTCGGCCGCGCTGGCGCGGGCCAGCGGCATGGCCGGGGGCCGGGACACGCCCTATGCGCCGCTGCCCTGGGACACCGAGGAGTTGCGCTTCGCGGTGCGCGAGCCCTTCCCCAGCCGGGCCTCGCAGGCCACGCTGGTGTGGGGCAGCGTGCGCGCGGGCGAGCCGCTGCTGCTGAGGTCGCGCATGCCGGACAACGGCACCATCTTCTCGGACGGCATGGAGGCCGATGCGCTGGTGTTCTCCGCCGGCATGGAGGCGCGGGTGGAGGTGGCGCGTACGCGCGGGTGTCTGGTCGTTTAGTCCACTGAAACGGAGGACCGGTGTCGTGAGTTGGAGGCTCGTCGAAGAAGAAAGTCTGTCGAGATCAGCGTCAGGCAAGGCGCAAAGCACAGCAATGCCCGTAGGCATTGCGAGCATTTGCAACGCCGCATGACGTTGATCTCGGCAGACTTTTTCAACGAACTTGCAACCCACGACACTAGGGCCGGGCGGCTTCGGCCCGATGCAACATCGCGCCGCTGTGCAGGTGGAACTCCTCCCACGCGGCGCCGGGATCCTCCTCCCCGACCATCGATTCCATCAGGGCCGGGGCCACGGGCCGCGGCGGGCCGCGCCGCACGAGCACGCGCAGCAGCCCCAGCCCGACCAACACGGCGAGCAACACATTCGCGGGACGCAGCAGGCGCGCAGCCAGGACGTGCATGCCGCGCTCAATTGGCGCGCGGCAGCGCCAGGTAGCTGCCCACCGCCTGTGCGCAGGTGCCCACGGTGCGCACGGCTTCCTTCAGGTGCTCCTGCGTCACATTGAAGCGCCGCGCCCAGACATTGAGCTCGAACAGTTCGTGGATGTCGATGTGCGCCCGTTCCAGGGCGGCTGGCTGCTGGACGTGTTCAGTCATGGTCGCTCCAGGTTGATTGGGAAAAGCGGATTGCAGCGTGCCCGTGCACGACGCGCACCACAAGGCGGCGAAGGCTGCATTCGGCGTGGGGATACGCCGACGCGCGGCCGGCTACACCCCTGCGAAGGGGAGCAGGTATCGGGCCGGCCCCAAGCTCCGGAACCCCCGTAGGTAAATACCTACACACACGCGAAGCGCCCTCTGACGGGGGTCCCCTTTCGCCTGGCCGTTTCTGCATATAGAGTCTTTTCCTTCGCCCCGCGTCCATCCGACCCGGTGGTCGTCCGGTTTGTACGCCCTGGACATGACATGAGCGACCCCCGCCCCTCCTCCGCTTCCCCCGCCGCTGACGACGACGGCTTCGCGCCGACCGTGCTGCTGCAATCCAGCCATCCGCCCGCCAGCCACGACGCACTGCCCGCAGGCTCGCTGGTGGGCGAGTACGAGATCCTCGACGTGCTGGGCGAGG
>SCTQ01000092.1 GCA_004322345.1 Aquabacterium sp. | reverse complement strand
CGCGCGAAGCGCGCAGGGGGTGGTTCATACATTCGCGAAATGCCTGAGCAACAGCTGGCGCGCGCGGAAGTAGGCCCGCTGCGCCAGGGCCTGCGGCGGCAGCTGCAGCTTGACCTCGGCCCGTGCGCCGATGCGCTGCACGGCCAGCTCGGGCAGCTCCAGCTCGAAGACGAAGACCGGCTGCTGCGGGCGCAGGCCCTCGGGGTCGTCGGGATCGGTGGGGATGCTGCCGCCGGCGTGTTCGCCCAGCGCGGCGGCCGGCAGCTTGTCGATCGCGGCAGGCACCGCGCGCAGCACGCGCGCCAGCTGCACCACGCCCGGCTGGTCGCCCAGCACGACGCTGACGCGACCCTGCGGCGTGCGCAGGGCCTCGCGCCACAACTCGACGTCGCGCTCGCTGACCACCGCCCGCACGCGCGGCGCGCTGCGCGGCAGCACATAGCCCAGCAGCTCGCCCTGGTCCACGTCGCGCAGCAGCATGTCTGCCGCGGTGGGCAGCACGAAGATGCCGTCATCGGCGGCGCGCAGCACCAGGTCGGCCATGCGCTTGTCGACGTCGGCCAGCGCGGCGCGGTCGCGCACCAGCATTTCCTCGGCCTGGCGCACGCGCACGGGCTCGACGCCCCAGGCGGCGTTGCGCTCGGCCTCGTCGGCGTCGATGCGGGCGGACTGCACCGCACGCTCGGTGGCCAGCGCGGGTTCCTCCATGCGGATCAGCGGCTGGCCGCGGCGCACCCATTGGCCGTCCCGGGCCAGCACCTGCACCACCTGCGCCGGCACGCGCGTGCGCAGCTGGGCCTCCTCGGGCAGCCAGACGATGCCTTCGGTGCGCAGCGACACCGGCATCGGCATCCAGCCCACCAGCAGCACCACGGCCACCAGCCCGCCACCCACCAGCAGCCGCGCACGCAGGCGCACCGGCTCCAGCTGCGGCGTCGCCCCCACCAGCTCGACCCAGCGCCAGATGGGCTGCACCAGCGTGCTCCAGGCCAGCCACAGCGCACCGGCTGCGGCCAGCCAAGGCGACCAGCCGGCGAGCACGCCCACCACCACCACGCCCAGGACCATGCGGTAGGCCCAGGACGCCGGTGCATAGGCGAAGAGCGCGGCCTGCTCGACGCGGTCGCCGTTGCGCGGCAGCGCGGCGGGACGACGCGCGCCGAAGACGCGCAGCAGCAGGCGGCGCACGGCCTCGCGCCACCAGGTGGCGCTGCGGCCGGCCAGGTTGGGCATGTCGGCCACGTCGCACAGCAGGTAATAGCCGTCGTAGCGCAGCAGCGGGTTGCCGTTGAAGGCCAGTGTGGACAGCCCGCCCAGCGTCATCACCACCAGAGCCAGGTCGCGCAGCGTGCCGGGCTCGACCATCACCCAGGCCAGCGCGGCCAGCGAAGCGCAGGCCAGCTCCACCGCGATGCCCGCGCCGGCGATCACCGCGCGCCGGCCGCGGCTGCCCAGGCGCAGCGAGGCCGTCGCGTCCACGTAGGGCAGCGGCATCAGCAACAGGAAGGTCACGCCGACCTCGTGCGTGTCGCATTGCCAGCGCTGCAGGGCCAGCGCATGCCCCAGCTCGTGGATGGCCTTGAGCACCGGATAGGCCGCCCACATCATCAGCAGCACGTGCGGCTGCGGCAGGCTGCCGCGCGCATGCGCGACGATCTCGTCCAGGTGGCTGCCGGCCACCCAGGCGCCGGCCAGCACCAGCAGCGTCCAGGCGATGGCCGCCCAGCGGTTGAACAGTGCATGCGCCAGCGGATCCAGCCGCTGCAGCAGGGCCGAGGGATCGAAGAGCGTGACACGGAATGACAGCGGGTTCATGCGCGCCCGCTGCTCGGCGCGCGCGCGCTTGTTGCCATGCTCGGCCAGGCGGCGGATGTCGGGCACGCTCTCGGCCTGCAGCAGATCGGCCTCGGTCAGCTGGCCGAGGATGCGCAGCACATCGGACTGCGAGGGTGCGTCGTCGCCTAGCTGGTCCAGCAGCGCGCGCCACAGCTCCTCCAGGCTCTGCCGGCCGTCGAGCCGGCCGACGACCTCGTAGGCCTGGGCGTTGATGCGGTGGAAGCGGCCGTTGGCCTGGTTATGAAGCACATACCAGACGCGCCCGCGCGTGACCTGGCGCCGCACCAGCACCTGCGGGCGCAGCTGCGGGTGCAGGCCCTGCACGCGGAACCAGTGGGGGGAAAAGAGCGAGTCGTCCACGGCCTATGCGTCGTGCTTCAGACGAAGGACCACCAGGCGTAGCGGATCGCGCGCCAGCCTTCGCGCAGCCAGCGCCGGCCCAGCGACTCGTCGGGCAGCTCGATCTTGGCCACGCCCTGCAGACCCGGGCGCAGGCCTGCGGGCAGGTCCTGGGGCTGGGCCAGCACCTCGTAGCGCTGGCGGCCGTCGGTCGTCTTGGCCACGGGCGTGATGCGCACCAGCAGCAGCTCGATGGGCCGCTGCGGCAAGGCGGACAGCAGCAGGCGCGCGCGCTGGCCTTCCAGCACGCCGGCGATCTCGCGTTCGTCCACCTCCAGCACGACACGGAAGTCCTGCAGCGGCGACAAGGTGAACAGCGCCTCGCTGCGCTTGAGCGGCGCGCCCAGCTTCTGCGTCAGGTCGCCCGCGATGACGACACCGTCGAAGGGTGCGGTGACCTTCGTGCGGCCCAGCTGCTGCTGCACCAGCGCGAGCTGGGCACGCGCCTCGGCCGACTTGGCCTGGGCGATGGCGGCCTGGGTGCGGTCGCTGCGCGCGAAGGCATCGGCGAAGGCGTTCTCCTGCTGGGCCAGCTCGGCCTGGCGGCTGCGCAGCTGCCACTGCAGGTCCTCGTCGGACAGCTCGGCCAGCAGCTGGCCGGCGCGCACCGCGTCGCCCGGGCGCACGTGCACCTGGCGCAGGTAGCCGTCCTGCGGCGCGCTCATCACGCGCTGCACGGCCCCTTCGACGCGCGCGGTGGCGCTCACCCGGTGCGGCAGCGGCACGGCCAGCACGGCGACCGCCAGCGCGGCGACGCTGCCGGCGACGATGCGCCACGACAGGTGCGATGGGTCGGTGAACTTGCGCTTCCACGCCTGCCAGTGCAGCGCCAGGCGCTCGCGCAGGCCGCGTTCGGCCGCGCGCTTGAGGACCAGCGTGGGGCCGAGCGCGGCGGCCACCTGCTCGACCAGCAGGATCTCGTGCGGCGCGAAGGGCAGGCCCTCGCGCTCGCAGGTCAGCGCGGCCACGATCTCGCCGCCGTCGGCCAGCGGCACGGTCATCACGCCGGCCAGGCCCTCGCGCTTGAGCAGCGAGCGGTGGGCCAGCGTCAGCCGCGCCTGCCCGGCATCCACGCGCGGCAGGCACAGAGTCAGCCCCTGGGAGAGGGATTCGTGCATGGCCTCGGCCAGGCCGTCGAGCACCGCGTGCTCCGACACCTGGGCACCATGCGACAGCGCCACCAGCTTCAGCGACTTTCCGTTGAGCCACCCCATGGCCACGCGCTTGCAGCCCAGCTGCGCCGCCAGGCCGCTGGCCGCGACCGCACAGCCGGCGCGCCAGGAACGCTCGCGCAGCACGGCCTGCACCGACAGCCAGGCCAGGCGGGAGGCATCCGCCGCGCCCGCCGGCGTGAGGCCCGCGCCCTGGGATTCGTTCAGGTGCATGTGCACTCCTTCACGATCCCGCGGCGGCGCAGGCAGGCAGCAGCCGCGCAGGCTGGCGCCGGCGCGCTGGCGTCGAAGGCGAACGGGACGAGGAGGTACACGGCGTCGATATCGGCCATATGGCTGCAAACATGACAAGCCATCGTGCACGAATCCCCGCAGGAGCAAGCCCGGAACAGCGCTGCTGCGGCCTGCGTATACAGATGCGACCGAAGAGCCCGGGCTTTCCCCGGTATTTCGGACCGGAGCCGAGATACCGACGTAGTCCCCACAGGACGGACCGCAGCATGGAGTCGGCGGCGACGCAGAGCAGGAAGTAGCGCCTGCCTCGGGAGAAATGGCGCGGTTCCAGCCGATACTCGCGCCCTGCCCGCCGCAGCCCGCGGCGCCCTCCCGATACCCATGAGCCTTCGCCTCCACCTGCGGCGCGCGTGCGCGGCTGCACTTGGCCTGTCGATCAGCGCCACCGCATCCGCCGGCATCGAGATCGCCAACGCCCACCTGCGCCTGGGCTTCGAGCGCATCGAGCTGCCGGGCCGGGAAACCATGGGCCTGCTGGGCACCAGCTACCTGGTGGACGTCAAGGGCATCGACGGCCTGTCGCTGGGACCCGCCGTCTACGGCGCGATCACCGGCCGGCGCGGCGGCTTCTACACGATAGGCGGCGAGATCGCCTGGCGCCGGCAGATCAGCGGCCCGCTGGGCCTGGAGGCCGGGCTCTACGTCGGCGGCGGCGGCGGGGGTGGCGCGCCCCAGGGCGGCGGCCTGATGCTGCGCCCCCACCTGGACCTGCTGTGGGACATGGGCGGCCACCTGCCCGGCCTCTCGCTGTCGCAGGTGAAGTTCCCCAACGGGCAGATCAAGAGCACCCAGGTCGGGCTGGTGTGGAACGTGCTGACCGACTTCCGCTACCTGCGCGGCAGCAGCAGCGACACCACCAACGTCGCCAACCGCAGCGGCCTGGGCTTCGACCGCATCCAGGCGGTGCTGGGCCGCTACTACCCCCGAGGCAGGTCCGGCCGCGCCAGCGGCGGCGCCCTGCCCGGCCACATCGGTTATGCCGGCGTGCGCGCCGAACAGGCGCTGGACGCCAGCCTCTACTGGGGCATCGAAGCCAACGGCGCGGCCAGCGGCGGCGTCGCCGGCTACGCGGAATACCTGGCCACGCTGGGCTGGGAGACCAACCTGCTCAAGCCCGGCCTGTCCTTCGGCGGCCGGCTTGCGCTGGGCATGGGCGGCGGCGGCGACGTATCGGTAGGCGGTGGCCTGCTGGCCAAGGCCTCGCTGCACGCGGGCTGGCGCTTCACCCGCACCCTCGGCCTGACGCTGGAAGGCGGCGTCGCGGCCTCGCCCGACGGCGACTTCAAGGCCCCCTTCGCCGCCGCCGCGCTGACTTGGCACCTGGACGCCCCGCCCACCGGCGACCTGGACGCGCCCAACCGCCGCACCGAGTTCAGCAGCGGCTTGGAGCAGTACGACGCCCCGCGCCGCGACGGCAGCACGCGCCGGCTGCAGGCCATCGCGCTGAAGATCAACCGCTACGTCACGCCCGCCGTCTACCTCACCGGCCAGGCCCACAGTGCCACGGGTGGCGGCGCGGGCGGCTATTCCAGCGGCCTGCTGGGCGTGGGCGCCAGCATCGAGCCCATCCCGCGGCTGCAGCTGTCGGCCGAGTTCCTGACAGGTGCCGCCGGCGGCGGCGGCGTGGAGACACGCGGCGGCCTGGTCACGCAGCCCATGGCCTATGCGAGCTGGCGCCTCAACGACGCGCTGTCGCTGCGCGTGGGTGCCGGGCGCATCCATGCGGCCAAGGGGCCGCTGGACAGCACGGTGGTGGATGCCGCGCTGGTGTTCAGCTTCGGGGTGACGAACCGGGCGGCGCGCTGAGCGCCACCCGCCTTCGCACGGCCTCAGCGCGACAGGAACTTGCCATCGATCATCTTCGTCACGTCCTTGCAGCTGGGCGTGACGGGCTGACCCGGCCCCCCGGTGTCTTTGCCCATGCATTCGCATTCCTCGCGTATGGCCTGGGCGATCTCCATGCGCCCCCAGACCACGCCTTCGAGCACGCCGTCGGCAAACGCCTGGGCCTGCTGGCTGGTGGGAAAGGTCTGCTCGCGCGTGGAGCTGGAGCCGTCGCTGAAGAACAGCGCGACGGCGCAACGACCGTCGCCGCTGCCGTCAGGCAGGGCGCGGACTTCGGTGAGGTGCTTGGGCATCGGGATGCTTCCCTTCGGGGATGCTGCCTCTTGTGCTCGGGTCCCGATGATGCGCCTGTGGCAATGGCCCGCGCGGCGATGGGGCCGCGGGCGCTGGTCGCCAGAGAGCGGGACAGCTCCGGCTCCAGTTCCGTCTGTCCCCGTTGCCCTGGATGCGCCAGGTCAGCCGGATGTCGGTGTGCCGGAATCGCGTGGTCAATCGATCATCGATCATCGATCATCGATCGATCGCCGAATCGGTTGAATTGGTGCGGGCGGCCGGCATCGAACCGGCAAGCTCGTTTCCGAGCGACGGATTTTAAGTCCGTTGTGTTTACCAATTTCACCACGCCCGCCATCCCGTGGCCACGGCACGGCGCGCGATTATCGGCTCGAACGGTCCCGCCCCCTGCACGGGCATGATTCGCGCTGGAACCTTCCCACCGGCTTCCATCCTGACGCCCATGTCCGCCACGCCACACGTCAAACAACCGCCCCACCCGCTGCTGCGCCCGCACGGCGGCCCCGAGGCGCGCGTCAGCAACACCGAGCTCTTCTTCGACCTCGTCTACGTCTTCGCCGTCACCCAGCTGTCGCACCTGCTGCTGGACGACCTGAGCCTGCAAGGCGCGCTGCAGACCCTGCTGCTGTGGTTCGCGGTGTGGCTGGGCTGGCAGTACACCTGCTGGGTCACCAACTGGTTCGACCCGGACACCCCGCCGCTGCGCCTGCTGCTGTTCGCGCTGATGCTGGCCGCGCTGCTGATGGCGGTGGCCATACCGGACGCCTTCGGGCAGCACGCGATGCTGTTCGCGGTGTGCTTCGTGCTCGTCCAGTCGGGGCGCAACGCGGCGGTGCTGGTCATGCTGGGCGGCCATGCGCTGGCGGCGAACTGGCGGCGCATCCTCGGCTGGTCGGCGATCGCGGGCTGCTTCTGGATCGCAGGCGCGCTGGCATCCGGGCCGGCGCGCCTGGGACTGTGGGCCGCGGCGGTGGCCTGTGAGTACTTCTCGCCGATGTTCGGCTTCGCGCTGCCCGGCCTGGGCCGCTCGAAGACCACGGACTGGACCATCCACGGCGCTCACCTGGCCGAACGCTGCCAGCTCTTCGTCATCGTCGCGCTGGGCGAATCCATTCTGGTCACGGGCGCCACCGCGGGCCGGGAGGCGCACTGGGCACTGTCGCTGCAGATCGCCTTCGCGGTGGCCTTCGCCGGCAGCCTGGCGATGTGGTGGATCTACTTCGACACCGGCAGCGGCGACGGCTCCCACGCGATCGAGCACTCGGCGGACCCGGGCCGCCTGGGTGCCTACTTCCACTACGTGCACGTGATCATCGTCGCCGGGATCATCGTCTGCGCAGTGGCCGACGACCTGTCGATCGCCCATCCCGATGCGCACGCCAAGCCCGCGTATGCCGCGGTGCTGGTCGGCGGCCCCGCCCTCTACCTTCTGGGCAACGCGCTGTTCAAGCGGGCGGTCTACGGGCGGCTGCCGCTGTCGCACCTGGTGGGCCTGCTCGGCCTGGCGGCGCTGGGGTCGCTGGCCTTCCTGACCGACGTGCTGATGGTCGCCGGCCTGACCACGCTGCTGCTGATCGCCGTCGCCGCGTGGGAGACGCGCTCGCGCCGCGGCTCAGGCCGCCACGGCGACGTGGACTGAGTCCCGCACCAGCGCGGCGTCCTCGCGGATCAGGTCAGCCGCCTTCTCCGCCACCATGATGGTCGGCGCGTTGGTGTTGCCCCCCACCAGCGTCGGCATCACCGAGGCGTCCACCACGCGCAGCCCCTGCAGGCCGTGTACGCGCAGGCGCGCATCGACCACGGCCAGCGCGCCGCGCCCCATCGCGCAGGTGCCCACCGGGTGGTAGGCGCTCTCCACGTCGCCCCGCACGAAGTCGGCGATCTCCTCGTCGGTCTGGGCGCGGCCGGGCTTGACCTCGGCGCCGCGAAAGGCATCGAAAGCCGGCGCGGCGAAGATGCTGCGCACGCGGCGCACGCCGCGCACCAGCGTGTGCAGGTCGTCCTCGTGCGACAGGAAGCCCAGGTCGATGGCGGGCGCGGCCAGCGGGTCGGCGCTGCGCAGGCGGATGCTGCCGCGGCTCTTGGGGCGCAGGCAGCACACGTGCATCGAATAGCCCTCGCGCGCCATGAAGGCGAGGTCGCGGCCGTGGTCGCGCAGCCGTGCGGGCATGAAGTGCAGCTGGATGTCGGGGCGCGTTTCCTGCGGCCGGCTGCGCAGGAAGGCCGCGCCCTCGGCACCGTTGCTGGTCAGCAGGCCGCGGCCGTGCCGCAAGTAGTCGTAGATGGACAGCGGGCCGCGCAGCATCTGGCGCGGTGTCAGGCCGCTGGAGACGGCGCGGATGCTGTCGTGCACCACCATCACATCCGGGTGGTCCTGCAGGTTGCGGCCCACGCCGCCCAGGTCGAGCCGCGGCACGATGCCGCGTTCGTGCAGATGGTCGGCCGGGCCGATGCCGGAGAGCATCAGCAGCTGCGGGCTCTGCAGCGCGCCGGCGCACAGCAGCACCTCGCGCGCGGCCCTGGCCTTCAGGCGCATGCCGTCGCGCAGGAATTCGACACCCTCGGCGCGCGGCCCGTCCAGCAATACGCGCGTGGCGCGGGCGCCGGTGAGCACCGTCAGGTTGCCGCGCTCCCGTGCGGGACGCAGGTAGCCCACCGCCGTGCTGCAGCGACGGCCGCGGCGCTGTGTCACCTGCAGCAGGCCGGCCCCCTCCTGCCGGGCGCCGTTGAAATCCGGCGTCATGGGATAACCCGCCTGGCGCGCAGCCTGCAGGAAGGCCTGCGTCAGCACCGAGGGCTCGGCGAAGTCCATCACGGCCAGCGGCCCGCCGCTGCCGTGCCAGGCGTCGGCACCACGCGACTGGTCCTCGGCGCGCTTGAAGTAGGGCAGCACCTCGGCGTAGGACCACCCGTCGTTGCCCAGAGCGGCCCAGTCGTCGTAGTCCGAGGCATGGCCGCGCACGTAGCACATCGCGTTGGACGAGCTGCTGCCGCCCAGCATGCGTCCGCGCGGGCAGAACAGGCTGCGGCCTGCGGCGCCTGCCTGGGCTTCGGACTGGAAGTTCCAGTTCAGCCGCTGGCTGCGCATCAGCCAGGCGATGCCGGCCGGCACGTGGATCAGCGGATGGCGGTCGCGCGGGCCGGCCTCCAGCAGGCAGACACGCACGGCGGGGTCCTCGCTCAGGCGGGCGGCCAGCACGCAGCCGGCGGAGCCGCCGCCGACGATGACGTAGTCGAAATGCAGCTCGGGCATGGCGCCGATCGGACGCAAGCGTCCCTTTGTTGACGTATACGTCAAGCGTATGGCGCAAGCGGCAGACGGGCCAAGGGAATCTCCCTCAGGTGGAGACCCGCAGCCGCAGCGCGCTGGGCGGCTGGCCCGTCCAGCGGCGGAAGGCCTGGCAGAAGCTGGAGGCGTCCGAGAAGCCCAGCTGCTCGGCGATGTCGGCCATGCTCAGCGGGGTGGCGCGCAGCAGCTGCTCGGCGCGGGCGCGCAGCACGCGTTCGCGCACCAGGCGGAAGCTGGTCCCCTCGCGCTCCAGCCGGCGGCGCAGGCTGCGCTCGGAAGTGGCCAGCAGCGAAGCCACCTCGTCGTGCCCCAGCAGCCGGCCCGCATGGCGGGCCAGCAAGGCTTCCACCTGGGCCGATGCGGCACCCGCCGCGTCGGCGCCGCTGTGAGCCAAGGCCTCGCAGGCCGACAGGCCCAGCGCATGGGTGGACAGGGAATGGTGCGGATTGGCCCGCAGCAGCTCGGCATGCCCCAGCCGCACGCTGCTGGCATCCGTGTCCAGTGCCAGGGCGCAGCGCAGGTGGGCCTGCAGGCCCTCGGCCTGGCCGGGATCGTCCAGGCTCAAAGCGGCTCCGGCGAAACAGGCGTCCTCGCCGGCCAGGTCGCGCAGCATGGAGGCGGCAGCGGCCAGGTCGCGGCACAGCAGGAAGTCGCGCAAATCCAGCGGCGCGGGCTGCGCGTCCAGCCGGATCAGGCAGGCGTCGCCATCAGGCTCCACCGTGAAGCCCAGCCAGCTGAAGCTCAGCCCCTGGTACCGCACGATGACCTGCAGGCTGGCGGCCACCGTGGGCGCGGACAGCGCCGCCAGCCCCAGCGGCCCCAGCGTGGCCAGGCGGTAGCGGCGGCCCACCTCCACCGCCAGCGCGCCCACGCCGCCCATCTGCCGGCGGAACAGGCGCAGGAAGGCAAGCTCGGCACTGCCGGCGATGCGCGCGGACGGGTCGTCCAGCAGGGCTGGCGCGATGCCGGCCGCATCCAGGGCAGGCTGCGGCGCGATGCCGTGGCTGCGCATCAGCTCGCACATCAGGCGGACGCTCTCGACGTTGAAGTAGCGCATGGCTGGCGGTGCACCCGGAAACGTTATGGCCGGAAAACTAAAGCAAGCCGTCCGCGGCGGGCATTCTCGAAAGCACCGCCTCTTGCTGCAATGAAGCTGTTTCCCGCTGCCTTCGCCCACGCGAATGCGGGGTCTCCGCACCATTGCACCTTCATACAACACGACCCATGCGCATCGCCATCATCGGCGCCGGCCCCAGCGGCATCGCCGCAGCCAAGAACCTCTTCGACCAGGGCTTCACCGACGTCACCGTCTTCGACCGCGGCGACCAGGTCGGCGGCAACTGGGTCTTCGACGCGGCCAGCGGCCACTCCAGCGTCTTCGAGACCACCCACATCATCTCGTCGCGGCGCTATTCCGAGTACCACGACCATCCGATGCCGGACCATTACCCGGACTATCCGGGCCACGAGCTGCTGCGCCGCTACTTCCAGGGCTATGCCGACCGCTTCGGCGTCACCGGCCACGTGCGTTTCCGCACCCTGGTCGAGCACTGCCATCCCCTGGACGACGGCCGCTGGCAGGTGCGCAGCCGCCACGAGCCCTCGGGCGCCCTGGCCGAGGAGACCTACGACTACCTCGTGGTCTGCAACGGCCACCACTGGAAGCCGCGCTTTCCCAGCTATCCCGGCCGCTTCGACGGCGACTGGCTGCACAGCCACGGCTTCAAGCGCGCCGCGCCCTTCGAGGGCAGGCGCGTGCTGGTGATCGGCGCGGGCAACAGCGCCTGCGACGTCGCGGTGGAGACCGCGCGCGTGTCCGAGTACACCGACATCTCGATGCGCCGCGGCTACTGGATCGTGCCCAAGTTCGTCTTCGGCAAGCCCTCGGACCACCTGCACAACCGGCTGGCCTCCAGCCTGCCCTGGCTGCCCAAGCGCCTGGGCATCTGGGCCTTCGAGAAAGTGATCGAGCTGCACAACGGGCGCAACGAGGACATCGGGATGCTCAAGCCCGACCACCGCGCGCTGCAAACCCACCCCACGGCCAACTCCGAGCTGATCTATTCCATCCGCCACGGCGAGATCGGCATCCAGCGCGACGTACGGCGCTTCGACGGCAACACGGTGCATTTCACCGACGGCCGCTCGCGCGACTACGACGCCGTCATCTGCTGCACCGGCTTCTGGATCGACCACCCCTTCTTCGACAAGTCGCTGCTGGACTACTCCAGCGGCAAGCCGCCGCTGTACCTCAAGATGCTGCCAGCCAACCTGCGCAACGTCGCCTTCCCCGGCCTGTTCCAACCCCTGGGCTGCATCTGGCCCGCGGCCGAGCTGCAGGCCAAGATCCTGGCCCGCATGCTGGCCGGCAAGTGGCAGCCGCCGGCGGACCTGGCCGCGGCGATCGAGCACGAGCTGGCGCATCCGGACGTGGAGCAGCTGGACACCGCGCGCCACACCATCACCGTCGACTACCCGCGCTTCCGTGCGCGGCTGCTGCGCGAGCTGCCGCGCGACTACGTGTCCACGCAGCCGGTGGCCGCGGCCTTCGGGCACGCGGTGGCGCGGGCGGCCTGACGCGGAGCCGCCGATGCACCCGCTGGACGCCGACGCTCCCCAGGCCGTGCTGGTCCACGGCATGTGGAGCAGCTTCGACACCTGGGCGGCGACGCCCCGCGTGCTGCAGCGCGCCGGGGTGCGCGTGCAGCGCTACGACCTGCCGCAGCACGGCCCGCGCTTCGACGACCGCCGCGCGCTGGGCCGCATGGGTGTGGGCGACTACGTCGAGGACCTTCTCGCCCACCTGCGCCGCTTCGAGCGGCCGCCGGTGCTGATCGGCCACTCCATGGGCGCCCTCGTCAGCCTGCTGGCGGCCGCACGCCACCCGGTGCCCGCGGTGCTGATGATCACGCCGGCCGTGCCCGCCGGCAGCCTGCCGCTGTCGCTGAGCAACGCCATCTGCATGGCGCGCCCTGCGCTGGGCCTGCTGCTGGGGCACCGCGCCTTCCGCCTCAGCCGCTGGGAAGCCGGCTTCGGCCTCTACAACGCCACCCTGCCCGAGCACCGTGACGCACTGATCGAACGCCTGCAGCCCGAGAGCGCCTGCGCGCTGGCGCAGATCGCCTTCTGGTTCCTGCACGGCCGCGGCGCGACACGGCTGGATCCCTCGCAGGTGCGCTGCCCCGTGCGCGTCTACCTCGGCGGCCGCGACCGCATCGTGCCGCCGCACGCCGCCAACGCGCTGCGCGAGCTGGACGACGTGCGCATCACGCTGGAGCCACGCTCCGGCCACATGGTGTTCGACGAGCCGGCGCGCCAGCACTTCTTCGACTGGCTGCTGCGCAGCCTGGCGGAAGTGGGCCAGATCCCGCCCGACGCAGTGGCGGGCCAGGGGCCGCATACGCATCGGGTGGCCGTGGCGGGCTGAAGCGCGGGCCGGCGGCAGTGCCGCTGGTGCAGACTACGGCCGTCCCGGCAGCACGCATCCGCCATGTCCACCCCCTTGCTCTTCAAGCAGCTCTTCGACCAGTCCTCGGGCACCTACACCTACCTGCTGGCCGACCCGCAATCGCGCGAGGCACTGCTGATCGACCCGGTCTTCGAGCAGTTCGAGCGCGACCGCTCGCTGGTGCTGGAGCTGGAGCTGAAGCTGCTGGCCTGCATCGACACGCATTGCCACGCCGACCACGTCACCGGCGCCTGGCTGATGCAGCATGCGCTGGGCTCGCGCATCCTGGCCGGCGCGCACGCGGGCATCGCCGACGCGACGCCGCTGCGCGACGGCGAGCAGCTGCAGTTCGGCGCGCGCTCGCTGACCGTGCTGGAGACGCCCGGCCACACCGACGGCTGCATCAGCCTGCTGCTGGACGACCGCCAGGCGGTGTTCACCGGCGACTCGCTGCTGATCCGTGGCTGCGGCCGCACCGACTTCCAGCAGGGCTCGGCGCAACGGCTCTATCACTCGATCAAGGACCGCCTGTTCACGCTGCCCGACGACTGCGTGGTCTGGCCCGCGCACGATTACGCCGGCCGCACCTCCAGCTCCATCGGCGAGGAGAAGCGGCTGAACCCGCGCATCGGCGGCCAGGCCAACGAGGACGACTTCGTCGGCTACATGGACAACCTGCGGCTGCCCCATCCGAAAAAGCTGGACGTGGCGGTGCCCGCCAACCTGCGCGCCGGCCGCCCGGCCGACGACCAGATCCCGCGCCCGCCCGACTGGGCGCCGGTGGTGACCACCTACGGCGGCATCCTGGAGATCTCGCCGCAATGGGTGGCCGCCCACCGCGGCGAGGTCCACATCCTGGACGTGCGCACCGCCCACGAGACCGCCGAGGAGCGCGCGCGGATCCGCGACGCCCAGCTCATCCCCATCGACGAACTGCGCCAGCGGCTGGACAGCGTGCCGCGCGAGCGGCCGGTGATGACGATCTGCCGCTCCGGCAAGCGCTCGGTGCTGGCCTTCACCATCCTGCGCGACGCGGGGTTCACGCAGGTGGCCAACATCAAGGGCGGGCTGCTGCAGTGGCAGGCGGAGGGGTTGGCGACCGATACGGCTTGAGCGTTTCGGCAAGGCTTCGGCAGGGATTGGGCTGGCCGCGCCGGGGCTTCGTGCCCAACATGGCCGGCTGATCCAGAGCCCACAGGAGCCCGCCGATGAAGACCTTCGCCGACTTCGAGGCGTTCTACGCCTACTACCTGGCGTCCCACAGCGATCCGTGGAACCGCCGCATCCACCTGCTGGGCTGGGTCGCGGGCATCGTCGTCGGCGCCTGGGCGGTGTTCACGCTGAACCTGTGGCTGCTGCCGCTGGCGGCAGCGGGCGGGCTGGGCATCGCGCTGCTGGGGCACCGCTTCATCGAGCGCAACGACTCGGTGGTCTTCGCCTATCCGCTGTGGACGACCTGCGCCGATGTGCGCATGTTCTCCGACATGGCGCGCGGGCGGCTGCCCTTCTAGCGTCCGTCGGGGCCCTGGGCCGCACGCCTTTCCCTAGGCCGAACGCCCCTTCTTGCGCTCCTCCAGCTGCCGCTGGCAGGTCGCGTTGATCAGCCTCAGCTCGGCCAGCGCCGCCTCGATGTGCGCGCGCTTGACTTCCAGTTCCTGGATGCCTTGCGCCGTGCGGTTGACCACGTACTGAAGCTGCTGGGTACGGCCCTCGCCGTGGTTGCCGTAGAGGTCCAGGTAGTGGCGGATCTCGGCCAGGGGCATGCCCAGGGCCTTGGCGCGCAGGATCAGCGCCAGGCGCGCGCGGTCGCGCCGCGTGTAGATGCGGGTGGCGTTGACGCGCTTGGGCTCCAGCAGTCCCTTGGTCTCGTAGAAGCGCAGCGTGCGCGGGGAGAGGTCGAACTCGGCGCACAGGTCGGCGATGCCGAACAGCTCCGAGGCATCGTCGCTCTGGTGGGAGTCGACGATGGCCTGCGCATCCATCGGGGCCGGCTTGGCGGCGGCACGGGGCTTCGTGGATCGGGAAACGGCCAAGTGGTGGTCCTGTGAGGGCATTGCTTCGTTCCCGATGTTAAGACCGCGCCGCGGGGCGAGAGGATCGCCGGAGCACCTGCTTGTGCGGGGGGCCGAGCGCCGGGCCGCGCCAGGCCGGCCCCATCCCCACGGGGGATCGACTGAGGCACTCGTCAGGCGAAAGGCACACGTTGATTCAGACGACCCGCTGCAGCTTCAGGGCGACGCTCATGTCGCCGCTGACCTTCAGCTTGCCGGTCATGAAGGCCGTGGTGGGCTGCAGCTGGCCCGCGAGCATCGACTGCAGGTCGGCCAGGCTGATGTTCACGGTGCAATCGGCGTCCTTGTTGTCATTGCTGACGCTGTTGGGGGTGGACTTGCCGTCGACGTAGATCACGCCGTCCTCGAGGACGAACTTGACGCTGGCGCCCAGGCCGCTGTCGGCACCGACCTTGGTGCGGATGGCTTCGGTTGAGGTCTGCAGGCTCATGTTGTATGGATTCTCGGGAATGCAATGGTGCGGAAACGGGAAAAACGGCAGGAAATAGAGGCCCCGGGAAGGGAAACCACCGGGGCCCAGGGTGCAAAGAACGAAGCGCCCTGTCGCGGAAACATCCCGCCACGGCATCGTAGGTCGCCATAGTTCCGCTGGATACAGCGTTTTTACCTAAGCGATATGAGGTTGACGTTAACGTAAACCTCCCTTCCAATCCGCCCGAACCCAGGAAAACCAACCCGATGAGCTCCCAGCACTACGACAGCATCTTCCGCCCCGGCCTGTTCAAGGGCCAGGTCCACATCGTCACCGGCGGCGGCAGCGGCATCGGCCGCTGCACCGCGCACGAGCTGGCCGCGCTCGGCGCCCACGTGGTGCTGATCGGCCGCACCGAGCAGAAGCTGCTGGACGTCGCGGCCGAGATCAGGGAAGACGGCGGCAGCGCCAGCACCTGGGCCATCGACATCCGCGACGAGGACAGCGTCAAGGCCACCGTGGCCCAGATCGTCGAGGCGCACCCGCAGATCCACGGCCTGGTCAACAACGCCGGCGGCCAGTTCCCGGCGCCGCTTGCGGCCATCTCCAAGCGCGGCTTCGAGGCCGTGGTCTCCACCAACCTGACCGGCGGCTTCCTGGTGGCGCGCGAGGTGTTCAACCAGTCGATGCAGAAGCACGGTGGCGCCATCGTCAACATGGCCGCCGACATGTGGAACGGCATGGCCGGCATGGGCCACTCGGGCGCCGCGCGCGCCGGCATGGTCAACCTGACCAAGACCGCCGCCTACGAGTGGGCCTACTGCGGCGTGCGCGTCAACTGCGTGGCCCCGGGCTGGATCGCCTCCAGCGGCATGGACCGCTACGGCGAGGGCATGCGCCCCATCCTGCGCCAGCTCAAGAACAACCTGCCGCTGCGCCGCATGGGGCTGGAGGCCGAGGTGTCCTCGGTCATCTGCTTCCTGCTCAGCCCCGGCGCGGCCTTCACCACCGGCGTGACCGTCGCCATCGACGGCGGCGCGCCCCTGCACACTGCCCTCTATCCCACCATGGACCACCAGCGATCCCAGCCCTACAACGGCTTCCACCGCGCGACCGCCCCGGTCGCGCTCAAGGACGAGGAGGGCGGCTGATGCCCGCGCTGAAAAGCAAACTGAACACGCGCTCGGACGCCTTCAAGGCCAACGCCGCGCGCATGGCCGAGCGCCTGGGCCAGGTGCGCGAGCTGGAGGAAAAGGTGCGCACCGAGTCCGCCTCCAAGCGCGCCAAGTTCGACAAGCGCGGCCAGCTGCTGCCGCGCGAGCGCGTGGCCCGGCTGCTGGACCGCGGCACGCCCTTCCTGGAGCTGTCGCCGCTGGCCGGCCTGGGCATGCACGACGACGACGGCAAGCGCGCGGTGCTGGGCGGCGGCTCGGTGGTGGGCATCGGCATCGTCGCCGGCAAGCGCTGCCTGGTCTCGGCCAGCGACAGTGCAGTCAAGGGCGGCACGGTCTCGCCCATGGGCCTGCGCAAGGGCCTGCGCGCGCAGGAGATCGCCCGCGAGAACAAGCTGCCGCTGATCTACCTGGTGGAGTCCGGCGGCGCCAACCTGATGTACCAGGGCGAGATCTTCGTCGAGGGCGGCCGCAGCTTCGCCAACCAGGCCCGCCTGTCGGCCGCCGGCATCCCGCAGGTGGCCGTGGTGCACGGCTCGTCCACCGCGGGCGGCGCCTACCTGCCCGGCCTGTCGGACTACACGATCCTGGTGCGCGGGCGCTCCAGCATCTACCTGGCCGGCCCGCCGCTGGTGAAGGCCGCCATCGGCGAGGACGCGACGGACGAGGACCTGGGCGGCGCCGAGCTGCACGCGCAGGTCACCGGCCTGGGCGAATACCTCTGCGAGGACGACGCCCACGCCATCGCGATGGCGCGCGAGGTGCTGGACAAGCTGAACTGGGACAGCGTCGCCGCATCCGGCGAGGTGCAGCCGCCGCTCTATCCCGAAGAGGAACTGCTGGGCTGCGTCCCCGCCGATGACCGCGAGCCCTACGACGTGCGCGAGGTCATCGCCCGCATCACCGACGGCTCCGATTTCCTGGAGTTCAAGGCCGGCTACGCGGCCGAGACGCTGTGCGGCCATGCACGCATCGGCGGCCACCTGGTCGGCATCCTCGGCAACAACGGCCCCATCCAGCCCAACGGCTCGACCAAGGCCGCGCAGTTCATCCAGCTGTGCGACCAGAGCGCCACGCCGCTGGTCTTCCTGCAGAACACCACCGGCTACATGGTGGGCTCGGCGGCCGAGCGCGCGGGCGCCATCAAGCATGGTTCCAAGATGATCCAGGCCGTGGCCAATGCCCGCGTGCCCAAGCTCACCATCGTGCTGGGCGGCTCCTTCGGCGCCGGCAACTACGGCATGTGCGGCCGCGGCTTCGACCCGCGCTTCATCTTCAGCTGGCCCTCCGCGCGCACCGCCGTGATGGGCGGCGCCCAGGCCGCCAAGGTGATGGAGATCGTCAGCCGGACCAAGCTGGAGCGCGAGGGCCACGCGGTCAACGAGGACATGCTCAAGGGCATGTCCGACGCGATCCGCACGCGCCTGGACAACGAGTCCAACGTGCTCTACGGCACCGCGCGCCTGTGGGACGACGGAATCATCGACCCGCGCGACACCCGCCGCATCCTGACCCTGGCGCTGGACCTCGCGCGCGACGCACAGCAGCGCACGCTGCAGCCCAACGCCTTCGGCATCGCCCGCCTCTGAACATCCGCAATCGAATCCCCCCGGAGAGAACCCACATGCAGTTCACCGCAGAACACCGCCAGATCGCCGACACCGTCCGCCGCTTCGTGCAGACCGAGCTGAACCCGCACATCCCCGAGTGGGAGAAGGCCGAGGAGTTCCCCTCCCACCAGGTCTTCAAGCGCATGGGCGAACTCGGCCTGCTGGGCGTGAAGTACGAGACCGAATACGGGGGCCTGGGCCTGGACTTCTCCTACTCCATGGTCGTGGCCGAGGAGCTGGGCCTGTGCGATTGCGGCGGCGTGCCGATGGCCATCGGCGTGCAGACCGACATGTGCACGCCCGCGCTGGCGCGCTTCGGCAGCCCCGAGCTCAAGCGCGAGTTCCTGGCGCCCTCGATCGCCGGCGACATGGTCGGCTGCATCGGCGTCAGCGAGGTCGGCGGCGGCTCGGACGTGGCTGCCGTGAAGACCACGGCGCGCACCGAGGGCGACGACTACGTGATCAACGGCAGCAAGATGTGGATCACCAACGGGCTGAAGGCCGACTGGTGCTGCCTGCTGGCCAACACCTCCGAAGGCAAGGTGCACAGCAACAAGTCGCTGATCATCGTGCCGATGGACGCCAAGGGCATCACGCGGCAGAAGATCGACAAGATCGGCATGAAGTCCTCGGACACCGCGCAGCTGTTCTTCGACAACGTGCGCGTGCCCAGGCGCAACCTGATCGGCACCGAGGGCGCGGGCTTCATGATCCAGATGCTGCAGTTCCAGGAGGAGCGCCTGTACGGCGCGGCCAACTCGCTGAAGATGCTGGACCGCCTGATCGACCAGACCATCGAGTACACCCGCGAGCGCCACACCTTCGGCAACCCCATCATCAACAACCAGGTGGTGCACTTCCGCCTGGCCGAGCTGCGCACCGAGGTCGAGGCCCTGCGCTCGCTGACCTACCGTGCCGTGGACGAATACGTGCGCGGCGGCGACGTGACCCGCCTGGCCTCCATGGCCAAGCTGAAATGCGGCCGCCTGATCCGCGAGGTGACCGACTCCTGCCTGCAGTACTGGGGAGGCATGGGCTTCACCTGGGACAACCCGATCTCCCAGGCCTACCGCGACGGCCGCCTGGTCTCCATCGGCGGCGGCGCCGACGAGATCATGCTGGGCATCATCTGCAAGCTCGAAGGCACGCTGCCGGGCAAGAAGAAGTGAGGTGGCGAGCATGAGCACACTTGTTGCCCGCAACCAGAACGGCGTCCTGCACCTGACGCTGAACCGGCCGGAAGTGCGCAACGCCATGTCGCTGGAGATGGTGGGCGAACTGCAGACCGCGCTCGCCCAGGCCGAAGGCGAAGGCAGCGTGCGCGCCATCGTGCTGCGCGGCGCCGGCGGCCACTTCTGCGCAGGCGGCGACATCAAGGACATGGCCGGCGCCCGCATGCGCGCGATGGCACGCAAGGAAGGCGAGCCCGACCCGATCGCCGAGGTCAACGCCGCCTTCGGTCGCCTGTGCGTCGCCTATGCGCGCACCAGCATCCCGGTGGTCGCCGTGGCCGAGGGCTCGGTGATGGGCGGCGGCTTCGGCCTGGCCTGCGTGTCCGACGTGACGCTGGCCTCGGCCGATGCGCAGTTCCGCCTGCCCGAGACATCCCTGGGCGTGGTGCCGGCGCAGATCGCGCCCTTCCTGGTCGAGCGCCTGGGCTACGCCGAGGCCAAGCGCCTGGCCGTGACCGGCGGACGCATCGACGCGCAGGAGGCGCTGACGATCCGCCTGGTGCACCAGGTGGCCGCGGACCGCGCCGCGCTGGACGCCGCGCTGGTGGAGGTGCTGACCCGCATCCTCGCCTGCGCACCCGGCGCCACCGCGGCGACCAAGGCACTCATCGCCCGCGCACGCACCACGCCGCCCGAGGCCCTGGTCAACGATGCCGCGGCGATCTTCTCGCGCGCCGCGGGCAGCCCCGAAGGCCAGGAGGGCATGACCGCCTTCCTGGAGAAGCGCCCGCCGAAGTGGGCGCGGCAGGCAACGCTCTGAGCAACCTCATGTACAAGAAGATCCTGATCGCCAACCGCGGGGAGATCGCGTGCCGGGTCATCCGGACCGCGCGTGACCTCGGCTACCGCACCGTCGCCGTCTACAGCGACGCCGATGCGGCGGCACCGCACGTCTCGCTGGCCG
>SCTQ01000091.1 GCA_004322345.1 Aquabacterium sp. | reverse complement strand
CGCCAGGACGGCCAGGGCCTGTTCAAGCGCATCGGCACCATGCTGCGGGGGGCCTGGTGGCTCTACAAGCCGGGCGGCCTGTACGCCCCCATCCTGGGCCACTACCTGCAGTACTTCAAGCCCGGTTTCCATCCCTGGCAGATCGGCCAGATGCAGGGCTACGACGCCTGGATCCAGACCTACGAGCGCACGAAGGATCCCATCCTGGCGGGCGACGCCGCGCTGGCCGCGGGCAGCGGCGGGCACTGACCCACTGCCCCACTCACTCTCCACAAGTTGCTTGAAGGCCCGGTGCGCAGCGCCGGGCCTTTTTTTCATGCCGTGCGCCGCCTGCGGACAGGCCTGAAGAAGCGCAGCGACAGCAGCGCCGCACCCGACAGCGCCAGCGCCGCAGCCGGCGGCTGCGGCACGGCGGTCGTGTAGTCGAAGCCGCTGGCGCTGTAGAGCCGGACCGGCTCGGCCGCCGCGGCGTCGAAGCCGGCCAACCGGCCGCTGGCGCTGCCGGCGCCCGGCCGGATGACGATGCTGCCGTGGGCGACGACGCTCACCGTGGACAAGGCGCTGAACCTGTCGATGCCGGCATAGGCGCCCATGTAGAGCGTCAGCGGCATCCAGGTCCGGTTGTACAGGCCGACCTCGAAGCTGACGCTGGGCACGTAGACGTCCTCGTAGCGGCCCGTGCCGACTCCCGCCCGTGGCGTGTTGCCGAAGTTGTCCACGGCGAGGAAGGCGCCGGCAAACGGAATGCGGTCCAGGTCGGCCGGTGCTGCCGAATAGAGCGCCGTGCCGCCCAGCTGCAGGGTCATCTGCACCGGCAACCAGGCCCCATCGGCCGCCTGCGGATCGTCCAGGTAGAGGAAGTCGCCCAGGGTCGCGCCGGCGTTGGCCTCCGGCTGGGCTGCTCCCGTGGCCACGTTGGCGGCGACGAAGACCGCACCGGGCTGCGCGCTGGCTGCGGCGTAGACCGGGCCGTAGCCGTCCGGCGTCTGGACGGAGCTGTCGAACCCGCGGTTGACCGGATAGCCGGGGCATCCGGGAACGTTGAAGCCGAAGGTGACGCAGGCGATGGTGCCGTAGTCCGCGGGTGGTGGGGGTGGCTGCGCGGCCCGGGCATCGGCGGCGAGGACGGCGGCGCAGGCCGCCGCAGCGAAAAAGGCGAATGACTTCAAGGTGGCCTCCCAGTTTGTGCGGGGAGACTGTCCCATCAGCCCCGCTCCACGACAAGCCCAGGAGCCAGCCCCCCCCTAGTGGGGTGCCCCACACTAGCCACGCGATTCGAGCAGGCTCGCCAAGGCCTGCAGATCGCGCTGAACATGGGCCACGTCCTGCTCGAAGGCCTCGTCGGTGGTGCCAGGCAGGCGCAGCACGACAAAGCTCAGCAGCGAGCCGTCGCCCGCGGGCGTGACGCGCAAGGCGTTGTGCACGACCGTGCCGTCGGGCAGGGTCACGTCGTGGTCCAGCACGCGGAAGGCATTCTTCGGCGCCATGTCCAGGCGGACGTGGCCCATGGGCGACTCGGTATACCAGACGCCGTCGCGCTGCTGCACGCCGGCGGCCAGGCCCGAGGCCCACTGCGGCAGGTTCTCGATGATGTGGGCGTAGTCGTAGACCACGTCGGCGTGCACGGCGACGGGCTGGGAAACGATGCGGGATGCGTAGGGCATGTTGTTTCTCCTGTGCCGCACCACACTAGCGGCTGTCGAGGAACCTGACCGGCAATTCCAGCGCCTGCACCCGCTGCCCCGTGCCGGAGTCGACCTCGCGCAGCGATGCGCGCTGCACGAACAGCGGATGCCCGATCGCCTCGTCCATCGTCAGCACCGGCGTGACGCAGGCGTCCACCGTCTCGAAGAGATCGGCCCAATGCGCCAGCGGCCGCCCGGCAAGCAGCGTGGCCACCTCCACGCGCAGCGCCTTGGATGCATGGCTGTGCGGCAGCAGGCCGCGATGCCAGTGCAGGTCCGCCCATTCCCTGCGGCCCACCGCCTCGCAGAAGCGCAGCCAGAAGCGGTGCTCCAGCGCGCCGACCGCGAGGAAACGTTCGTCGGCCGTGCGGTAGAGCGCATAACAGGGCAGCGCGCCGTTGAGCATGTCCTCGCGCGGGCCCGGCCGGTGGCCGAGCTGCGGCTTCCATAGCTGGCCCGTGGCCAGCGGGGTGACGAGCTGGGCGAAGACGCCGTGCGTCATGCTGACGTCCACGTGCCGCCCGCGCCCGTTGCGCTGGGCATCCAGCAGCGCGGCCAGCAGGCCGACCAGCGCGGTCAGCGTGCCGCCGGCCAGGTCGCCCCATTGCACGTTGGACATCGGGATGTCGCCGTCGGCCGTGCGCATCTGGTCCAGCGCGCCGCTCATGGCCATGAAGTTCAGGTCGTGGCCGGCGCGGTGGGCCCAGGGGCTGTCCTGGCCGTAGCCCGTGATGGAGCACAGCACCAGCTTCGCGTTGCAGGCCTGGAGCACCGGCCAGCCCAGGCCCATGTCGGCCAGCACGCCGGGGCGGAAGCCTTCGACCAGCACGTCGGCCTCGGCGACGAGATCCAGCAGCTTGCGCTTGTCGGCCTCCTGGCGGAAGTCCAGGCGCAGTTCCGCCTTGCCGCGGTTCACGCCGGCGAACAGCGGCGGCAGCATCCTTGCCTCGTCGCCTGCCGGCGGCTCCACCTTGGTCACCTGCGCGCCCATGTCGGCCAGCCATTGCGTGGCATAGGGGCCGGGCAGGTTGCGTGTGAGGTCGATGACCTTGAGGCCGGCGAGCAGGGGGGGCGTGGACATTCCGTTCTCCGTCAAAACAGCCATTGCATGTGCATGCCTCGGCCTAGTCCAACGGACACCGTGGAACCGGCTTCGCCGGGCCACTGGTGTCGCCCCCTTGAGGGGGCGCGCGAAGCGCGTAGGGGGTGGGTCACAAGTCCAGTTGCTTGGAGATGATCTCGTTCATGATCTCGTGCGTCCCGCCGCCGATCGACAGGATGCGGCTGTCACGGTACAGGCGTTCGACCAGCGACTCGCGCATGTAGCCCATGCCGCCGAAGATCTGCACCGCCTCGTGGGTCACGTATTCGCAGGCGCTGGTGGCGACGTTCTTCGCCATCGAGACCTCCTTGACCGCGTTCTTGCCGGCCTGCATGCGGGCGGCGCAACGCAGGGCGTACTCGCGCGCCACGTCCACGCGCGTGGCCATCTCGGCCAGCTTGTGGCGGATGACCTGGTGCTTGGCCAGGGGCTTGCCGAAGGTCACGCGCGTCTTCACGTAGTCCAGGCACTGCTCCAGCGCGAGCTGGGCGGTCATGTAGGCCATCACCGCCAGGCTCAGCCGCTCGGCCTGGAAGTTCATCATGATGATGAAGAAGCCGGCGTTCTCCGGGCCCAGCAGGTTGCCGGCCGGCACGCGCACCTCGTCGAAGAACAGCTCGGCGGTGTCCGACGCCCACCAGCCCATCTTCTTCAGGTTGCGCCCCACGCTGAAGCCCGGCGTGCCGGCTTCCACCAGCAGCAGCGAGATGCCGCCGTATCCCGGCTCGCCGGTGCGCACCGCCACCGTGTAGTAGTCGGCCCGCGTGCCGGAGGTGATGAAGGTCTTGGAGCCGTTGACCACGTAGTGATCGCCGTCCCTCACGGCCCGCGTGCGCAGGTTGGCGACGTCGGAGCCGCCGCCGGGCTCGGTGATCGCCAGCGCGGCGATCTTCTCGCCGGCCAGCACGGCGGGCACCACGCGCCGCTTCAGCTCATCGGATCCCGCGCGCCAAACCGGGGGCAGGCCGATGTCCAGCGAGCCCAGGCTGGCGACGAGGCCGCCCGAGCCGCTGCGCATCAGCTCCTCGCTGACGGCCACCTTGAGGAAGACGTCGGACTCGCCGCTGCCGCCGTAAGCCTCGGGATGGCCGATCCCGAGCAGCCCGATCTCCGCAGCCTGCCTGTACAGCTCACGGGGGAAGGTGGCGGCCTCCTCCCAATCCGCGATGTGCGGCTTGATGGCCTGGTCCACGAAGCGGCGCGTGGTCGCACGCGCCTGTTCGTGGGTCTCGTTGAAGTACTCGACGAACACGGAGTCGCTCATGGCTCGTGCCTCACAGCGACCGCGCGATCAATTCCTTCATGATCTCGTTCGTCCCGCCGTAGATCTTGTTGACGCGGGCGTCCGTCCAGATGCGGGCGATCGGGTACTCCAGCATGTAGCCGTAGCCGCCGAAGAGCTGCAGGCATTCGTCGGCCACCTTGCACAGCTCCTCGGTGATCCACCACTTGGCCATCGCGGCGCCCGTGGCGTCGAGCTGGCCCTTGAGGTGGCGCTGCACGCAGTCGTCGACGAAGACGCGCGCGACGTGCGCCGTGGTCTTCACCTCGGCCAGCTTGAAGCGCGTGTTCTGCATCTCGATCAGCTTGCGCTTGAAGGCGGTGCGCTCCTTGGCGTAGGTGGTCGTCAGCTCGACGGCGATCTCCATGCCGGCCACGGCGGCCACGGCCAGCACCAGGCGCTCCTGCGGCAGCTGCTGCATCAGCTGCAGGAAGCCCATGCCTTCCTCGGTGCCCAGCAGGTTGGCCGCCGGAATGCGCACGTCGTCGAAGAACAGCTCGGAGGTGTCCTGGCCCTTCTGGCCGATCTTCTCGAGGATGCGGCCGCGGCGGAAGCCCTTGAGGTCCTGGGTCTCCACCATCACCAGCGAGACACCGTGGGAGCCCGCATTGGGATCGGTCTTCACCACCAGGCAGATCAGGTCGGCCATGTGGCCGTTGGAGATGAAGGTCTTGGAGCCGTTGATGACGTACTCGTCGCCCTCGCGGATGGCGCGGGTGCGGATGCCCTGCAGGTCGGAGCCGGCCGCCGGCTCGGACATCGCGATGGCCGAGATGAACTCGCCGCTGGCCAGCTTGGGCAGCCACTTCTTCTTCTGCTCTTCTGTGCCGTAGGCCAGGATGTAGTGCGCTGTGATCGGGCTGTGCACGTGGTTGCCGAAGCTGGACACCAGGGCGCGGCTCTGCTCCTCGAAGATCACCGCCTCGTGGGCGAAGGTGCCGCCGCCGCCACCGTACTCCTCCGGGATGCTGGCGCACAGCAGGCCCACCTTGCCGGCCTTCAGCCAGATCTCGCGGTCCACGTGCTGCTGCTTGCTCCAGCGCTCCTCGTGGGGCACGCACTCTTCCTTGTAGAAGCGCTTCGCGGTGTCGCGCAGCATCTCCAGCTCTTCGGTCATCCAGGGGGAACGGTAGGGGGCAACGCCGAACATGGTGTGTCTCGCTCTCGGGTCTAGGTGTGCGGATATGAGAAAAGGGGCAGCGCCGTCGCGGCGGCTGCCCCTGCTTGCTTCAGTGGCTCAGCGGTCCTCGAAGGTCTCGCCCTTCTCGGCCATCTTCAGCAGGATGGCTGCCGGCTCGAAGCGCTTGCCGTGCAGCTTGGACAGCTCGAAGGAGCGCTCGACGAACTGCTTCAGCCCCACGGCGTTGATGAACTGCAGCGCGCCGCCCTGGAAGGGCGCGAAGCCCCAGCCGAAGATCGAGCCGATGTTGGCGTCCGCCGCGGAGCGCAGCACGCCCGCCTCGAAGCAGCGGGCCGCCTCGTTGGCCTGGACGTACATCAGCCGGTCGATGATGTGCTGCTGCTGCGGCTGCACCGGCTGGCGCGGATAGACCTCGGCCAGGCCCGGCCACAGCGACTTCTCCTTGCCGTTGTAGTCGTAGAAGCCGCGGCCGGTCTTCTTGCCGATGCGGTCGTGGTCCTTCACCAGCGTGCGGATCACGGCCTCGCCGGGGTGGGCCACATAGGTCTTGCCCTCGGCAGCGTAGTCGCGGCGCGCGGCGTCGGCGATGTGCACGCCCAGCGACAGCGTCACCTCGTCCTGCAGCGCCAGCGGCGGCATCGGCATGCCGGCCTGCTGGCCGGCCACTTCGATGGAGCGCGGATGCACGCCCTCGGCCAGCATGGCCGCGCCTTCCATGATGTAGGTGGCGAACACGCGGGACGTATAGAAGCCGCGGCTGTCGTTGACGACGATGGGCGTCTTGCCGATCTGCTGCACGTAGTCGAAGCCGCGGGCCAGCGTCTGCGGCGAGGTTTCCGCGCCGACGATGATCTCCACCAGCGGCATCTTGTCCACCGGCGAGAAGAAGTGCAGGCCGATGAACTGCGCCGGGCGCACGCTGGACTTGGCCAGCCCGGTGATGGGCAGGGTGGACGTGTTGGAAGCGAAGACGGCATCGCTGCCGATCACGGCCTCGGCCGCCTTGGTCACGCCGGCCTTCACGTCACGGTCCTCGAACACGGCCTCGACGATCAGGTCGCAGCCGGCCAGGTCCTCGTACTTCGTCGTCGGCTGGATGCGCGCCAGCAGCTCGTCGCGCTTGGCAGCGGTGCTGCGGCCGCGGGCGACCGCCTTGTCCAGCAGGCCCTGCGAATAGCCCTTGCCCTTCTCAGCCGCTTCCTGCGTGGTGTCCAGCAGCACGACCTCGATGCCCACCTTGGCGGACACGTAGGCGATGCCCGCGCCCATCATCCCGGCGCCCAGCACGCCCACCTTCTTCACGCTGGATTCCGGCTGGCCCTCGGGGCGCGAGCGGCCCTTCTTGATCGCGTTGAGCTGGTACCACAGCGTGCCGATCATGTTGCGCGATTCCTGCGTCATCGCGCAGGCCGCGAAGTAGCGCGACTCGATCTGCAGCGCGTTGTCGATGTCGGTCAGCCCCCCCTCGAACACCGAAGACATGATGTGGTTGATCGCCGGGTAGTTGCCCCAGGCCTTGGCGTTGGCCATGGACGGGGCGATGGCCAGCATCTGGGCCACGCCGGGGCTGCGCGAATCGCCCTTGGGGAAGCGGAAGCCCTGCTGGTCCCACGGCTGCTTGGGCGAGGGATTGGCCAGGCACCAGGCGCGGGCCTTCTCGATCAGCTCGGCCGGCGTCTCGGCCAGCTCGTGGATCAGGCCCAGCGCCACCGCCTTGTCCAGGCGCAGCTCCTTGCCCTCCAGCAGCAGCGAGAAGGATTCCTGGATGCCGATCAGGCGCGGCAGGCGCTGCGTGCCGCCGCCGCCGGGCAGCAGACCCAGCTTCACTTCGGGCAGGCCGATCTTCAGCGACGGGTTGTTCAGTGCGATGCGGCGGTGGGCGCCCAGCGCCAGCTCCAGGCCGCCGCCCAGCGCGGTGCCGTTGAGCGCGGCGACGACGGGCTTGCCGCTCTTCTCCAGGCGGCGCAGGAAGGTCTTGAAGGCCTGCGCCAGCTCGTAGGCTTCCTCGGGCGTCTTCACCTTGGCCAGGCGGTCGATGTCCGCGCCGACCATGAAGTCGCGCTTGGCGGACGTGATCACCAGGCCCTTGAAGGTGGCGTCGGTCTCGAACTGCTGCAGCACCTCGGCGAAGGGCAGCATCAGGTCGTCGTTCAGCACGTTGGTGGAACGGCCCGGCAGGTCCATCGTGACGATGCCGATGCCGTCGGAGCCGCGCTCAAGCTTGATTGCAGTAGTCATGGCGTGGAACTCCTCAGACGCGTTCGATGATGGTGGCGATGCCCATGCCGCCACCGATGCACAGCGTGGCCAGGCCGGTGGAGCGGTTGCTGCGCTCCAGTTCGTCCACGAGCGTGCCCAGCAGGATGGCGCCGGTGGCGCCCAGCGGATGGCCCAGCGCGATGGAGCCGCCGTTGACGTTGACACGGTCCAGGTCCACGCCCAGGTCGCGCGCCGTCTTCATCGGCACCACGGCGAAGGCCTCGTTGATCTCCCACAGGTCGATGTCGGAGGCCTGCATGCCGGCCTTGCGCAGCGCCTTCTGGCAGGCGGAGGTGGGCCCCGTCAGCATGATGGTGGGCTCGGAGCCGGTGACGGCCCAGGAGCGGATGCGCGCCCGCGGCTTGATGCCGGCCTTGGCGCCTATCTCCTTGGAGCCGACCAGCACCAGCGCGGAGCCGTCGACGATGCCCGACGAGTTGCCCGCGTGGTGCACGTGGCGCACGCGTTCGATCTCGGTGTACTTGCGCAGCGCCGTGCCGTCGAAGCCCATGGTGCCGATGGCCTCGAAGGACGGATTCAGCTTGGCCAGCGCGGCCAGGTCGGTCTGCGGTCGCACGGTCTCGTCGTGGTCCAGCAGCAGCATGCCGTTGAGGTCCTTGACGGGCACGACGGAGCGCTGGAAGCGGCCCTCGGCCTTGGCGCGCGCGGCCTTCTGGTGCGAGGTGACGGCGAAGGCGTCCACGTCCTCGCGGCTGAAGCCCTCGATGGTGGCGATCAGGTCGGCGCTGATGCCCTGGGGCACGAAGCCCAGCGCATTGTTGACGCGCGGGTCCATGAACCAGGCGCCGCCGTCGGAGCCCATGGCCCAGCGGCTCATCGACTCCACGCCGCCGGCGACCACCATGTCCTCCTGGCCCGAGGCCACCTTGGCCGCGGCGAGGTTGATGGCCTCCAGGCCCGAGGCGCAGAAGCGCGACAAGGTCACGCCGGCCACGCCCTGCGACCAGCCGGCGTCCAGCACCGCGGTGCGCGCGATGTCCGAGCCCTGCTCGCCCACCGGCGTCACGCAGCCCAGCACCAGGTCGTCCACCAGCGTGGTGTCCAGCTTGTTGCGGGAGGCCAGCGCCTGCAACAGCGTGCGCAGCAGCCAGATCGGGGTGGCCTGGTGCAAGCCGCCATCGCGCTTGCCGCGGCCGCGCGGGGTGCGCACGGCGTCGTAGAGATAGGCGTCAGCCATGTAAAGACTCCTCTTGATCGGTTCCGGCGGCAGGGCTGGCAGGAACAGGTAATATGGATTACCCTGATCCGAGCCGGCTGGAACTTGCTGCACCGCAGGATGACGTGAAGCTGCTCACGCATGAATTCCCTGGGCATTTCCTGCCGCAACGCTGGCGACAATAGGCCGGAAGCCCGATGCTCGGCAATACATATGGAGGTCAATCCGCTCGGACTAACCCCATTTGGTAATTTGAGTTACCCGACCGGAACGATCACATGCCCACCCCCCGCAGCACCTCGGCCGGCACCCGCTCCCGCCGCTCTGCCGAGGCCGAGACCGGCTCGCCTGCGCTGCACGACACGGCCGTGGCGGACCTGCAATCCATGCGCCCCGAGACCCTGGCCCGCATCGAGGCCGCGGTGACCGAGTTGTTCTGCAAGCAGGACTTCTATGCCGTCAGCCTGCTGGACGTGGCGCGCAGCGCCAACGTCTCGCTGCAGACCATCTACAAGTACTTCGGCAGCAAGGAGAGCCTGGTCTACTCGATGCTGGACCTGGCGCTGTCGCGCCTGGGCGCACGCATGATCGACCACCTGCAGGGCATCGACGACACGCGCGAGCGCCTGCGCAAGACCTTCTGGGTCATGCTGGACTACGCGGACCGCCATCCCGACGTCATCCGCCTGCTGGGCAACGCCATCCCCGCCACGCGTCACCGCGACATCCGCATCTTCGAGAACCCGGTCCTCATCGGTGCCTTCATCGGCGTGCTGAAGGAAGGCCAGCAGCGCGGCGTGTTCGACGATGGCGTCTCCAGCAAGATCCTGCTGGACGTGCTGCT
>SCTQ01000090.1 GCA_004322345.1 Aquabacterium sp. | reverse complement strand
AACGAAGTCGTCGGCCTGGCGCCGGGCGAACTCTTCGTGCATCGCAACGTGGCCAACGTCGTGGTGCATTCGGACCTGAACTGCCTGTCGGTGGTCCAGTTCGCGATCGAGCAGATCAAGGTGCGCCACATCATGGTCGTCGGCCACTACGGCTGCAGCGGCGTGCGTGCAGCCATGGACAACGTGCGCGTGGGACTGGCCGACAACTGGCTGCGCCACGTCCAGGACGTGCGCAACAAGCATCAGGACTGGCTGGACACGCTGGAAGGCGCCGCAGATCCCCAGACGCGCTACGACGCGCTGTGCGAGCTCAACGTGATCGAGCAGGTGTCCCACGTCTGCTCGACCACCGTGGTCGAGGAAGCCTGGTCCAAGGGCCAGGAACTGCGCATCCACGCCTGGTGCTACGGCCTGAAGGACGGGCTGCTGAACGACCTCGGATTCACCGCCCGCGACCCCGTGGACGTGCGGAACGGCTACGACAAGGCGGTTGCCGCGGTAAAGCTCCGGTACAAAGGCGGCTGACAATATGAGCAGACCGGTGTGGTCCAGCCGGCACCGATCCCGCTCGTGATCCACCGCACGGAGTAGCGATGTTCCCCAAGGAGTTGACCGACACCCGCGCCTTCGGCATGGCGCAGGCCATGCTGGATGGCTTCAACCGCCACTACCGGCTGTTCCGCCAGGCCAGTGCCCAGGCCAAGGAGCGCTTCGAGGCCCAGGAGTGGCATGCCCAGCAGCGGGTGCAGCGCGAGCGCATCGAGTTCTACGACCTGAGGGTGGACGAGGCCGTGCAGCGGCTGAACCACGAGTTCGGCGCCAACCAGTTGCCGATGGAGGTCTGGCAGCAGGCCAAGCTGCACTACATCGGCCTGCTGACCAACCACATGCAGCCCGAGCTGGCCGAGACCTTCTTCAACTCGGTCACCACGCGCATCCTGGATCGCAGCTACTTCAACAACGACTTCATCTTCGTGCGCCCGGCGGTCTCGACCGAATACATCGAGAACGACGAGTCCACCGATGCGCCGACCTTCCGCGCCTACTACCCCAAGCTGGACACCCTGGGCCCGACGCTCAAGCAGGTGGTGCTCAGCTTCGGCCTGAACCGCCCCTTCGAGAACCTGGACCGCGACATCGGCTTCGTGCTGGAGGCGCTGCGCGACCAGGTGGGCAGCGTGCGCCTGCGCACCAACTTCCAGATCCAGGTGCTGTCCTCGCTGTTCTTCCGCAACAAGGGCGCCTACATCGTCGGCAAGGTGGTCAACGGCTACCGCTCGCTGCCCTTCGCGCTGCCCATCCTGCACAACTCCAAGGGCACGATCTACGTCGACACCGCGCTTTTCGGCGAGGACGACATGCAGGCGCTGTTCAGCTTCGCGCGCGCCTACTTCATGGTCGAGATGGCCATCCCCTCGGCCTACGTGCAGTTCCTTCGCTCGCTGATGCCGCGCAAGCCGCGCGCCGAGCTGTACAACGCCATCGGGCTGCAGAAGCAGGGCAAGAACCTCTTCTACCGCGATTTCCTCTACCACCTGCGCCACTCCAGCGACAGCTTCCGCATCGCGCCCGGCATCAAGGGCATGGTGATGCTGGTGTTCGACCTGCCGTCCTATCCCTTCGTCTTCAAGGTCATCAAGGACTTCTTCCCGCCGCAGAAGGAGACCACGCGCGAGCAGATCAAGGGCAAGTACCAGCTGATCAAGCAGCACGATCGCGTGGGCCGCATGGCCGACTCGCTGGAGTTCACCAACGTCGCCTTCCCCAAGGAGCGCTTCGAGGACGAACTGATGGCCGAGCTGCGGCACTTCTCGCCCAGCCTGGTGGACGAGGGCGGCGAGCAGCTGATCATCAAGCACCTGTACATCGAGCGCCGCATGGTGCCGCTGAACATCTACATCCAGGAAGCCGACCAGGAGCAGCTGGAGCACGCCGTCATCGAGTACGGCAACGCCTTGAAGGACCTGGTGGCCGCCAACATCTTCCCCGGCGACATGCTGTGGAAGAACTTCGGCGTGACGCGCAACGGCAAGGTGGTGTTCTACGACTACGACGAGATCGAGTACGTCACCGACTGCAATTTCCGCCGCGTGCCCGCGCCTCGCAACGAGGAGGACGAGATGTCCGGCGAGATCTGGTACAGCGTCGGCCCGCACGACGTCTTTCCCGAGACCTTCGGCCCCTTCCTGCTGGGCGACCCGCGCGTGCGCGAGGTCTTCATGCGCCACCACGCCGACCTGCTGGACGCCACCTTCTGGCAGACGCACAAGGAGCGCATCCTGGCCGGCTACGTGCACGACGTCTTCCCCTACGACGACGCGCGGCGCTTCAAGCACCGGCTGAAGGCGCTGGACAGTGCAGAGGACCTGCCCGAGGCATGAGCCATCCCACCCGAGTCACCCTGGTCGAGGTCGGCCCCCGCGACGGCCTGCAGAACGAGTCCGCGCCGGTGTCGGCCGCAGACAAGATCGAGCTGGTGCGCCGCCTGGCGGCCGCCGGCCTCAAGGAGATCGAGGCCGCCAGCTTCGTCAGCCCGAAGTGGGTGCCGCAGATGGCCACCAGCGCCGAGGTGATGGCGGGCGTGCCACGCGGCAACGGCGTGCGCTACAGCGCGCTGGCGCCGAACATGAAGGGGCTGCAGGGCGTGCTGGAAGCGAAGGCCGACGAGGTGGTGGTCTTCGCCTCCGCCAGCGAGGCCTTCAGCCGGCGCAACATCAACTGCAGCATCGAGGAATCGATCGAACGCTTCGCCCCCGTGGTGCAGGGCGCACTGGAGGCCGGGCTGAAGGTGCGCGGCGCCGTGTCCTGCGCGGTGGGCTGCCCCTTCCAGGGCGAGGTCGCGCCCGGCGAGGTCGAGCGTGTGGTCGTCGCCCTGAAGGCGATCGGCGTGCAGCACATGGGCATCGCCGACACCATAGGCGTGGGCACGCCGCTGCGCGTACGCGCGGCGCTGGAGCGCGCGCTGGCCCACTATCCGCTGCACCAGGTCAGCGGCCATTTCCACGATACCTACGGCCAGGCGCTGGCCAACATCCTGGCCAGCCTGGAACTGGGCGTGCACGTCTTCGACGCCAGCGTCGCGGGCCTGGGCGGTTGCCCCTATGCACCGGGTGCCACCGGCAACGTGGCCACCGAGGACGTGGTCTACATGCTGCACGGCATGGGCATCGACACCGGCGTGGACCTGGACGCGCTGATCGAGGCCGGGCAGTGGATCTGCGAACGCATCGGCCGCGAACCGGCTTCGCGCGTGTCACGCGCCAAGGCGGCTTCCCGGCGCGTCGCGGGACGCGCCGGATGACGCCCCGACGCCTTTCCTCCCTCGCCCTCGCTTTCGTCCTCTGCAGCCTGCTGCCTGCGGCTTTGCGGGCGGCCGATGAGCCGGAAGCCCGCGTGATCGTCAAGCTGCGCGCAGGGTCCGGCCTGCTGCGCGAGGCCCAGGCCGATGCGTCCGCTCCCGCCCCTGCCCGGGCGGTGGGCCGGCTGGGGCGGCGCCTGGGCCTGTCCCTGGACGAAGGCCGTCCGGTCGGCGCGCGCATACAGGCGGTGCGCCTGCGCGGCCTGAGCTCGGAGCAACTGGTCGCGCGCCTGGCCGTGCAGCCCGAAGTCGAATACGCGGTGGTGGACCGCCTGCGCCGTCCGGCCCTCGTGCCCAACGACCCGCGCTTCGGCTCCGGCCAACCCAGCCCCTACGCGGCCGCCGGCCAGTGGTACCTGCAGGCCCCCGACAGCGTGCTGGTGTCCGCCGTCGGCGCGCCCGCGGCCTGGGACCTGTCGCAGGGCGCGGGCAGCGGTGGCCCGCTGGTGGTGGCGGTGATCGACACCGGCGTGCGCTACGACCACGAGGATCTCGCCGGCAAGCTGCTGCCGGGCTACAACATGATCAGCGAGGCGGCCAAGGCGGGCAACTCCGGCGGCCGCAGCAGTGACGCCTCCGACCTCGGCGACTGGCTCACTGCCACCGAGATCAACCTCAACCGCCGGCTCTACAGCGGCTGCGACGTCGAGACCACCAGCAGCTGGCACGGTACGCAGGTGGCGGGCATCGTCGGCGCGGCCACCGGGAACGGCCTGGGCATGGCCGGCCTGGGCTGGAACGTGAAGGTCCTGCCGGTGCGCGTGCTGGGCAAGTGCGGCGGCTACGACTCCGACATCATCGCGGGCATGCGCTGGGCCGCGGGCCTGGCGGTGGACGGCGTGCCGGCCAACCCGAACCCGGCGCGCGTGCTCAACCTCAGCCTGGGCAGCAGCAGCGCCTGCTCGTCGGCCTACCAGGACGTGATGCGCGAACTCACCGCCGCCGGTGTGGCGGTCGTGGCCTCCGCCGGCAACAACGAAGGGCAGGCCGTGGAGTCCCCCGCCAACTGCCCCGGCGTGATCGCCGTCGGCGGGCTGCGCCACGCAGGCACGAAGGTGGGCTACTCCGCCGTCGGCAGCGAGATCGCGGTGAGCGCGCCGGGAGGCAACTGCGTGAACACGGCGCCCGGCAGCCCCTGCCTCTATCCCATCCTGTCCACGTCCAACAGCGGCGCCACCACGCCCGTGGCGCATGCCTCGGGCGGCTCGATCTACACGGGCGGCGGAAACGACTCCGCGGTCGGGACCAGCTTCTCGGCGCCCCAGGTCAGCGCCGCGGCCGCGCTGATGCTGGCGGTGCGCCCGGCGCTGCAGCCGGCCGACCTGAAGCAGCTGCTGTCGCGCACCGCGCGTGCCTTCCCCACGACCGGCGGCAGCACCGGTATCGCGCAGTGCGTGGCGCCCGGCGCAGGGGTACAGGACGAGTGCTATTGCACGACGCGGACCTGCGGCGGCGGCATGCTGGACGCGGGACAGGCGGTGGCCGCGGCAGCCACCAGCGCGGTGCCGCGCGTCGCGCTCACGCCGGCTGCGCCGCAGCCGGGTCAGCAACTGCGCCTGGACGGCGGCGCCTCGCTGCCCAGCATCCAGGGCACGAGCATCGTGTCCTGGCAATGGGACCTGGTGGACGGCGGCGGCATCGTAGGCGCGCTCACCGCCTCGGCCCAGACCGGCGAGGTGCTGGCCGCGCCCGCGGCCGTGGGCCGCTTCACCGTGCGCCTGACGGTGGTCGACGACCAGGGACACAGCGCCGCCGCGACGCATGACATCCAGGTGGGCAGCGTGAGCTCGCAGGTCGATTCGCGCGCGTCCCACCATGGCGGCGGAGGCGGCGGGTCTCTCGACGCGGCCGGCATCGTGGCGCTGCTGGCGGCCACAGCCACGCTGGCGCGGCGCCGGCGGGCGCGCTGATCAGGCCAGCAGGTCCTGCACCTGCGGGTGCCGCTGGATGTACAGCCGCACGTAGGAACAGGACGGGCGCACCTTGTAGCCCTGGGCCCGCACCCAGTCCAGAGCCGTCGACACCAGCCGTGCGGCGATGCCATGGCCTTCCAGCGCAGGCGGGACGACGGTGTGGTTCATGTCGACCACGTTGTCGCGCAGGCGGTACTCGGCGATGCACAGCAGGCCGTTGATCTCGGCCTCGAAGCGGCTGGCCTCGGTGTTGTGGCGCACGGTGTAGTCGGGGATGCTCATCGGCTCTTCCTCGTGATTGCGGGGGCCGAGCAGCCGGCCCAGTACACGTCTGATGACCATGGCCTCAGACCCAGCCCAGCGCGCCCAGCACGGCGCCCGATGCAAGCAGCACCAGCAGGTGCACGCGGGTGCGCCAGACCAGTATCGCCACCGCTGCGGCAAGTGCCATGCCGCTCCAGTTGGGCGTGGCCGATGCCGTGGGTGCCAGCAGCCAGGCGGTGGCGGCCGTCAGGCCCAGGGTCAGCGGCGCCAGGCCGGCCTTGAAGGCCTGCACGCCACGCAGGTGCTCGCGCGTGCGGCTCCAGCGCGTCGCAGCCATGGCCAGCGTGGTGGAGGGCAGCAGGATGCCGGCCATCGATGCGACGGCGCCGCCCAGCCCGGCCATCTGGAAGCCCAGCACCGCGACGAAGAGCACGTTGGGCCCCGGCGCAGCCTGGGCCAGCGCGATGGACTGCGCGAATTGCGCGTCGCTGATCAGGTGCAGCTGGCCGACGAAGACGCGGTGCATCTCCGGTGCGACCGAGATCGCGCCGCCGATGGCCAGCAGCGACAGCAAGGCGAACTGCCCGGCCAGCAGCAGCCACAGCGAGGCCAGCGCCATCAGGCGGCCCTCCCGCGGCCGAGCTGCCACCACGCGCACAGCCAGGCACTGGCACCCAGCACCGGCAGCACGATGGGCAGTGGCCAGTGCAGCAACGCCATCGCGACGAAGGCGCCGCCGCCGAAGAGGCCGCACAGCAACGGGCCGAGCACGTTGCCGCGCAGGCCGGCCAGGAGCTTCAGCGAGGTGCCCGCGATCAGCCCGGCCGCGACGATGCCCATGCCGTGCAGCACGCGCGTGACCAGCGGATGCGCGCCTGCATCGGAGAACCAGGCGGCCAGCACCAGCACGATGACCATCGGCAGGAAGAGCATGCCGCCCAGCGCGACGAAGGCGCCGCGCCAGCCGAAGAAGCGGTCGCCGATGGCCAGCGACAGGTTGCAGACGTTGGGCCCCGGCAGGATCTGCGCGACCGAGAGCATCTCCAGGAACTCGGCCGGCGTGAGCCAGCGCTTGTGCTCGCACAACACGCGCTGCGCGACCGCCAGCACGCCGCCGAAGCCCTGCAGCGCCAGGCCGCTGAAGGTGAGGAAGAGATCCGCCAGCGAACGCGGCCGCGCCAGCCCGTGCGGCGGCGCGTCAGCCATAGACGCCGACCACCTGGTAGCCCAGGCCGGCGAGGCTGCCGTCCGGCGCCCACAGCCAGGTGCGCTCGTTGACGTAGCCGTGGGCGGCGGCGATGGTCTCCTTGTCGTAGCGCCACCAGCCATCGGGGTCGGTGGCCTCGGGCACGCGCAGCTCCAGCGCCCACGACACCGAGCTGGCGGGCTTGATCACCGTCATGCGGCCCAGCGCGGGCGTGGGGCCGGCGTCGGCCAGCATCGCACACAGCAGTTCCTCGCGGTGGGGATGCCCGGCCAGGGCATCGCGCAGCTTCAGGTGCACGCTGGAGTTCCAGTCCTTGCCGCCGGTGAAGGGCAGGGAGCCGGCGGCCCAGCGGAACTGGAAGTGCTGGGTGAAGTTGGGCGTGAGGCCCGCCAGGTAGGGCATGTCGGCGAGCGCCTCGACGGGCCGGGCGGGCTCGGGGCGCGTGGGCAGCATGACCTGCAGCGAGCTCTCGCGCCTGGCGCCGTAGACGCCGAGGAATACGGCGCCGACCTGCTCGCCCTTGTCGGCATCCCACTGGACCAGCGTGGCCTGGACCTGGCGCACGTTCTTGCCTTCGCGCAGCACGCGTACCTGGAGGACGGCCTCGCCCACCGCCACCGGGCCGACGAAGCTGGTTTGCAGGGCCGTCAGCTTGACGTCCGGCCCCCAGGCGGCGCCCGCCACCGCGCGCATCGCGTCGGCGGCCAGGGCCGACAGCAGGCCGCCGAAGGTGGCGCGGCCCTGTCCCCAGTCCTCGGTGACGCGGTAGCGCACCTCCAGGCCGTCGATGCTGCGGGTGGCCAGCACGTCGGCCAGCGGGAGGATGTTGCTCATGGGCGGGATTTCTTGGATCGGTCCTGCGGCAGGTGGCAGGGTTCAGGATAATTATCGAACGGTCGTGCTTTTTTGTCTTGCGCAGATTGCCGCGGCCTGATGCCTTTTCCGGTTTTCGTGCTCCCATCGCGAGGTGCTGCCCATGTCCTCCCCCGCCCCCTACGCCGTGCGCCGGCCTTCGCGCAGCAGCTTCGTCACCGTGCGCGGCCTGCGGCACCACGTCCGGGAATGGGGCGACCGCAGCCTGGCCACGCCCCAGCGTCCCACCGCCGTGCTGCTGCACGGCTGGATGGACGTGGGCGCCTCCTACCAGTTCATGGTCGACGAGCTGTCCGGGGAGCGCCACCTCGTCGCCTTCGACTGGCGCGGCTTCGGCCTCAGCGAGCACCTGGGCTCCGACACCTACTGGTTCGGCGACTACATCGGCGACCTCGACGGCGTGCTGGACGCACTGGGGCTGGACCAGCCCGTGGACCTGGTCGGCCACAGCATGGGCGGCAACATCGCCACCGTCTACGCCGGCCTGCGCCCACAGCGCCTGCGCAGCCTGACCAACCTGGAGGGCTGGGGCATGCCGGCGACGAAGCCGCAGCAGGCCCCGGACCGCTTCGTCAAATGGTTGGATGAACTCAAGCGGCCGCCCCAGCTGAAGGACTACGCCAGCCTGGACGAGGTGGCCCAGCGCATGCGCCGCAACAACCCGCGCCTGACGCCGGAGCGTGCGCACTGGGTGGCCGCGCACTGGGCCAGCGAACGCGAAGGCGGACGCTGGGCGCTCAATGCGGATCCGGCGCACAAGGGCAGCACGCCCACGCTCTACCGCGTGGAGGAGATCCTGGCCATCTGGGACCGCATCACCGCGCCCGTGCTGTGGGCCGAGGGCTCGATCAACGAGCTGGCGCTGTACTGGGGCGCCCAGTACACGCGGGAGGAGTTCGACGCGCGCCTGGCACACATCGCGCATGTGCGGAAGGTGGTCATCGCCGATGCCGGCCACATGGTCCACCACGATCAGCCGCGCCAGCTGGCGCAGGCGCTGGAAGCCTTCTGGGCGCAACCGGCGGCCCGCCCGGGCGCATGACAAAATCCGCCCCTTCCCCTGCGCGTGGGCCGTCCGCGCAACATGGGCCCGAACACGCATACAGAAGAGCACACCATGGACATCGAACGCATCAACGCCATCGGAACCCAGCTGGCCGACCTGACCCAGCGGACCCTCGACCTCCGGGGGTATCTTTGACTACGACGTCAAGAGCCGTCGCCTAGCCGAAGTCAACGCCTCGCTGGAAGACCCCAGCGTCTGGAACGATCCCAAGAACGCCCAGGCCCTGGGCCGCGAGAAGAAGGCGCTGGATGAAGCGGTGGGCACCATCGACCACCTGACCAGCAACCTCGCCGACAACACCGAGCTCTACGAGATGTCCAAGGCCGACGAGGACGTCGACGCCCTGGCCGCCATCGAGTCGGACGCCGCCGAACTGGCCAAGCTGGTCGAGCAGCTCGAGTTCCGCCGCATGTTCAGCAACCCCGCGGACCCGAGCAACTGCTTCGTCGACATCCAGGCCGGCGCCGGCGGCACCGAGGCCTGCGACTGGGCCGGCATGCTGCTGCGCCAGTACCTGAAGTACTGCGAGCGCAAGGGCTTCAAGGCCACGCTGGAAGACGAGACGCCCGGCGACGTCGCCGGCATCAAGAGCGCGACCATCAAGGTCGAAGGCGAGTACGCCTTCGGCTACCTGCGCAGCGAGACCGGCGTGCACCGGCTGGTGCGCAAGAGCCCCTTCGACTCCGCGGGCGGCCGCCACACCAGCTTCGCCTCGCTCTTCGTCTATCCGGAAATCGACGATTCGATCGAGATCGACATCAACCCGGCCGACGTGCGCACGGACACCTATCGCGCTTCCGGCGCGGGCGGCCAGCACATCAACAAGACCGACTCGGCCGTGCGCCTGACCCACATGCCCACCGGCATCGTCGTGCAGTGCCAGGACAGCCGCAGCCAGCACAGCAACCGCGACGTCGCGTGGCGCCGCCTGCGCTCGCGCCTGTACGACTTCGAGATGCGCAAGCGCATGGAGGCGCAGCAGAAGCTGGAGGAAGGCAAGACCGACGTGGGCTGGGGCCACCAGATCCGCTCCTACGTGCTGGACCAGAGCCGCATCAAGGACCTGCGCACGAACGTGGAAATCAGCAATACGCAGAAGGTGCTCGATGGTGATCTCGATGCCTTCATCGAGGCCAGCCTGAAGCAAGGCGTCTAAGGATTCAACGGAGAACCGCATGCTCAGAGACGGCACCGTCGCCCTGGTCCGCCGCGAGGACTACACCGCCCCCGCCTACTGGATCCGCACCGTGGATCTGACCTTCGACCTCGACCCGGCGAAGACGCTGGTCATCAACCGGATGACGGTGGAACGCAACCTCTCCCTGCCGCCCCAGGCCCTGCGCCTGGACGGCGAGGACCTCAACCTCCTGCGCGTGCTGGTCGACGGCGACAGCGTCTCCTTCCGCGTCGAGGACAACCAGCTCGTGCTGGACAACCTGCCGCAGGAGGGCAGCTTCACGCTGGAGGTGCGCACCACCACCGCGCCGGAGAAGAACACCCAGCTGTCGGGGCTCTACACCTCGGGTGGCGGCTTCTTCACGCAGTGCGAGGCCCTGGGCTTCCGCCGCATCACCTACTTCCTGGACCGCCCGGACGTGATGGCGACCTTCACGGTCACGCTGCGCGCCGACAAGGCCAAGTTCCCGGTGCTGCTGTCCAACGGCAACCTGGTCGAGGAGGGCCAGCTCGACAACGGCCGCCACTACGCCAAGTGGCACGACCCCTTCCTGAAGCCCTGCTACCTCTTCGCCCTGGTCGCGGCCGACCTGGTGAGCCGCCAGCAGCGCATCCGCTCGCGCGCCGGCAACGACCACCTGCTGCAGATCTACGTGCGCCGCGGCGACCTCGACAAGACCGAGCACGCGATGCACTCGCTGATGGCATCCATCGCCTGGGACGAAGCCCGCTTCGGCCTGACGCTGGACCTGGAGCGCTTCATGATCGTGGCGGTCTCCGACTTCAACATGGGCGCGATGGAGAACAAGGGGTTGAACATCTTCAACACCAAGTTCGTCCTGGCCAACCCGGCCACTGCCAGCGACGTCGACTTCGGCAACGTCGAGAGCGTCGTCGGCCACGAGTACTTCCACAACTGGACCGGCAACCGCGTGACCTGCCGCGACTGGTTCCAGCTCTCGCTGAAGGAGGGCCTGACCGTCTTCCGCGACCAGGAGTTCAGCCAGGACCTGGCCGGCAGCCCGTCGGCGCGCGCCGTCAAGCGCATCGAGGACGTGCGCCAGCTGCGCCAGTTCCAGTTCCCGGAGGACGCGGGCCCCATGGCCCACCCGGTGCGCCCGGACAGCTACCTGGCGATCGACAACTTCTACACCGCCACCGTCTACGAGAAGGGCGCCGAGGTCGTGCGCATGATGCACAACCTCGTGGGCCGCGACGGCTTCGCGCAGGGCATGAAGCTGTACTTCCAGCGCCATGACGGCCAGGCGGTGACCTGTGACGACTTCGCACAGGCCATCGCCGACGCCAACCCCGGCAGCCCGCTGGCTTCCAACCTCGCCAACTTCAAGCGCTGGTATGCCCAGGCCGGCACGCCGCGCGTGACCGCCGCCGGCAGCTACGACGCCGTTGCGCGCACCTACGCACTGACGCTGTCGCAGGCCAGTGCGCCTACTGCGGGCCAGCCGGAGAAGCTGCCCTTCGTGATCCCCGTGGCCATGGGCCTGCTGCGCGCCGACGGCTCGCAGCTGGCGTTGC
>SCTQ01000008.1 GCA_004322345.1 Aquabacterium sp. | reverse complement strand
CACCGCAGGGCACCGCCCGCGAATGCGGGCGGCGAGGACGTCGGGGTGTGTTCTTTGCCTACTTTCTTGCACAAGCAAGAAAGTAGGTCGGCCGCCGGGCCGAAACCCCGGCGCAGGGCAAAGATCAGAACGGGACCGGAGCAAGAGCGCTCAAGCAGCAGCCAAGCAGCCAACAGCCAACAGCCAACAGCCAACAGCCAGCAACCAGCAACCAGCAACCAGCAGCCAGCAGCCAGCGAGCCAAGAATTGGCCGCCCCACCCCAGGGTCTTCCAGCGACCGCCCGCTGTATACGCACACAACAATCCTCGACAGATGCCGAACCAGCCCGCAGCCCCGTCGCTGCCGCGGTCGAGCATCCGCCTGCCCGGGGCCTCGGCGAAACCTCCGGGACAGCGCCAATTCATGGAAGGGTCGCCGTGACTTGCGGCGCTGGGCGTCCGCACCGGCGAGGCGATCGATGAGCGAGACACCCTCCGTACCTTCCCCCACCTCCTGGCACAGCTTCGCGCTGTTCGACGAACACGGCGGCCTGCTCGACTGGAACGAAGGCTTCGCCTACGAGTTCGCGCTGGCGCGCGACCTGCTGCGCGTGGGCGTGGGCCTGCAGGTGCTGCTGCTGCGCGTGTGCAACTACAACGGCGTTGCGCGCGCGGCCGCGGCCTGCGGCGAGGACGCAGCCGGATTGCGCAAGCGGCTGGACGGCGAGCCCGCGCCGCCGCTGGCGCCGCACAGCTTCGAATACGAATGCAACTGGCGCTGGCTGCGCGTGCACACCGGCTACACGGCGGGCGGGCGCGTGCTGCGCATGGCAGTGGAGAGCTCCTCGCTGGTGGCCGGCTCCGGACGCCACGCGGTGGTGCCGGTCGTGGAGTCACCGGTGCATGGGCCGGTGCCGGGGCTGCCGGCCGCCAACTGGCAGCAGCAGCTGGCCACGCTGGCCGGCCGCATGGACGTGGGCGACGGGCCGCACTTGGACGTCGAGCCGACGGCCGCTGCCGACCCGCACGCCGAGGAGCCCCTGCTGCAGCCCCTGCCCGATGACGTCGCGGCGCTGATCGACGCCGATACCAACCTCGGCAACCGCACGCGCTTCCTCGACGTGCTGGAGGCCGAGTGGCAGCGTGCGCTCTACACCCAGAGCGCCATCGCGGTGGCCATCATCGATCTCGACCTGCAGCGCGCCTACCTCAAGCGCTACGGCGAGGAAGCCGGGCAGAGGCTGCTGCAGGCCGTGGCCCATGAACTGGGCCAGGGCATCGTGCGCAGCACCGACCTCGTGGCGCGTTATGCCGAGCGCTCCTTCGCGCTCATGCTCACCGGCGCCAGCTTCGCCATCGCCGCAGTGGTGGCCGAGCGTGCACGGGCGGTGGTCGCGGCGCTGGACATCGAGCACGAGGACGCGCCGCGCGGCATGGTCACGGCCAGCGTCGGCTTCGCGTCCACCGTGCCGGCGTCGGACACCGGTGCAGCCCAGCTGGTGGAGGCGGCCGAGGCCGCGCTGCTGCAAGCCAAGCTCAACGGCCGCAACCAGGCCATGGGCGGGGCCATCAGCAACCTGCTGGTGGGCTGAGCCCGGGGCGTCGCGGGGCATCGGCCCCGGCGCGACTTGCTGCCGTGACTTCCTGCGGACGCCGGTCGTCCGCGTGCCGGCCGCGCACGCGCCGGCGCTCGGGCGATGGAAGAATCGCCGCTCATGAACAGCGTCTTGTCCATCGCCCAGTCCGGCATGCAGGTCTCCCGGCTGCAGATGGACACGGCCGCTCACAACGTCGCCAACAACCTTACGCCCGGCTTCCGTCGCCAGACGATCAGCCAGAGCGAGCAGGCCGGCGGGGGCGTCACCGCGACGCTGGACCGCATGCCCGAGGAAGGCGCCGACCTGGCCGGCGACATGGTGGGCCAGAAGATGGCCAGCTATGTCTTCGTCGCCAACCTGCGCACCATCCAGACCGAGCAGAAGATGGTCGGCAGCCTGCTGGACGCCACGGCCTGAGCGCCCACGCGCGGCTTGCTGCGCCCGCGACAGGACGTGACCGAATCGCCGATTCCACCCCTGCATACCCCGCGGCGCTCCCCTGGTAGCGGGGGCGCGGGGGGCTGACCGCGGGTGCCTGCGCGGCGCAGAATCGGCCCGCCTTCGATTTGCGCCGTTCCCGGCAAACCGTCGATGCAAGCCGCTTCCCCATCCCCGCACACGCCCCCGCCGCCGCGTCCGCACACCGACGCGGTGGAGCGCCTGTTCGTGCCACTGATGATGGGCACCTCCGTGGTGGGCGGGCTGACCCACCTGGCCTTCATCTTCCTGTTCGCCAGCGCCGGCGTACGGCTGCTGGCCATCGTCAACGTGGCCAGCGTGCTGGTCTACCTGCTGGCCTGGATGCTGCTGCGTGCGCGCCATACCGTGCCCGCGCTGCTGCTGGTGGGGACCGAGGTCGTCTGCCATGCGGCGCTGGCGTCCTGGCTGATCGGCTGGGACAGCGGGTACTACTACTACCTGATGCTGACCATCCCGGTCGTCATCGTCAGCCAGCTGCCGGGCGCATGGAAAACCGCGATGGTGCTGCTGGTAGGCATGCTCCACGTGGCCATCGACTTCATGCTGCGCGGGGCGGTGCCGGTGGCGGTGGTCTCGCCGCAGATGATCACCGGCCTGTACTACTTCAACCTGGTGACCACGCTGGCCATCCTCACCTTCCTGGTGGCCAGCTACTTCCGCATGGTGACCAAGGCCGACGCACGCCTGCGCCAGATCGCCGAGACCGATCCGCTGACGCGGCTGCTCAACCGCCGCAGCATCCTCGACCTGGCCCAGGGCTACGCCCGCCGCGGCGAGCCGCAGCGCGAGGCGCTCAGCCTCATCCTGGGCGACGTGGACCACTTCAAGGCGGTCAACGACAACCACGGCCACGAGGCCGGCGACTCCGTGCTGCTGGCCGTCAGCGCCGCGCTGCTGGCCGAGCTGCGCGACGAGGACCGCCTGGCGCGCTGGGGCGGCGAGGAATTCCTGATCCTGCTGCCCTCCATCGGCCTGGAGCAGGCCGCCGCGGTGGCCGAGCGCCTGCGCCAGCGCGTGGCCGCCGTCGAGGTGGTGCTGCCCACGGGCCAGCGGCTGTCGCCCAGCATGACCTTCGGCATCGCGGCCATGCGCCCGGGCGAGCCGCTGGACGCCGCCATCGCGCGCGCCGACGCGGCGCTCTATGCCGGCAAGCGCGCCGGCCGCAACCGCGTCGAGCAGGCCGCGGCCTGAGCCGCGGCGACACTGCGCGCATGTCCCAGCCTCCCCGCCAGGTCTTCGTCTTCACCGGCCATCTGATGGACGCGCCGGGCCGCGCGCAGCCGCGCTTCACGCCCGCGATGGAGCCCGCCGCCGCGGCGCGCATCGGCCAGGCGCTGGACGCCGAAGGCGCCGGGCCGCAGGACCTGGGCCTGACCCAGGGCGCGGCCGGCGGCGACCTGCTCTTCGCCGAGGCCTGCATCGGGCGTGGCGTGGCACTGCGGCTGCTGCTGCCCAGGCCCGAGCCGGACTTCATCAACACCTCGCTGCTGCCGGTGCTGCAGGGCGAACGCTGGCTGCAGCGCTACCGCACGGTGCGCGCCGCGCTGGCCGGGCCGCCTCAGGAGCCCCGCGATGCCGACGCGGGCGCCGATCCCTATGCGCGCTGCAACCTGCTGATGCTCGACCTCGCCCATGCGCTGCAGCCGCACTCGGTCTGCCTGATCGCGCTGTGGGACGGATGCGAGGGCAAGGCCGGCGGCACCGCCCACATGGTCGAGCTGATGCGCGCGCGGGGCGGGCGGGTGGTCTGGATCGATACGCACACGCTGTAGGCGCGTGCCGCTCAGCCGGCCGGCTGTGGCCAGCGCAGCCCGAGCGGCGGATCCGCCGGCCCCCAGACGAAATGCAGCACCCGCCTGCGGCTGGAGCCGCGGGCCCTGGACGAGGCGTGCAGCAGCAGCGGCCGCATCAGCCAGCCCTGGCCGGACCGCGCAGTGCAGGCCCGCTCGCCGTGCGGCGGTGCGCGGCGCAGGCTGCTGGCGGCCACCTCGTCCAGCCGGCCTGCCAGGTGGGTGCCGGGCAGGACGCGCAGGGGCCCGTCGTCCGCGCCGCAGTCGTCCACCTGCAGCCGCAGGGCCACCAGGCGCTGCAGCAGCGCGGCGGGCGGCTGCACCTGCAGGCGGCCCTCCTTCGTCGACCAGCCGCGCAGCTGCGCATGGTCCACGCGCTCTGCCACCGGCACGCTGAGGTCCTGGTGCATGGGCACCAGCCAGTTGCGCTCCACGGATTTCTCGAACAGCGTGCATTGGAGGGCGACGGCATCCGGCGGCAGCACGGCGGCCACCACGGGATGCGCGGCGAGCTGCCGTGCGAGCTGGCGGCACCAGGCCTCGGACAGCAGGCAGCGCGTGCCGGCGCTGCCGGGCTCCAGCTCGACCAGGCGGGGGGCCAGCGCGGCGCAGGCCGCGGGGTCCAGCAGGCCGGCGACGAACTGGCAGCCGTCGGCGGCGAAGTCCGCCGACGCCACACAGCGGCGGCAGAGGCAGCGGTCGCCCAGGCCCGCATCGCGCATGCGCTGAAGCAGCCGCGCATCGATGCCGGTGGCGGCACACCAGCAGGCGTCGTTGCCGGTGCAGGCATTCGGCTCGCCGCAGGCCGGGCAGGTCTCAGGCCCCGGGCAGTTCGTCCCAGCGCTCATGCCGGTCGCGCCGTTCCTGGCGGAAGTTCGTGATCTCCAGCCGGATGCCGTCGGGGTCGGTGAAGAAGGTGGCCCAGTAGTCGTCCGCGTAGTCGCCGTGGTGCGAGGGCTCGCTGGCGTCCACGCCTGAGGCGCGCAGCAGCGCGGCGGCCTCTGCCACGTCCTGCACGCTGTCCACGCGCAGGCACAGGTGGTGCAGGCCGCGGGCATAGGGATCGTGCTCGGCCGGCGAGCGCGCCGGCCGCAGGACGTAGCCGAAGTGGCGGCAGTAGTACTGCACGTGCGGGTCGCCGCCGATCACGAAGGCGTTCTTGCGGAAGCCCAGCGGCGGCAGCACGCGGTCGTAGAAGGCCTCGGAGCGGGCCAGGTCCGACACGGTGATGAAGATGTGGTCGATGCCGATGATCTCGGGCATGGCTTACTCCGTGGCGCTGGGCTTGTAGCTCCAGGTCGGGATCATCAGCAGCGCTGCCAGCGAGACCAGGGCCACGATCGCGCTCAGCCACAGCACGGCGGGGCTCTCGGTGACGCGAGGGTAGATCTTGATCGCGGCACCCAGGCCCACCGCGTTGCCGCCGGCCACCAGGATCGCGGCGGCGAAGTCGTGGAAGCGGCGCGCGCGGTTGGCGCCCATGGCCCAGCGCGGGTCGGTGTTGTAGCTGGGCAGCTCCAGGTGGGCGTCGCCCAGGCGTTCCAGTGTGGACAGGAACTCGCGCAGGTTGGTGATCGTGCGCTCGGTCTTGTAGTTGAGGAAGGCCAGGCACATCGAGGCCACCGGGAAGCCGGCCACCAGCCATTCGATCGGGACGTTGCCACCGTGGTCGCCGGGCTTGAGTGCGACCAGCGCGGCCAGCAGGCTCACCACCAGGGTCACGTACAGGCCGAGCGCCTGCTGGCGCTGGGCGATGCGGGTGTTGACCTCCTGGTAGGCGGCGATGAAGCGGTAGTTGGCGTCGACGCGGTAGTTGGTGCTCATGGGGCGGAGCGCGGATGCGGCTGGCGTCGCATCTTGCCTCAGGACGGGCTCCTAGCTCCGGCGAGCGGCCAGCAAGCCTGCGCCGGCACCGGCCAGCAGCAGCGCGCAGCCGCGGTTGAAGCGGCGCAGCGCCCGCGTATTCCCGAGCCAGCGGCGCAGGTGCAGCCCCATCGCGGCATAGATGGCGATGGCGGCGATCTCCAGCAGCAGGAACAGCAGGCCCAGCAGGAGGAACTGCGGGCCGACCCCGCGTGCGGGATCGACGAACTGCGGCAGGAAGGCGGTGAAGATCAGCACGGCCTTGGGGTTGCCCGCGGCGACGAGGAACTCGCGACGCGCCATCGCCAACAGGCCCAGTCCCGCGGGCGCCTGCGCGGCTGCAGGGCCACCGCTGCGCCACAGCTGCCAGGCCAGCCAGAACAGGTAGAGCGCGCCGGCCAGCTTGACGCACTGGAACAGCAGCTCGCTCGCATGCAGGGCCGCGGCCAGGCCACAGGCGGCCAGCGCGATCATCCCGGCGAAGGCCAGCAGCCGCCCGGCGCCGGCCAGGCAGGCGCGGCGCAGGCCGTAGCTCGCGGCATGGCTGAGCGACAGCAGGTTGTTCGGCCCGGGCGCCATGTTCAGCGCGAAGCAGGCGGGCAGGAAGAGCGCGAGGGTGGCCAGGTCCATCTCGATGCGCGGCGAGCTCAGGATGCCGGCTTCCAGGCATGCGCCGTGAAGAAGGCCTTCAGCGGCGGTGCCATGTTGGCCGGGATGTCCTCCTTCCAGGCCCCGCCGTCGATGGCCGCGCCGGCGCTGCGGCCCCGGGGGTCGAGGGCGAAGAAGATCGGCAGTGCACTGGGGCGCAGGCCGGTGTCGCCGAGATGCTGCTTCCACTGGTCGGCGTCCAGGCGCATCACATAGGTGCCGCGGAAAGCATCGACCATGGCGGGGTCGCCCATGCTGGCGCGCAGGCGCTTGCACGGGCCGCACCAGTCGGCGACGAACTGCACGTAGGCCGTGAGGCCACGCTTGCGCGCCTCGGCGGCGCCGCGTTGCAGCTGCCCGGCAAGTTCGCCGTCGGCGGGGCGCAGCTCGGTGACCTGGGCCGTGGGTGCCGTGTCCTGGGACGACGCGGCCAGGGGCAGGGCGGCCAGCAGCGCGGCCAGCGCCGCGGATGCGTCGCGGCGGCGCATCAGGCCGCCCGCCCGTCGTAGTGCTGCACCGGCAGCTTGTCGATCTCCACGCCTTCCAGGCAGCGTGCGTTGACGGCCGCCATCCGGTTGCCCTTGGGATCGGTGCCGCTGCCGAAGGGATGGATGCCGCAGGTCGGGCAGAAGTGATGCTGGATGACGTGCTTGTTGAAGGTGTAGGTGGCCATCGCCGATTCGGGCGTCACCAGCTTCAGGCTGTCGCGCGGCACGAACCACATCAACGAGCCCTTGCGCTGGCAGATCGAGCAGTTGCAGGCCATCACGCCCTTGATCTCGCCTTCGACTTCGAAGGCGATGCGGCCGCAGTGGCAGCTTCCCTTGTACAGGCTCATGTCGTGTCTCCTCTGGGAGTCAGTGGGGATCAGCGCCGGGCCCAGGCCAGCGCCGTGCGCGCCGGCACGGGCAGGTCGGCCGGGCGGCCGTGGAAGTAGCGTTCGCCGGCCTGGTCCGCCGTCAGCAGGCCGGTGCTGGTGAAGCCGGCGTCCAGCAGGCCGGCCTCGATTTCCTGCGGCGTGTAGAAGCTGACGAAGGGCTCGCCGACATCGGCCACGTAGCGCGCCAGCTCGGCGGCCCTTTCCCGGCTGCCCTGGGGCAGGTCGTCGGGCGGCTGGAGGAAGGTCAGCACGATCTCGCTGCCCGGCGCAAAGCCGGCCGTGCAGCGCAGGACGGCGTCGATGGCCGGGCGCTGCAGGTACATGGTCACGCCCAGCCAGGAGAAGAAGGTGGGCAGGTCGGTGCTCAAGCCGTGGCGGCGCAGGCCTTGGTCCAGCGACTCGCTCTCGAAGTCGATGCCGGCGAAGGTGGTGTTGGGCGGCACCACGAGGCCGGCATCGGCCAGGCGCTGGCGCTTGCCGGCCTGGGTGGCGGGATGGTCGATCTCGAAGATGCGCAGTCCGCGGGCCCACTCGGGCTGGCGCACGGCGAAGGTGTCCAGCCCCGCGCCCAGCAGCACGTACTGCACGACGCCGCGCTGCACGGCTTCCTGCAGCCGGTCTTCCGCATAACGCGAGCGCAACACCACGTGGGCGCGCAGCTCCCGCCCGGGTTCGGATTGCAGGCGAGCGTCCATGGCGCGGATCTGCTGCTCGCCCCCCGTACCCAGCAGCGCCAGCGCGACGGGGTCGTCGAGGATGCGCGGCTGGGCGTCCAGCAGCTGGTGCGCGGCGCGCAGGTACGCGGTGGCGAGGGCGGTGCGGCTGGCGGTCTGTTCGATCATGGTGGTCCTGACTATAGGCGGCCGCTCATGACGCGATGTGTCCGGGGCCGTGCAGCAGGGGCACTCAGTTCGCGCAGGCGGCGGGCCGGGGGCCCTCGTCGCCGCACAGGTCCTGGCCCAGCCAGATTTCGTAGGTGTCGGTGCGCGGGCGCGCTTGGCGCAAGGTGTCCACCGGCACGCCGGCCTCCGCCAGTTGCCCCAGGATCCGCGCGCAGGCACGGGCCAGGGCCTGGCTGCTGTTGCCCTGCACGCGCAGCGTGGTCTGCTGCGGGGCGCGGCGGCCCACCAGATCGGCTGCCGGCACGCGGTAGCCCAGGGCGCGCAGCCGCGCGGCGAGGGCCGCGGCCAGCGCGCGCTGGGATTCGGAAGCCAGCTGCAGGTAGACCACCGGTGCCGCCGCATCGGCCTGCCGCAGGCGATGCAGCTGCTCTGCCTGTCCCGCGGCGGGCGAGCCGGCCGGCAGGGCTGCCAGCAGCTGCCCGATGGCCGCGCGGTTCAGGCGCAGCGTCGCGGGGCTGGCGCCCTGCAGAAGCACCAGGGTGTTGAGCAGGGTGGTTCCGGTGGTGGCGGCGTCCGGTGCCGCGGCCTGCACGCGCAGGGCCAGGTCGAGCGCGACGGGGATGGCGTCGGACAGGGTGGCGGGATCCAGCATGAGGCCGGTGACGGCGGACACACGCTGGGTCGGCTCGGTGCCGAAGGCGGCCTCGACGCGGCGCAGGGCCTGCTGGCGCGTCGCGGCGTCCGGCGGCAGGCCGCGCGGTGCGGCCAGGGGGGCGGGCGCGGCGCCCACGGGGCCGGGGGCCGACTTGGCATCGGCTGCCGGGCGGGCCACCGGCGTGCTGCCGTCCTGGGCCAGGGCTGCGAGCTGTCGCCGCGCCTGTTGCTGCTGCACGCTGTCCAGGTCCTGGAAATGGTCCAGCGCCTGCCGGTAGGCGGCGCGCGCGGCCCCGCGCTGGGCCTGGATGTCCTCGGCGTTGGTCGACAACACGCTCATGCGCGCGTAGACCTGGGCCAGGTAGAAGTGGGCCCGGCCGAAGCCGGGCTGCAGGCGCACGGCCGACAGGAAGGCTTCGCGTGCGCTTTGCAGCCGCGCGTCGCCGCCTTCGAGGTCGCCCACGCCGTCGCGGAACAGGTCCTGCGCGCGTTCGCCGTCGGCCCGGGCCCGCAGGTGCTGCCAGCCGAGCACGCCGGCCGCGCCGGCCAGTGCGGCACCGGCCACCAGTGCCGCGCGCCGCGTCCAGCGGCGGGTGTCCAGCGCCTGGCGCAGCGCGGCCTCGGCGGCAGCGGCCGGTGCGGCGTCCTTGCCGTCCAGGCGCGCCTCCAGCGCAGCCACCACGGCCAGGAAGTCCGGTGCGCCGGCATCGCCGTCCCAGCCGATGAGGTCCAGCGTATGCAGCGTGCCGAAGCCCAGCGGCAGCTCGACCTCGGCGATGCGCAGCGGCAGCAGCTTGCCGGCGTCGCGCGTGCGGGCCGACTCGTCGCGCACGAAGCCCGAGCGCACCGCGGCCCCCGACCACAGCACCAGCGCCGCGCGGCAGGCCGCGATCTGCTGGGCGATGACCTCGGCGAAGTCGAGCCCGCCGGGGATGTCGCGGTCCCACCAGACCTTCAGGCCGCCGGCCGACAGCGCATCGGCCAGCAGGCGCGCGGTCTCGCGGTCCTCGCGTGCGTAGCTGATGAAGACATCGGTGCGTGGCTGCGCGGCGGGGGCGGGGTGGGCACTCATGGCGGGCTACTTCCGCGCTGCTTTCCTCGCGGGGGTCTTCGCGGCTGTCTTCGTGGCTGTCTTCGTGGCCTTCCGCGGGGCCTTCGCCGGCGTGCGCTTCGTCGTGCCCGCGCGGCGCGGCGCCGGCTCCTCGCCTGCCGCCTTGCCATCGGCATCGGTCGCCGCCTGGGGCTGCGCCGCGGGCGCTGCGGCTTCGCCGGCCAGCACGCGTTCGGCCAGTTCGGCCAGCAGCTTCGCGCGTGCTGCGTCGCCTTCGGCCGCGCGCAGCTGCAGGCAGCGGCCCAGCAGGCGCAGCTGGCCGAGCACGGCCTCGAATTCACGCCGTGCGCTGCTGACGCGGACGGTGGCCTGGCGATAGATGGCCAGGAGGCTGTCGGCCGTCGCATGCGGCAGGCCGCCGAGCAGCCAGATGGTCAGCGCGGCGTCCGCCGGGCCGATGGCGTCGAAGAAGGCCCAGCTCCTGCCGAAGGCCGCTCGCGCGTCGGCCGCCGCGCGTTCGGCCAGCGCGATCGCGGCGCGCCAGTCCTGGCGCGGGCGCGCGGCGATCAGCCAGTCCAGCTGCAGGCGGTTGAGCACCTGGTAGGGCGTGCTCGCCGCATTCGCCGCCAGGCCCAGCGCGTAGGCGTCGCGTGCCTCGGCCAGCGTCGCGCTCACGGCCTTCCAGCCGGCACCGGCCTCGGCCTGCAGCACGGCACGGCGCTTCAGCGCGCTGCCCAGGATGGACCAGCGTTCGGCATTCGGCTGCAGGCCGGCCGCCGGCGCATCGCCGGCACGGCAGATCTGCTCCAGCGCGCGCATGCGGGCAATCGCCGTGTCCACCAGCGCCAGCGCGTCCACGCGGCCCTGGTGCGCGGCCTTGGCGTCCTGGCCGGCGAGCCCGGCGCCGCGGCGCTCGCCGGTGCGCGCTTCCAGGTTGGCCAGCTGCTCTATGGCGCGGATGGCGACGCCGCCGGCACGGTCCTCCTCGCTGATCGCCCGCAGGTAGTGGCCGCGCGCGGCGTCGAAGCCGGCATCGCCCAGGTCGGCATAGAGGCCGGCCAGGGCCTGCTGCACCTGGGGCTCGCGGGCCCATTCCTCGGGGCATTCGGCCAGGCGGCGGTGCACCCAGCGGTTCAGCTCGTCCAGCGGCTTGCCGCCCCGGCGGCCGGCCACGCGCCGGGACTGGATGGTGTCCAGCAGTTCGTCGATGGAGGCCGGTGCGCCGTCCGCGCCGCCGCCGCGCGCGTCGCGTTCGCAGAGGCGGAAGTCGGGGTCGCCATAGGCCTGGTAGGCGCCCCAGGTGTTGGTGTCGCGGTGGCGGGTCCAGGTCTCCTCGCGTGCGGCCTGCAGGGCCTGGCTGAAGGTCTGGCTCTTGCCCAGCAGCGTGTCGAAGAAGGTCTCGGCGAAGGTGGACGCGGCCTGGTCGTCCACCGCCCAGCCTGCGGCGACGATGCAGCGCACGCCCATGCCGATCAGCTCGCGCGCGATGCTGGCGGCCAGCTTGTTCGGGGCGGCCTGCTCGGCCACCCCGCCTATCTGCCCGAGGTGGCAGCAGTTGAGGAAGACCAGCTCCGGCACGACCTCCATCTGCGCGATCTCCACCGCCGTCAGCAGGATGCCGTCGGACAGCACGACGCCGGTGCGCAGGCTACCGTCGGCCGCCCGGGCCTCGAACACGCCGTGGGCCGCGATCACCAGCACGCGGTAGGGCCGCTCCAGCAGGTGCGCCAGCACGTCCAGCGCACGCGTCTCCGAGGGCACGTAGGTGACCTGCGCGTCGGCCCAGCGCGACTGCAGCACGCGTTGCACGGCCTCGCCCTCGCGCACGGCGGCCTCCAGCTGCGGCAGGTCCTGCCCCGGCTTGCCGAACTGGGCGCCGTAGCCCTCCGTGGACGGGTCGACGATCACGCACGCCGTGTTGCGCGCCGAGGTGCGCACGCTGCTGCGGTAATGCGTGGTGGCCAGCTGGCGGACCAGGGAGGTGCCCAGCACCAGCGGCTCGTCCTCGGGCTGCAGCATCTCCCACGGCAGGTTGGCGCTGTAGTCGTCCACCATCAGCATCAGCGTGGACTGCTCGCGCAGCGCGGGCTTGAAGTCCAGCGGCAGCATCAGCTGGAAGAGGATGCGCCCGAGCTTGTCGTCGAAGCGCGTGCTGCGCAGCTGCTCCTTGATGAGCGCCTCGGCCACGCCCGGCTGGCGCGGCTGCACGACGGTCTCCGCGCGCGCGCGGCGCGACAGGAAGACGTACTTCAGCCGTTGCGGCAGCGTGCGGCGCAGGCCCCCGTCCTCGCACTTGGCGGCTGCCAGCGTGTCGGCCGCGTCGGCATCCGTGACGATCAGTCGGGGCCAGTAGCCGGCGTTGTTGTCGGCACGCAGGCGGCGCCGCGCGCCTGGCCCCTCGACCAGCACCCGCGCCGGTTCGATGCGCGTGCGCGTGCGCCGCAATGCCGTGGCCAGGCGCTGCGGCAGGTCGCGCAACGCGCGCGCGGCGCTGATGGCGGTGTCCAGGTACAGCTCGATGAACTCCAGCGAGGTCACCGCCACCTGCCGCCGCACGCTGTCGGCCACGCCGTCGGCGAACTGGCGGTTGGCCTCGGCCACGCCCAGCGTGACGGCGGCCAGCGATTCGGCGATGGAGATGTTGGGGCTGGAGCTGTAGCCCAGCAGCAGGCTGGCCAACTGCAGTTCGCCCGAGCCGTTGTCCAGCGCATCGCGCGTGAGCATCAGCAGGCGCAGCACCGCGGCGCGCACGCTCTGCGTCACCTGCTGCGGCGAGAGCTGCCCGTTGAGGTCACCCAGGCCGACGATGACGGCGCCGCGGTGCGAGCCGCGCAGCGTGTCCTCCGCGCAGGTGGGCATCAGGACGATGGCCGAGCTGCCGAGTTCACCCGCGTACAGACCCAGCCGGTCGCGTTCGGTCAGGCGGCCTTCGAGCACCTCGTCGAGCACCGCCTCGGCGCCGGCGATGGCGTCGCCCACGTAGTGTCCGCACAGCAGCGGCTGCTGCGCGAAGCGCAGGTCGCCGGCGCGTACGCAGACCTGCAGCGGCAGCACCCCGCGGGTGCTGGCGCGGCGCTTCGGCCCGCTGCCCAGGGCGCCGCGGGCCAGCTCTTCGGGGTTGGGGAAGACCGGCGGCGCGGCCTCGCGCGTGTAGGTCACGGCCTCGGTGCCGCGGGCCTTGGGCAGGCGGTCGAGCTTGCCGGTCTGGCCGGTCTCCAGCAGGTCGACGATGGCGGGGAAATGCTCGGCGCTGTCGGTCAGGTCGGCATGTTCCACCGGCATGTACCAGCAGCGGTTGTTGGCCAGCAACTCTTCCAGCGTGCCCGAGGCCCAGGTGACGGAGCCGTCGCCGTGCGGCGTGAACAGCAGCTCCACCTTGGGGCTGCCGCCAGCCTGGGACAGGCGCAGGCCGCAGGGCGTCTCCTTGGCCTGGCCGAAGACGTAGCTGATGCGCTCGGCATGCGGCAGCAGCGCCTGGCCGCCGGGCGCGACGAGCTGCCAGAAGGCGCGGGCCGCATCCAGCATGGGCTGCGGCGGACGGGCGCCGACGCCATCGTTGAACCAGCGGTCGCGGTTGCCGGCCTTCAGGGCCGCCCACGTGGCCTGCTGGTAGAGGCTGGCCGCGTCCTGACGCGGCTCGGTTCCGCTGTCCTCGAAGCCGGGGCGCGGCAGCAGGCTCAGGGCGCCGGGGAAGCCGCCGACCAGGTCCACCACCTCCTGCAGGTCGCGTGTCACGTCCACCATCGTCAGCTGACGCATGGTGCCGCTCTTGCCCAGCAGTGTGTGGGCCAGCAGGTGGGAGCCGTGGTTGGGCGTGCCCAGCATCACCAGCCGCCCGCCGCTGTCGACCACCTGCTGCCAGGTCCCGGGGTGCAAGGCGATCAACGCGCGCACCACCAGGCCGCCCATGCTGTGGGCCAGCAGGCGGATGGGCTGGCCGGGATGCCCGGCCAGCGCCTGCTCGATCTCGGTCTTCAGGCGCTGCGCGGCATCGTCCGGCGTGAGTCGCCAGTCGTAGGGGAAGCGGCGCACCGCGTGCGTGGCGGCCAGGTGGTCGGCGAGCTCGCCGTAGAACATCTCGAAGAGATCCTCGGCCGCGACGTTGGCCGCTGCCGGGTCGGCGATGCGGCCCAGCTCGCCGCGGTTCAGCGCGAAGAAGTCGAACCAGATGCGCGAGCCGCTGCCCGGCTTGCCGCCGCGGCGGTCCACCTCCAGGTGCGAGCCCATGGTGCCGGGCAGGAAGATCACCACCGGCAGTTCGGCTGCGCCTGCGCCGCGGGCTGCGGCGCGCCGGTCCTTCCACGGCAGCGGCGTGCCCGCCAGCGGCTGGAACTGCGCGATCTCGTCGGTGCGATCGGCCACCAGCCAGGCGCGCAGCGCATCGCGTGTCAGGCTGTTGCGGAAGTAGCGGAAGTGGTCGACGCCGTCGTTGCGGTCGTAGAGGTAGCGCGTGCCGTCGCGGAAGCCCAGGCCGGCGTACATCGAGTCGGTGTCGACGACGAGGTCGTTGTCGTAGCGGTCGAACAGCGTCCAGTCGGCGAAGAGGTTGGCCACGCGGCGGGCCATGGAGTCGAGGCCCAGGTTCTCGAACTCGGTGTCGCCGGCCACCACGGCCATCGCGACGTCGGCGCGCGCGGTGCGCGGGTCGGCCAGGAAGGCGGCCAGCGGCGACTCCACGCCCATCGCCGCGATGCCGGGCACCAGGCGCGGGTCCAGGCGGTTGGCGGCAATTTCCAGCACCACGCGCTTGAACACCCCCAGCACGCCGGTGGCGGCCTGGCCGGCGACCGGCGTGGCCAGTGCCGAGGCCAGGGCTGCGCCGGCCTTCTGCGCCAGGCCCAGCAGGATGGACAGGAAGACGTCCAGGTTGTCCGACAGCAGCCGCGTGCCGCGTGCCGGGCAGGCCACGCGCACGTAGCGCTCGATGCGCAGGTTGGGCTTGGACGCCTTGAGCTTGACGATGTCGCGCAGGCGCTGGCGTTCCTCGGCGGCGGCGACCTCCAGGTCGGCCAGCTTGGCCCGGGC
>SCTQ01000089.1 GCA_004322345.1 Aquabacterium sp. | reverse complement strand
CGGCAGCGTCCGCTGAGCGCAGGGGAGCAGCGGTGTAGCCAATGACGATCTTGGCGCGGTACGCGGGAGCCGCGTTGAAGGTGATGGAGTTCGTGCCCTCGGCAAACGCAGTCGTGGGCGTGCCGTCGATGGTGACGGTGAAGCCGTTGGATTGCGGCGGGGTGTTGAAGGTGCGGGTAACGCCATCGCCGTATTCGGTGATCGAGTTCATGTGTGGTTTCAAAAGGGGAAAGAGCCACGCAGCTCTCAAGGCGAGCTGATGACGGGTTTGGTGGTGTGTGCTCGACTGAGCACGGGACGCCCTTTCGGGCTCTATGGCTGGCGCGAGGGGTGCGCTGCCGTGGCTGCCGCGCGCTCCTTGAGGAGGGTCTTGGCGATCCGCTTTGCTTCCATTGCCGCCAGTGCCTGCGCGAGGCCGCGCGCTGCTCCTGGGCTGGCACTGTTCTCAAGGAAGTTGGGGGTGTGTTGGAACACTACAGAGAGCCGCATTCGTTGCCGCTCGATGGCCAGCCATAGATCGCTGTCCTTAAGTGGCTTGCCCTCCGCGCTCAAGCGAAAGCTGCTTTCGCGCCACTTGGTGGACCAGACGGTGATGCCTTTGAAGGCGTACTCGTTGGAGGTCCTGACTACCGCAGAGGCGCCATCGGGTAGAGCCTGGAGGGCCATGAGGATCGCGGTGAGGTGGGCTCGCTGAGGGCATGTGACCTGCCCCCTTCCAGCCGTACCAGCCTAAACGAGAGGAAGTCCGTCAACCAGGAGAATGACGGACATGAGGAAGAGCAAGTACACCGAGGAACAGATCATTGGGTTCCTCAAGCAGGTCGAGGCTGGGCTGCCGGTCAAGGACGTGTGCCGCAAGGGCGGCTTCAGCGAGGCGACGTTCTACAAGTGGCGCTCGAAGTTCGGCGGCATGGAGGTGCCCGACGCGAAGCGACTGCGCGAGTTGGAGGCGGAGAACGCCAAGCTCAAGAAGCTGCTGGCCGAGGCGCACCTGGACATGCATGCGCTCAAGAGCGTGCTCGGCGTAAAGCGCTAGCCCCACAGGCCAAGCGCGAGGCGGTCCGCAAGATGGTCGAGGGCCATCAACTGTCGGAGCGCCGCGCGTGCCATCTTGTGGGGCTCTCCCGAGACAGCTACCGGCATGCGCCGCAGAGGGACGAAGCGACCCGGCAGCTCAGCAGCAAGATCGTGGAGATCGCGCACGAGCGGCGCCGCTTCGGCTACCGACGCATCCATGACCTGTTGCGCCCCGAGTTCCCCGGCGTCAACCACAAGCGGGTCTACCGGCTGTACAGCGCCGCCAACCTGGCCGTGCGCAAGCGCAAGAAGGCCAGGCGGCCAGGCTGCGAGCGCGTGCCGCTGCAACTGGCCCGAACGGTCAACGAGGTATGGAGCATGGACTTCGTCAGCGACAGCCTGGCCAATGGCCGGCGGCTGAAGTCCTGACCGTGGCCGACGACTTCAGCCACGAGTGCGTGGACATCGCGGTGGACTTCGGCATGTCGGGCGAGTACGTGACAAGGCTGCTGGATGCCGCAGCCACCTTCCGCGGCTACCCGGGCGCTGTACGCACCGACAACGGGCCGGAGTTCACCAGCCGGGCCTTCATCTCCTGGACGCAGAGCCATCGCATCCGGCACATCCTGATCCAACCGGGTCGACCCATGCAGAACGGCTACATCGAGAGCTTCAACGGCAAGTTCCGCGACGAGTGCCTGAACGAGCACTGGTTCCAGACACTGGGCCAGGCCCGTGTGGCGATCACCGATTGGAGGAAGGACTACAACGAGGTCCGGCCTCACAGCAGCATCGGCCGCATGCCGCCGGCTCGCTTCGCCGAACTGCATCGCCAGCGCGCTGGCGATGCGGCTTCAACCATCGAGATCAATTAACCTTGCAACCAGGACTTCCTACTTACCGTTGGTACGGCGGAAGGGGGCAGGTCATGGGTGCAGCCGCAAGTTCCCCTACCCGCAGGCCTACTACGCAGCCACGCGAATTTCCGAAGACTCCACAGCTCAGTTAACCAGGCGTTGGGGGTCAGCGTCGAGCTTGGCCAAAGCCTGGCGGGTGGCGCGCGTGGTGAGCGTCTCATCCTCCGCTGGAACCAGCAGGCTCGCCTGCAGGAATGCGGCCAAGCGCTGCTGCTGGAAGAGGATGCCGCGCCCTTGCGGCGTGACGAACAAGGACAATTGCTTGCGTAAGCCTTGCCAAGCCAACTGCACGGGCTCAGTTCGATTGCGGTAGTCCAGTTGATACCAACTACCGACTTGCAACTGCTTGGCCCATTGCAGCATGGCAGGTGTGGGTGCCGAGCCGCCGTCGCCAACCACTTCAAGATCGGCCGACTCATGCCCGGAAAGGTCTAGCACGACAGCTTCATCCAGCTGTAGATCGCTGGCATCCGGAAGCATGTCGTCCAGCGTCTCCAGCCGGCTCATCAGCTGAGCCAGGCGATCATTGGAAATAGTCGCGGTGCGTGCCGTGAAGGCCGCGGCAAGGGAACTGTTGAGCGCATGGATATGCACCTCCTGCTTTTCCGCCGCCATTCCAGCCTGGGCCATCCCCTCGCGCAGAGTCTTGAGCAGAGGAGGAAGGCGACGGATGACTTCCGCCCGCTCCTCCCGTGACACCTTGGCGCTGGCTGACCAGATCAGATCCGCAGCCGCCCGCTTCATCGAGCGGGTCTGATCGCTGCTGACACCGAACTTCACGCCGGCTGTGGCGAGGACATCTGCCCAAACTTGGAACAGGAACTCACGAACGCCTTCCTGCACCGGCACCTCGTTGAGCATCTTGCGCAACTCGATCGTGTACTGGATCGCCAGCGTCTCCCGTTGCTCGACCTGTTGAGCCAACGAAACCCCTTTTCGCGACGCCTCGTTCTCGCTTTGGAAGTAGTGCTTCAGGAAGCGCTCGAACTCAGTCAGCACGGTTTGGAAGACGCGCCTCCCCGTGTCTGGATAGGCCTCCACGACCTGAACGACTCGCTTGATCTCTCGCTCGAGCGCGTCGCCGATCGTCGTTGGCGCGGCGTCGAAACCCATGACGCACGAGCCCATGCGATCGATGAGTTGCCGGGCGGGATGGTCCAGGTTGGCGAAGAAGTCGGGCTCGCTGACGGCAACGCGCAGGACCGGCATCTGCAGCCTTGCGAACCAGACGCGCAAGGCTGCAGGCACCCTCTCATCGGTCAGGATGCTCTGGAACATCAGGGCGACCACTTCAATGGTCGCGCGCTCGACCGGTGAGCCAGCGGCGTCCTTGAGGGTCTGCTTGCTTCGCTGAAGATCCTGCAGGACCGCGGGAGCGCTCGGAGCGCCCTCACCGCCTGCGGGATTGGGTGCGAAGCGCTGGGCGATGCCCGCCTGCATCTGTCCGATGGCTTGCTTCAACTGAGCCGAGGCGGGCCGCGGTGTGGTCCCCGTCGGCAGGCCGCCCATGTCGGTCAGGTGCTTCGTGACCAGTTGATTTAGCCGACTGAGCACGGCCTCCGCGTGTTGCGTCTGGGACGGCGAGCCGCCGCCCGAGGTGTGGCCCGAACTCTTCGATGAAGCTCCACCCGAGGCCCCGCGTGCGCCGCCCGAACCGCCACCGTGCGTGCCGACCTGCGTACTCTGGAAGGCGGGCGACGAGCCCCCTGCGGTGCGCCGGATGAACGGGCGAAGATCGATCTCCGGCCTGACGCCCTGACCAAGCAGCCAGCGATTCGTCTCGTGATAGGCCGCCTCAGTCAGCAGCGCAATCTCGTCCTGAAGCACGCTCTGCGCGAGACGCCACTGCTCGATGTCCAGGCCCGATTCGGTCCAGGCGTCGACGACCATCGCTGCGATCGCCTGAGGCTGCAGGATGTCCGAAGGGGCCAATTCGCCAATCTGCTCGAGAGCGGAGAGCCGGGCGCGCAGGTCGGTGAACTGCGACGAGACACGATCGCCGATCGCGAGCGCAAGCCGGGAGGCGACGATGCTGACTTCGATGGCGGAGTCGTCCACCAGTTCGAGATCGAGGCTGCGCCCGACATCAGGCGTGCCGGAGCGACGCTTCGATGTCGGTGCCTTCAGGGTGGACTGCGCTTCGTGCAGCAATCCGATGATGCGCTGCTGGAAGTCTGGGACGCGGCCCGGGAACTGCTGGGCCAGTTCGCGTCGCTTGGTGACGACGGACAGGTCGGCTGCCTGGCCGGGCAACTGCCGGATCCGGTCCAGGATGGTGTCCAGCGTGTGGCCAATATCGCGTAGAACCGCGTCCAGATAGGCCCGTCGGGCCTGCTGGGCCAACACCAATGGAGAGGAAGGAGGCGCCATGCGGTGGGGCGGGCAGGCTGAAGTCTGTTGCCTACTCTACACCACCGCTCCGGCGTTGGGATCCTTGGGATCGTTCCTGTTGCCTGGGCCTTGGGCCAAATCTTCACGCTTGATGCCCAGCCACATGGCGATGGCCGCGGCCACGAAGACCGACGAGTAGATGCCGAACAAGATGCCGATGGTCAGTGCCAGGGCGAAGTTGTGCAAGGTCGGGCCGCCGAACAGCAGCATGGACAGCACCATGATCTGGGTCGAGCCGTGGGTGATGATCGTGCGGCTGATGGTGCTCGTGATCGCGTGGTCGATCACGCCGTGCGTATCCAGCTTGCGCTTGGTGCGGAAGGTCTCGCGGATGCGGTCGAAGATCACGACCGATTCGTTGACCGAGTAGCCCAGCACCGCCAGCACTGCGGCCAGCACCGACAGGGAGAACTCCCAGCCGAACAGCGCGAAGAAGCCCAGGATGATGATCACGTCGTGCAGGTTGGCGAAGATCGCGGCCACGGCGAACTTCCATTCGAAGCGGATCGCCAGATAGGCCATGATGCCCAGCACGACCACACCGAGCGCCAGGCTGCCATCGACAGCCAGTTCCTTGCCGACCTGAGGGCCGACGAATTCGCTGCGCTGGAGCGTCACCGGCTCGGCCGTTCCCGCCTCGCAAACCGATTTCTCGACCTGCTCACCCGACGGCCCGGCGCGCAGTGCCTGGACGACCTTGCCGCTCTCCGCGGCGCACACGCTTTCGAAGACCCGTGCAGAAAGCGATGCCTGAGAGACGTCCGTGCGCACCGGAACACGCACCACGACGTCATGCGATGTGCCGAAGTTCTGCACCTGGACTTCGCCCAGCTGCAATGCCTCAACCGCATGGCGGATCTTGGGTAGATCGGCGGTCTGGGCGTACTTCAGTTCGAGCACGGTGCCACCGGTGAATTCGATGGACAGGTGCAGGCCGCGATGAAGCAGGAAGAACACCGCGATGGCGAAGGTCGCCAGCGAGATGACGTTGAAGATCAGCGCGTGCCGCATGAAAGGGATGTCGCGCCGGATGCGGAAGAACTCCATCGTGTGCTCCGAGGATGAACCGCTGAAAGGTGGGTGGAAGTGGAAGGCCGACCGCCGTAACGGCGATCAGCTCGACTTGACGGGCGTGTCGGTCCCGGAGCCTTCCGGCCTCCAGACCTGGCCGATGGCGACCGACTTCAGGCGCTTGCGCCCGCCGTACCAGAGGTTGACCAGCCCGCGCGAGAAGAACACCGCGGAGAACATCGAGGTCAGGATGCCCAGGCAGTGCACCACGGCGAAACCGCGGACCGGACCGGAGCCGAAGGCCAGCAGCGCCACGCCGGCGATCAGTGTCGTGACGTTGGAATCCAGGATGGTTGCCCAGGCGCGCTCATAGCCGACCGAGATGGCGGTCTGCGGCGACGACCCGTTGCGCAGTTCCTCGCGGATGCGCTCGTTGATCAGCACGTTCGAGTCGATGGCCATGCCCAGCGCCAGCGCGATGGCCGCGATGCCCGGCAGGGTGAGCGTGGCCTGCAGCATGGACAGCAGCGCGATCAGCAGCAACACGTTGATGGCCAGCGCGATCGACGAGAAGACGCCGAACAGCATGTAGTACAGGCACATGAAGACGGCGATCGCCGCGAAGCCCCACAGCACGCTGTGGAAGCCCTGGGCGATGTTCTCCTTGCCCAGGCTGGGGCCGACGGTGCGCTCCTCGATGATTTCCATCGGGGCGGCCAGGCTGCCCGAGCGCATCAGCAGCGCCAGGTCCGAGGCCTCCTGCAGGTTGACCATGCCGCTGATCTGGAAGCGGTTGCCCAGCTCGGACTGGATGGTCGGCGCTGTCAGCACCTCCACCACGCCCTTCTCGATCAGCAGCACGGCCATGCGGCGCTTGACCGAGTCACGGGTGACGGACTTCATGATCGAGGCCCCCGCGCTGTCCAGCACCACGTTGACGATGGCGCCACGGCCCTGGCTGTCCTGGTCGGCGGTGGCCGAAGTCAGGTTCTCGCCGGTGATGATGGGCTGGCGGGCCACGAGCAGAGTCTCGGGCCGGTCGCGCTTGACCTGCAGCACCTGGGTGTTGGGCGGCAGGATGCCGTTGCGGGCATCGGCGATCTTCTGCGGGTCGTAGTCGCGGGCATTCGGGTCGGCGGCATGCGCCTCGACCATGCGGAACTCCAGCGTGGCCGTGCGGCCGATGATGGTCTTGGCCTTCGCCACGTCCTGCACGCCGGGCAGTTGCACGACGATGCGGTCGTTGCCCTGCTGCTGGATGACTGGCTCGGCTACCCCGAGATTGTTGACCCGATTGCTCAAGGTCACCACGTTCTGACGCAGCGCTTCCTGCTGGATGCTCTGCACGGCAGCGGGCTTCAGCGTGCCGGCCAGCAGCGTCGTCTGATCGTCCTGGGGCAGCACCTGCCAGGTCATCTCGGGAGCCACATCGCTGGCCGTGTTCTTGGCGGCCTCGGCCGAAGCGGCATCGCGGAAACGCACGTCGATGCGATCGGCGCTCACGCGGATGCCGGTGTGCCGCATGTTCTTCTCGCGCAGCGAGGTGCGCAGGCCGACTTCATAGGACTGCAGCTTCTTGGCCAGCGCCGCCTTCATGTCCACCTGCAGCAGGAAGTGCACACCGCCGCGCAGGTCCAGGCCGAGATAGGTGGGGCGCGGCTCGGCGATCGCCACGCGCAGCTTGCTCAGCCAGGCCGGCACGTTGGACACGAGGTTGAGCGCGACGACGTAGTCGGCATCGTCCTTCTGCGGCACGAAGGCCTTGGTCAGCGCGTCCCGGGCCTTGAGCTGGGTGTCGGTATCCAGGAAGCGCGCGCGGATGGAGCCCGCCTCGAAGTCGACCGACTCGGCGCGCGCACCGGCGTCCTGCAGGGCCTTGGTCGCCAACGCCACCTGCGCGGGATCGACCTTCACCGTGGCCTTCGCGCTGGACACCTGCACGGCCGGGGCTTCGCCGAAGAAGTTCGGCAGCGTGTACACCACACCGACGAGCAGCACGAAGCCGATGATTGCGTATTTCCACCAGGGGTAGCGGTTCACGGGGGCGGTCCTCGGACGGTTTTCTTGTGTCTTACTTGTAGCTGCCCTTGGGCAGCACCTGCAGCACGGCCGAGCGCTGGACCTGCACCTCGGTGCCGGGGGCGACTTCCACGTGCAGGATGGTCTCGCTGAGCTTGGTGATGCGGCCCAACAGCCCGCCGTTGGTGACGATCTCGTCGCCCTTGGACAGGTTGTCGATCATGGTGCGTTGTTCCTTCTGCTTCTTCATCTGAGGACGGATCATCAGGAAGTAGAAGACGACCAGCAGGCCGATGGGCAGGATCAGGCTGACCAGGCCGCCTTGTGCGCTGGCCGCGGGTGCGGCGGTCTGGGCGAAAGCGGAGGAAATGAACACGGGGAACCTCGTTTCCGGATGCAGGCGTGGCCGCCGCAGCGGCCTCGCGGGTGAAGGGATGCCGCGGCAGGGGCGGCCGCGGGGGCCGCCCTCAGGCAGCCGGCGATTGTAAGCGGGGGGTAGGTGGCGCCCTTGTGTCCAGGCAGCGACCGGGAACGCGCCCGGCCGCCGGGGTTCAGAGCACCACCTTGACCATCGGGTGCCCGGTCAGGGCACGGTAGATGTTGTCCAGTTGCTCGCGGCTGGTCGCGGTGATGGTCAGCGTCAGCCCGACGTAGTTGCCGCCGGCGCTGGGCCGGATCTCGATGGTGGCGGCGTCGAAGGCCGGGTCGTGCAGCAGCGCGAGTTCGGCCATTGCCTCGGCGAAGCCGTCCACGTTGCGTCCCATCACCTTGATCGGGAAGGCCGACGGGTACTCGATGAGGCTCTGCTCGGGCGGAATGTCGGGGGGAATGCTCATGCTTCTGTCCTCGATGGCCGGTATCAGCGGATGCCCAGGCGGATGGCGTCCCACATGCGGCCGAACCAGCCGGCGCTTTCCACCGGCTCCAGCACCACCAGCGGCCTTTCGGCCAGCACCTGGGTGCCAGCCATCACCTTCAGCGTGCCCACGCGCTGGCCGCGCGTCAGCGGCGCCACCAGCGGGTCGGTGCGCTGCACGTCGGTCTTCAGGTCCTTGCCCACGCCCTTGGGCACCGTGACCACCAGCGGCTCCAGGCTACCCAACTGGACTTCCTTGGCCTTGCCCTTCCAGACCACGGCCTTGGTGACCGCCTGGCCGCCGTCGAAGAGCTTCACCGCGTCGAAGGCCGAGTAGCCCCAGTTCAGCAGCTTCTGGCTTTCGTTGGCGCGGGCATCGGTGGAGGCCGTGCCCAGCACCACTGTCAGCAGCCGGCGCTGGCCCGCGGGTGTGTCGCGTTTGGCGGTGGCGATCAGGCAGTAGCCCGCTGCGTCCGTGAAGCCCGTCTTCAGCCCGTCCACCGTCGGGTCGCGCCACAGCAGCAGGTTGCGGTTGGTCTGGCGGATCTTGTTGTAGCTGTACTCCTTGATGGAGTAGTAGGGCAGGTTCTGCGGGAAGTCGCGCACCAGGCGCGTGGCGATGATCGACAGCTCGCGTGCCGTGCTGATGTGGCCAGGGGCGGGCAAGCCCTCCGGGTTCTTGAAGGTGGTTTGCTTGAGGCCGAAGCTGGAGGCCTGGCGGTTCATCAGCTCGACGAAGTGCTCGACCGTGCCGCCCACGCCCTCGGCCAGCGCGACGGTGGCGTCGTTGCCGCTTTGCACCGTCATGCCCTTGATCAGGTCGTCGACCTTCACCCGGCTGTTGAGGTCGATGAAGCTGCGCGAGGCGCCCTTCATGCCGGTGCGCCAGGCACGCTCCGACACGGGCAGTTCCTGCTGCAGCTGCAGTTTGTTTTCGCGCAGCGCCTGGAACACCAGGTAGCCGGTCATCAGCTTGGTCAGCGAGGCCGGCTCCATCTGGAGGTCGGCGTCCTTGGCAGCCAGTACCTGCTGGCTGGCCACGTCGACCAGGATGTAGGAGCGCGCGGCGATCTCGGGTTGCGCAGGGGCCTGGGCCATTGCGGACGCGGACCACGCGACAGCTGCCGCGGCGGCCACGAGCAACGTCGGGCGGGGCAGGCAGGAGCGAAGGGAGAAGGAATGAGGCATGGGATGCACAGATCGGTTTGTCTTGGAGCAGTTCACTCGCGGCGCCGGGATGCCCGAGCCGCGGGAGCGGCGGTCAGCCGCCGGAGATCGGGGGCAAGGCGGCACGCAGGTCGTGCTCGACGAGCTCCCTCAGCAAGGGCAGCTGCCCATGGAAGAAATGGCCCACGCCCGGGATCACCGTGACGGGCTGGGATTGTGGCCGGGCCCAGTTCAGAACCTCGGCCAGCGGCACGACGTCGTCGGCCTCGCCGTGGATGACGAGCGTGCGCGGCGGGTGCACGCCTTCGATCGGGAAGCGACTGGCGGCCGGGGCAATCAGCACCAGGCGCTGCGGGGCGGCGTCCCCCAGCGCCCGAGCGGCGCAGGTGGCGACGAAGCCGCCGAAGGAAAATCCGCCCAGCACGAAGGGCTGGTCCTCTGCCCGGTAGTGGCGGACGACGGCCAGCAGGTCCTCGGTCTCGCCGCGGCCCTCGTCCCAGGAGCCCGCCGAGGCGCCCACGCCGCGGAAGTTGAAGCGCACCGCGCGCAGGCCCGCCTTCACGCAGGCGCGAGCCAGGGTGTGGACCACCTTGTTGTCCATCGTGCCGCCCATCAGCGGATGCGGATGGGCCAGCACGGCCACTCCACGCGGGCTGGCCGGCTCGTCCACCGTGCATTCGAGGGCGCCGGCGGGGCCGGCGATGGATTCAATGACCGACATCGGGAGGCAGCACCAGCCGTTCGACGACCTTGCCGTTCTTCAGGTGGGAGTCGACGATCTCGTCGATGTCCTCCTGGTCGACGAAGGTGTACCAGACCTCTTCGGGATAGACCACGGCCACCGGCCCGCCGGCGCAGCGGTCCAGGCAGCCAGCCTTGTTGACCCGCACCTTGCCCGCGCCCGCCAGGCCCTCCTTCTTCACCCGCACCTTGCAGTGCTCGAAGCCTGCCTGCGCGCCGCTGGCCGCGCAGCTGGAGCGGCCGTCGTCGCGCTCGTTCAGGCAGAAAAAGATGTGGCGTTGGTAGTAGCTCATGGCGCGATTGTAGGAAGGCGGTCCGCCGCGCCGTCTCGCATGGAGATCTGGATCAGCAGCCAGACGATGGCCAGGTAGGGCCACAACCAGCCTATCCACTGCGCCAGGCCGTGGAAGCGGATGAAGCGGCCCTGTTCCCATGCCTGCAGGCTCAGCGCGTAGTAAGGGTCCGACGGCGCCTGGTTGACCAGGGTCACCAGCGCCGTCAATGCGATCAGCCCGACTCCCGTGGCCGCACGCCGCGGCAGCCAGGCGCAGCCGCAGCCCAGGACCAGGCCGAGCGCGATGCCGGGCAGCACCGGTGGCGTCATCCAGCTCAAGGCATGGTCCGGGCCGAAATTCAAGGCCGTCGACAGCATGGTCGCCGCCACGCCGAGCACCAGCGCGCCTGCGAGCAGGATCAGCCGCACCAGTGGCGAACGGGCCACCGCCGAGGCCACCAGCGTGGGCGCCAGCAGCCCGAGCGCCACGGCGAGCATCTCCGCGCTGGGCGAGAGCGCCTCGAAGCCGTAGCGCTCCGGCAGCCAGCCTGCGTAAGGCGTGTCGGCCAGCAGGTCCACCGCGGCCTCGTTCAGGCGGTCCAGCACCTGGCCCACGCCCAGCGGCACCGGCGGCGGAAAGAGCAGGGCCAGTGGCCACAGCAGCAGGAGCGTCTGCCCGCTCCCGCTGCCCGGACGGAACCAGCGGTTGCGCAGGCCGCGCCAGGCATCGACCCAGCCCAGCCAATGGATGACCAGCGCCAGCAAAGCACCGGTACTGGCGCCCGCGGTGTTGAGGATCCAGTCCAGTCGCGAGGGCACGCGCGTGGGCAGCGCGTGCTGGGTCAGCTCCATCGCATAGGACAAGCTGGTGCCCAGCAGGCAACTGGCCAGGACGGCCACCCAGGCGGGCGCGCCGTCGCGGCGCCAGGCCGTGCACGCCAGCAGGCCCAGCGGGAGGTAGGCCGCGAAGTTGGAAACGTTGTCCCAGCGTTGGTTGTAGAAGGTCCAGGGCAGCGTCAGCACCGATCGGTTCAAGGGCTGCGGCAGTTGCCAGCCTGCGAAGGGGTGCAGGCTCGCGTAGACGATCAGGCCGAAGAAGGCCCACATCAGCGGCCAGGCCGAGCTGCGATGCGGATGGTGGGCTGGGGGCTGGGCCACGGGCCGGTCTCAGAAGGGCTTGACGACCACCAGGATCACGATGGCCGCGAACAGCAGTACCGAAGCTTCGTTGAACACGCGGTACCAGCGGTGGCTACGCCGGTTCGCGAAGGCCTCGAACTCGCGCAGCAGGCGCCTGCAATAGTGCTGGTAGCCCACCGCCGCGGCCACCAGCAGCAGCTTGGCGTGCAACCAGCCGCTGGGTGGGCCCGAGGCGATGTTCACATGGGAGGTCACCCAGGGATGGATCCACAAGGCCAGGCCGAGTGCCAGGGCAACCAGCATGAGGATGGAGGAAAAGCGCTGCAGCTTGCGCGCCATCAGCAGCAGGCGCTCGCGTTCGGCGTGGCTGGCCGGCTCCACCATGGCCAGGTTGACGAAGATCCGCGGCAGATAAAACAGCCCCGCAAACCAGCTGGCGACGAAAACGATATGGAAGGCTTTGATCCAGAGATACATCCTGCCGATTATGGCGAGGGCAAAAAAAGAGCCCCGACCGAAGGCCGGGGCTGCAAAGCCTTATCGCTGTCATCACGGTAAGGCACCTGCTCAGGGAGGAAAAGCAGGGAATGAAGCCTCGCGGCTATCATTCACCGTTGATTATAGCGAGTTGACTTCCCGCAACGTCCGCTCTACTGACGTCAAACGCCGTGAACGCCGGCTTTTACTTCGCGGTCGATCAACTTTGCACATATTTACGCCCGCTGGCGCGCGTGAGCGGGGATATCGAAACGGCCGCCGTCCATGCAATTTCCCTCCGGTTTTCCGCTGCATCGCCCCCGCCGTCTGCGGCGCGATGCCCAGACGCGCGCCCTGGTGCGCGAGCACACGCTGACCACCTCGGACCTGATCTATCCGGTCTTCGTGCTGGACGGCCAGGACCGCACCGAGCCCGTCGCTTCCATGCCAGGCGTGCAGCGCATGAGCCTGGACCGCCTGCTGCCGGTGGCAGAGGACTGCGTGAAGCTGAAGATCCCCGTGCTGGCGCTGTTCCCGGTGATCGAGCCGTCGCTGAAGACGCCCGACGGCGCAGCAGCCCTGGATCCCGAAGGGCTGGTGCCGCGCGTCGTGCGTGAGCTCAAGCGCCGCTTCCCCGACCTCAGCGTGCTGACGGACGTCGCGCTCGATCCCTATACCTCGCACGGCCAGGACGGCCTGCTGGACGACACCGGCTACATCCTCAACGACGAGACCGTCGAGGTCCTGCGCGCCCAGGCCTTGGTGCAGGCCGAGGCCGGCGTGGACATCGTCGCGCCCTCGGACATGATGGACGGCCGCATCGGCGCCATTCGCCGGGCGTTGGAGGAGCGCAAGCTGATCCACACCCGGATCATGGCCTACAGCGCCAAGTACGCGAGCGCCTACTACGGCCCCTTCCGCGATGCCGTGGGTTCCAAGTCCAACCTGGGCAAGGCCGACAAGAAGGTCTACCAGATGGACCCGGGCAACAGCGACGAGGCCCTGCGCGAGGTCGCGCTGGACATCGCCGAAGGTGCCGACATGGTGATGGTCAAGCCCGGCCTGCCGTACCTGGACATCGTGCGCCGGGTGAAGGACGCGTTCCGCGTGCCCACCTTCGCCTACCAGGTCAGCGGCGAGTACGCGATGCTCAAGGCCGCTGCCGCCAACGGCTGGCTGGACCACGACGCCGTGATGATGGAGACCCTGCTGGCCTTCAAGCGCGCCGGGGCCGACGGCATCCTGACCTACTTCGCGCTGGACGCGGCCCGGCTGCTGCGCGCAGCTTGAGGACCTTGTCGCCCGGCAGCGGGCATCGCGCGTTGTCTTCCCCATGCGCCTCTTTCTGATCTCCGACGGCTTCCAGGAAATCGACAGCTGGCCCGAGAGCCTGCCGCCCGCCGGGTTCCTGTGGGTCACCAGCGGCCGGCGCGAGTTCGAGGTCGGCCAGGGCGAGGTCCAGGCCGCGCTGCAGCGCCTGGCCGGCGGCGGCCTGGTGGACCTGCATGTCTCCGACCTGCTGAACCACCAGCTGCCTTCCCAGTACGACTACACGTCCTGGTACGACGTGCTGGTCTTCCGCAGGCTGGCCGCCAGCAGCAATGCCAGCGATCTCTTCGTCGACGAGCAGCACGGCACCGCGCAGAGCGCCAAGCGGGCGCTGCAGGCCATCGACACCAGCCCCGTGGGCTTCGCACTGTTCGATCGCGTGCTGCTGACGGTGCACCCCACCGACTGCCAGGTGCGCGACTTCTTCGTCGGCCGCCTCTCGAAGATGACCCTGACGGTGTCCGACCCGCGTGGCGGCACCACCCGGCTGCCGCCCAGCCCGGCGGATCTGATGCTGCGTATCGTCAACCACATGGTCGACAGCTACCTGGAACTGCGCCGGCTGCTGACGCGCCAGCTGGGCTACCTGCAGGCCGAGCTGCTCAGCGCACGCGGGCGCTTCGACAACTGGGAGGCGCTGCTGGAGTCGCGCAACGCCCTGCACCAGCTGGAGGACATCTGCGAGGACCAGCACAGCGCCGTGCAGGAGTGGATAGACGCGCTGGACGAATGGCCGCCCGCCGCCGACCCGCTGGCCGCGCGCGAGCGCGAGCTGCTGCGCGTGCGCTCGCGCGACGTGCTGGAGCACATCTCGCGCGTGCTGGGCCACGTGCGGCGGCTGGAGGCATCGGCCGAATCCGCGGTGCAGATGCATTTCTCGCTGCAGGGCAGCCGCACCAACGACATCATGCGCACGCTGACGGTGCTCACGGCCATCTTCCTGCCGCTGAACCTGATCACGGGCGTCTTCGGCATGAACTTCGATGCGCTGCCCCTGATCCACTCCGCCCGCGGCTTCCTGCTCGCGGTAGCCATCATGCTGATCGTCGGCCTGGGGCTGGGGGCCTACTTCTGGCGCAAGCGCTACCTCGGCAGCCACGGGTGATCCCGGGTAAAGCGAAAACCCCCTGCCGCCGCCGTCTGATTGGCGTTTCCAGGCATCAGGAATTGCGGCCCAATTCCCGATGTCCGTTCCCTGGATCCGCCCCGCCCCGATGACCGGGGGAGGCCACTGCCCGATGCCCGACGCCGACGCCCCCGACACCGCACCGCCAGCCGCCCCAGACGCCACCACGACGCTGGAGTTCCTGCTGCGGCGCATGCGGCACAAGAGCGACTTCCCTGCGCTGGGCGGCGCCGTGGCGCGCATCCAGACGCTGACCGACTCCGAGCACGAGACCCTGGACCGCCTGTCCGAGGAGATCCTCAAGGACGTGGCCCTGACGCAGAAGCTGCTGCGCATGGTCAATACCGCCCACTACCGGCGTGCCGGCGGCGGGGCGATCTCCACCATCTCGCGCGCCGTCTCGCTGATCGGCTTCGCCGGCATCCGCAACCTCGCGCTGTCCCTGGTGCTGGTCGAGCACATGCAGGACAAGCATCACGCCCAGCAGCTGAAGGAAGCCTTCCTGCGCGCGGTGATGGCCGGCACGCTGGCCGACGAGCTGTGCCCCTGGTCGCGCGACAGCGAGGAAGCCTTCATCTCGGCCCTGTTCCGCAACCTCGGCCGGCTGCTGGCCGAGTTCTACCTGCCCGAGGATGCCGAGGACGTGCGCCAGCGCGTGCATCCCAAGGGCGCCGAGCCCCCGGTGACCGAGGAGGCCGCCGCCGCCGAGGTGCTGGGCCTGGGCTACCAGGCCCTGGGCCAGGCGGTGGGTGCCAACTGGGGCCTGCCCGAGACCATGCTGCGCGCGATGCAGCGCCCGGACACCGAGCCGCCCAAGCAGTCGGTGGCCCAGAGCCCGGACCGCCTGCGCTGGCTGGCCAGCCTGGCCAACGAGATGGCCGACGCCATGCTCTACGCCGAGCCGGCCAAGCTGGAGGCCGAACTGCAGGCGGCGGCCCGCCGCTACCAGAAGGGCCTGGGCATCGACCCGGCCGTGGCCCAGGAGGCCGCAGGCCGCGCCAAGCGCCGGCTGACCGAACTCACCCGCGCGCTGGACCTGCAGATCTCGCCCCAGTCCTCGGCTGAACGCCTGATCGACACCTACTACGTCGACGCACCCAACGCCGGCACCGACGGCCCCAGCGCCGAGGCCCTCGGCCTGGACACGCCGGAGATCGTCGGCCAGCTCGGCGAAGGCAAGCTGCCGCCGCCGCAGGACAAGGCCGGCATGCTGACCGCGGGCATCCAGGACATCACCAACGCGATGGTCGACAGCTTCAAGCTCAACGACGTGCTGCACATGATCCTGGAGACCATGTTCCGCGCACTCAACCTGCGCCGCGTGATCTTCTGCATGCGCGACGCCAAGGGCTCGATGCTGCAGGGCCGCTTCGGCCTGGGCGAGGGCGTGGAGCAGCTCAAGCCCGCCTTCCAGGTGCCGCTGAAGCCCGGCCCCAAGGGGGAGATCGATCTCTTCACGGCCGTCTGCCTGAAGAACGCCGACACCCTGATCGCCGATGCCAGCGCCCCGACCATCGTCTCGCGCCTGCCGGTCTTCTTCCGCGACCGCGTGCAGGCGCCCACCTTCCTGCTGCTGCCGCTGATGATGAAGCACCAGGGCAAGGACCTGGTGATCGGCCTGATCTACGCCGACCAGGCCAAGGTCAACGGCCTGCAGATCAGCGACAGCGAGCTGTCGCTGCTGCGCACCTTGCGCAACCAGGCGGTCATGGCGTTCAGGCAGGTCAGCGGCGGGAGCTGATGCAGACGCCAGGGGCCGAGCGCCGGGCCGCCCCAAGCCGGCCCCGTCCCCACGGGGGACCGGTTCACGTATGCGTGGACCGAGGGGCTCACACCAGCCTGCGGATAATCCGGCCGCATCACCCCTGATGCTCGCCCCATGACGCCGGCCAAACCCCGCATCCTCATCGTCTTCGACGATGAGGATG
>SCTQ01000088.1 GCA_004322345.1 Aquabacterium sp. | reverse complement strand
CCTTCTTGTAGAAGATGCCGACCGCGGCGTCGACGGCGGGGGCGCCGCCGAGTTTCTCGAACAAGGTTGTCATGTCTTCGCTCCCGGGGGTTGGATGGGCAGGCGACAGGCTGCCAGCGCAGCAGGCCGCCGAGGATCGTCGGTTCGGACGGTGTTCAGTGGTTGTGGGATCCGCGATGCGCCCAGGCCGTGGTGCGCTTTTCCACCACCGAGAACAGCTCGTACATCGCCATCGCCATCGCGCCGATGGTCACCAGCCCGGCGAAGGCCAGGCCCATCTGCATCTGCGACCCGGCAGAGACGAGCAGGTAGCCGATGCCCTCGTTGGCCGCCTGCATCTCCGACACCGTGGTGCCGACGAAGGCCAGCGTGATGGCCACCTTCAGCGAGGCGTAGAAGAAGGGCAGCGAGCGCGGCAGGCCGACCTTGATCAGCACGTCCCAGCGCTTGGCGCCCAGCACGCGCAGCACGTCCTCCAGCTCGGGCTCCAGCGTGGCCAGGCCGGTGGCGATGTTCACCGTGATCGGGAAGAAGGAGATCAGGAAGGCGGTGAGCACGGCAGGCCCGGTGCCGATGCCGAACCAGACGACGAGGATGGGAATGAAGGCCGCCTTGGGCAGCGCGTTGAAGGCCGTCATCAGCGGATAGATGGCCGAGTAGGCCAGCCGCGAGGAGCCGATCAGGAAGCCCAGCAGCACGCCGACGACGATGGAGATGCAAAAGCCCAGCATCGTGACCCAGAAGGTGCGCCAGGCGTGCTTGGCGATCTCGCCGCGGAACTCGATGAGCTGGTCCCAGATGCGCAAGGGGCTGGGGAAGATGAACTCGCTGACCTTGAAGACGGTGCACAGCACCTGCCACAGCACGATGACGGCCAGCAGCAGCAGCCACGGGGCCCAGCGTTCGAAGCTCTTCGAGTTCATTGGTGCTCCCTCGCACTGCGTGCGATCCCGTGGAGAGGGATGTCGCGCCCTTCGGGGCGGCCCGGCGTGGCGCTCATTGCGCGATCTCCGCGCCTTCGCGGCGCATGGCCCCGATGTGGCCCCGCAGTTCGTGGACGATGTCGGTGAAGGCCGGCGTATAGGTGATGTCCAGGTCGCGCGGGCGCGGCAGGTCGATCTCGCGCTTGGCCAGGATTCGGCCCGGGCTGCGGCTCATCACGTAGACGGTGTCGGCGAGATACACGGCCTCGCGCAGGTCGTGCGTCACCAGGATCACGTTGAAGCCGCGCTGCGTCCACAGGTCGCGCAGCGTGTTCCACAGTTCCTCGCGCGTGAAGGCGTCCAGCGCGCCGAAGGGCTCGTCGAGCAGCAGCATCTTCGGCTCGTGGACCAGCGCGCGGCAGATGCTGGCGCGCTGCTGCATGCCGCCGGACAGCTGCCACGGGAACTTGTCCTCGTAGCCCTTGAGGCCGACGCCTTGCAGCAGCTTGCGCGCGCGCTCCTCGTACTCGGCGCGCTTCGCCTTGAAGGTCGAGCGGTAGGGCTCGACGATCTCCAGCGGCAGCAGCACGTTGTCCACCGTCGTGCGCCAGGGCAGCAGCGAGGGCGCCTGGAAGGCCATGCCGCTGATCTTCAGCGGCCCGGTCACCGGCTCGCCGCCCACCGAGACGCTGCCCCTGGAGGGCATCTTCAGCCCCGTGGTCAGCTTCATGAAGGTGGACTTGCCGCAACCCGAAGGCCCGACGATGGCGATGAACTCGCCCTCGCGTGCCTGCAGGTTGATGTCCTGGACCGCGAACTGGTTGGCCTTGAGCAACTCGTCGTTGTAGGCCAGCCAGACGTTGCGGAAATCGACGAAGGAACTCATCCCGGACCTGCCTGCTTCACTTGCCGAAGATGTTGCGATCGGCCGCCGGCGGCAGGAAGCTCGCGTTGAAGACGACCGCGGGGTCGATGCGGGTCTTGGTGGTGAAGGCGTCCGACACCTGCGAGGCCATCAGCGACAGGCGCGGGCCGCTGACGGCGCCGAAGCCCTCGGCCTTGGCGTCGGCCGTGACGACCGAGGAGGTGATGGCCATGCGCAGGCGGCGCTCTTCCAGCTCGGCGTTGATGATGCCGTCGCGTTCCTTCACGCTGGCGATGGCGGCCTTGGGGTCGGCGATGACTTCCTTCGCCCCCTTGGTGAAGGCGGCGAGGAAGGCTTTCACGGCTTCCGGGTTCTTCTTGAGGAAGGCTTCGGAGGTGATGATCGCGTTGCCGTAGAGCTTCACGCCGTATTGCGGATAGGGCATGACGACCAGGTCGGCCGGCTTCACGCCGCGTGCCTCCAGGTTGAGCTGGGAGGTGAAGTAAAAGCCGGTGATCGCGTCCACGTCGCCCTTGACGAGCATGGTCTCGCGCAGCGACGGGTCCATGCTGACCCAGCTGCCGGCGGTCACGCCGTTGGCCTTGGCGAAGATCGGCCAGGCGCGGCGGCCGGCGTCGAACACCGGGGCGCCGAGCTTCTTGCCCGCCAGGTCCTTCGGCGTCTTGATGCCCGAGGACTTCAGCGCGAACACGGCAGCCGGCGTGTTGTTGTAGACCATCATCACGGCCACCGGCTTGTTCGGCGCGTCCGGGTTGTTGGCGCGGAACTCCATCAGCGCCGCCAGGTCGGCGAAGCCCATGTCGTAGGTGCCCGAGGCCACGCGGTTGACGGCGTTGCCCGAGCCGCTGCCGGCGTCGATCGTCACGTCCAGGCCCGCAGTCTTGAAGTAGCCCTTGGCTGCCGGCAGCAGGAAGAAGGCGCTGGGGCCCTCGAAGCGCCAGTCGAGCTGGAACTTGATCGGCGTCTCGGCGTGGGCGCGGGCGGTGTAGAGCGAGCCGGCGGCCAGCAGCACGGCACTCGCGGCGAGGGCCAGGCGGCGGGACAGCGTGCGCGGCGCGGCGGCAATGGCGCGGGCGGCGGACGAGCGGGCAGGGAACATCAGCGGAACCTTTCTAGGTGTGGGTGCGGAATGACGCCGGAGAACCTGCAAGAAACATGCGCACACACCCCGGTCCGGCGTGCGCAGGCCACGGGCGGCCGCCTCTTGCGGCCGTCTGTTCAGGACGAATTCATGCAGCCGGGCCCAGCAGGTCCAGCAGCGCGCGCGCGACCACGCGCGTGGCGCGCCTGAGGTCGTCGAGCACGAGGTGCTCATCGGCCCGCTTGGCGTTGGACTCCAGCACCGTGCGTGGCCCCGCGCCGTAGATCACGGCCGGGATGCCGCGTTCGCCGTACAGCCGCGCGTCGGTGTAAAGCGGTGTGCCGCTGACGGGGATGGGCTCGCCGAAGACGGCCTCGCCGTGGCGCTGCAGCGCGGCCACCAGCGGCAGGTTGCCGGGCAGGGGCTTGAGGGCACGCGCCAGCAGCAGGCGGTCGATCTCCACCGTCACGCCGGCCAGGGCCCCGGCGGCGCCCTCGATGGTGCGGCGGATCTCGGCCTCCACCTGCACCGGATCCTCCTCGGGGATCATGCGGCGGTCCAGCTTGAAGACCACCTTGCCGGGCACGACGTTGGTGTGCGTGCCGCCGTCGATGCGTCCCACGTTCAGGTAGGGATGGTTGATGCCGGCCACGCCGGACTTGAAGCTCTTGTAGCGCACGTTCAGGCCGTAGAGCGCCTGCAGGATGGTGACCGCCGCCTGCAGCGCATCCACGCCGGTGTGCGGTATGGCCGCGTGGGCCATCTTGCCGTGCACGGTCACCTGCATCTGCAGGCAGCCGTTGTGCGCGGTGACCACCTGGTAGCTGAAGCCGGCGGCCAGCAGCAGGTCGGGCTTCGTCAGGCCCTGTCCCAGCAGCCAGCCGGGCCCGAGTTCGCCACCCATCTCCTCGTCGTAGGTGAAGTGCAGCTCGGCGTTGCCGGTGAGCGTGATGCCCTGCTGCTGCGTGACGGCCTCCAGCGCACGCAGCGCGAATGTGTAGGTCGAGAAGTCGCTCTTGCTGACGGCCGAGGCGCGGCCGTAGAGCCTGCCGTCCTCGATCACCGCGCCATATGGAGGCTTGGTCCAGCCCTCGCCGGGTGGCACCACGTCGCCGTGGGCGTTGAGCGCGATGGTGCGCCTGGGCGCTTCGGTGTAGCGGCGGCGCACGATCAGGTTGGTGATGGCTTCCAGCCCGTGGGCCCGCACCTGCTCCTGCGGCACGGGGTGGTGCTCGGCCTCGAAGCCGAAGGCCTTCAGCAGCTCGGCGGTGCGCCGTGCATGCGGCGCGTTGTTGCCGGGCGGGGTGTCCGTGGGCACGCGCACGAGCTCCTGCAGGAAGGCGACCTGCTGGTCGAAGTGCGCGTCGATCCACGCATCCAGCGCGGCATGGGCTTGGTCGGCTTGGGTCATCAGGCGTCGTCCAGGGTGTCGAGCAGGCGCAGGAAGGCCTGCACCGCGAGGTCCGCGTCGTCGTCGTTGACGGCTTCCAGAGGGTTGTGGCTGATGCCGCCGTTGCCGCCGCGTACGAAGAGCATGGCCTGCGGCAGCAACTCGTGCAGCTTCATCGCGTCGTGTCCGGCGCCGCTGGGCAGCTCGTGCACCGGCAGGCCGAGGTCGGCGACGGCCTGGGCCCAGCGGCGCTTGAGATCCGGCGCGCAGGGGGCGGCGGCCGCGCGCATGGTTTCCTCGATCGTGACCTGCAGGCCCCGCGCCTCGCAGATGCGTTGCAGCTCGGCCAGGGTGTCCTGGGCCACGCGGTCGCGCTGCTCGTTGTGGGGCGCGCGGATGTCCAGGCTGAAGCGGCAGCGTCCCGGCACGACGTTGATCGAGCCCTGTGGCACTTCCAGCATGCCGATGGTGCCCACCGAATCGCCGTCGGCCGCGGCGCGCTGCTCCAGGTAGAGCGCCAGCTCGGCCACCGCACAGGCCGCGTCGCGGCGGCGGCCCATGGGCGTGGTGCCGGCATGCGAGGCCACGCCGATGACTTCGCCCACGTAGCGCACGCTGCCGTTGATGGAGGTGACGACGCCCAGCGGCAGGTCCAGCTCGGTCAGCACCGGGCCCTGCTCGATGTGCACCTCGACGAAGCCCAGGTAGCCGGACGGGTCGCGCTTGATGGCCTCGATGGCCCCCAGCTCGCCGGGCAGGCCGGCACTCCTCATCGCCTCGCGCATCGTGATGCCGTCGGCATCGGCCTGTTCCAGCCAGGCCGGGTCGAAGTGTCCGGTCAATGCGCTGGAGCCGAGGAAGGTGGCCTTGTAGCGCTGGCCTTCCTCTTCCGCGAAGCCGACGACCTCGATGCCGAACTTCAGCCGGATGCCGGCCTCGGCCAGGCTCTGCACCGCGGCCATCGGCACCAGGATGCCCAGGCGGCCGTCGTACTTGCCCGCGTTGCGCACGGTGTCGTAGTGGGAGCCGGTGAGCAGGGTCTTCGCACCGCGCGCGACCTCCTGCGGATCGGCCTCGTAGCGGCCCACCACGTTGCCCACGGCGTCCAGCGTGACGCTGTCGAAGCCGCACACGCGCATCCACTGCATCAGGTCCGCCGCAGCGGCACGATGGGCCGCGGTGAGGTAGGTGGCGGTCAGCTGGTGCTGCTCGGCAAAGCCGGGTTCGCTGTGCACGGCCAGCTGCTCGGCCCAGTCCCAGACATCGCGGCCGAAGCTGGGCATCTGCTCGAAGCGGTCGTTCAGGCGGATCTCGGCGATGCGGTGGATGTTGCGCAGCGCCTCGCCGAACTCGTCGGCCGGATGGTTGCGCAGGCGTCGCGCGAAGGTCTCGATGATGGCCGTGCGGCTGAGCCCCAGCCCGCGCGGGCCGCGCACGGCCAGCAGGAAGGGGAAGCCGAAGCGGGCGTTGTAGTCGGCGTTGAGCTGCTGCAGCCGCTCGAACTCCTGCGGGGTGCAGTGGGTGAGCCCGGCGCGGCTCTGCTCGCCGGTGGACTCGGCCGTCAGCTTGCCGTCGATCGCGGCCTTGCCGGCCAGCTCGGGGTGGGCGCGGACGAGGCCGAGCTGCTCCTCCTTCGTCGCGCGGCGCACGGCGGCCACCAGGGCGAGCTTGAGCTGGGCCAGGGTGGAGAAGGGCTTCTTGTCGTAGGCGCGCTCGGCGATCCAGGGCGAGTGCTCGTAGATGCCGTCGAGCATCTTGACGAAGCCTTCGCGGTCGGCAGCGTTGAGTTCGTGCAGGCTGGCCATGGTGCTACCTCAAGCCGGCTGGTGGGGATGGACGGACTTCCAGTGCCGCGCGATCTCGATGCGCCGGCACACCCACACGCGGCTGTGCGCCTGCACGTGGTCCAGGAAGCGCTGCAGCGCGCGCATGCGGCCCGGGCGGCCGACGAGGCGGCAGTGCAGGCCGATGCTCATCATCTTCGGGCACTCCTCGCCCTCGGCGTAGAGCACGTCGAAGCTGTCGCGCAGGTAGGTGTAGAGGTCGTCGCCGGTGGCCAGGCCCATGGGCGGGGCGCAGCGCATGTCGTTGTTGTCCAGCGTGTAGGGGACGATCAGCTGTGGCACCGTGCGGCCGTCGCTGCGCGTGACCTCGGTCCAGAAGGGCAGGTCGTCGCCGTAGTAGTCGCTGTCGTACTCGAAGCCGCCGTAGTCGGCGACCAGGCGGCGCGTG
>SCTQ01000087.1 GCA_004322345.1 Aquabacterium sp. | reverse complement strand
CACCTGCAAAACTTGCGAAGAGGCCCTCATGCGCGGCTGTCGAGAAGGCGGACTGAGCATGACCGGCATGGCAAAGGAACTGGGGCTTTCGGTGTCTCGGGTGAGCCGGCTGATCGCGAGCGCCGAACGTGGAACACAATGATCCGTGATCGTGCCGGGGTGAATGGGTGGTAGCAAATGGCAAGACCTGACCCCGGTCCGTGTGTGACCCCGGTCCGTGTGCTGGCTGCGATGTCTTTGACCCCAGTAACCACAACTGGTGGGACGTTGGTGCGGCTGGCGTAATTGGTGCCGTCGCACCTGGCAGGGGCAGTGTTGGGAAAAGTGCCTATGGGTCAGGCAAAGCGATTGGCAATCTTGCTGGCCAGTTGGGACGTGCCCAGACGGCAAATCGTGCGGCCAAGATTGAGCAGCGTATTCAGAACCACGCAGGGAACATTGCGGGGCCTCTTGTTGCTCAAGGCGTGTTCCAAGGTGGCAAAGCTCTTGTCAAGCAAATAACGGATGCAGGCGGCGCGAACGACTGCACATGTCAGCGATGAGTAAATTTTGGATATATGTGATTGGTGCAGCTATTGGTGGCGTGGGCTATCAATTGTTGAAGAGTTTGATGCCCGACCCCGCCTTGTTTGCGGCGCTTTGTGTGTACGCCGTTGCTCTGCGATTGCTGGCTGAAAAACTAGGGAAGTAAATCCAGCGCAGCCGAAAGCCTACGGGGTGATCTTCTGAAACGCCTGCGCAGCGGTGAGGATGGGGATGCCGTTGAAGTTCTTGAGCACCAACAAGTCGTCATCGCCGGAGACGATGAAATCCGAGCCCTTCAGGGTCAGGTCTTGCCTTTTGCCTCCCAGACGGCAAAGCCCATCCCGAGCGTGGTGCCTGCTCTATCGGTCCGCCGGTGGTACCGCCAACTCGAAGCGCACCTTGCCTTCTTCCGCCCGATACCCCAGCACCCCACCGTGCCCCCGCACGATCTGGTCGGCGATGTAGAGCCCCAGCCCCATCCCCGTCGGGTTCTCGGGATTGCCGACCGACTGCTGCTTGAACGGATCGAACAGCGTCGCGACCTTCTCCTCGGGGATCGGCTCGGCCTCGTTGATCACGGCGAGGACCACGGAGCCATCGGCGCCAAGCGCAGCCTCGATCTCGATGGAGCCGGGCTTGCCGTGATGCCGCGCGTTGCTCAGCAGATTCGCGATCACCTGGGCGAAGCGCCCCGCATCCACCTTCGCCAACAACGCATCAGGCAGGCGCCGCTGCACCAGGCTGCCGGGGTGTGCGGTCTCGGCTTCCTCGACCAGCTGGTTGACCAGTTGCACCAGGTCCACCTGCTCCAGCCGCAGCCCCAGGCCCAGCCCGTTCTGCAGCCGTGACACGTCCAGCAGGTCCCGCACCAGATGCTGCATGCGGCCGGTGGACTGCTTGATGATCTGCCGCATCCGGTCCGCCGCGTTCTCGCGGTCCAGCAGCTTCTCCGCGGTGATCAGCGACTGCAGCGGCGTGCGCAGGTCGTGGCCGAGCACGGCCCAGAGTTGCGAGCGCAGGCTGTCCAGCTCCAGCGAGCGCGTCGCGTGCGCACGCGCCAGCGTGTCGCGCAGGCGTTCGGCCAGGTCCAGCGCGCCGCCGCTCCAGGGCTCGGCGGTGTCGCGCACGGTCTCGCGCCATTCGTCGAAGGAGCCGCGCGGCGTCAGGCGCGGGCCCAGCGGGCCGGGGACGATGTGCTTGTCGGGCTTGCCGCCCCAGCGGATGGTCTCGACCTGCTCCGGCCGCAGGGCCACCAGCCAGCCCTGGCGCGGCGCGTCGAAGCGCAGGGCCAGCAGGCCGCACCACGGCGGCTTGACGCTGGCGTCGCCCAGCACCTCGGGCCAGGCCTCGCGGCGGTGGACGTGGACCACGTCTTCGCCCTGCGCGGCCAGGCGGGTCAGCAGGGTCTTGGCCCACTCGCGGTCGATGCCGCCATGGGTGGCCAGCTGGCTGCCCAGCGACATCACCAGGGCAGGGGCCTGCAGCGCGTCGGCCAGGCCGTCGGCCTGGTCCTTCATCACGGCCAGCAGGTCTTCACCGTGGGTGATGCGGGTGGACAGTTCCGCCTGCATTTGCGAGGCGCGGGCCAGAGAGACTTCGCGCTGGCGGGCTTCGACGGCCTGCACGGTGGCAGCCAGCAGCTGGGCGATCACGTCGGCGGCCAGTCGCACGGAATAGGGCACCTGGCGCGGGCCCATGTGGTGGCAGGCGATCATCCCCCACAGCTTGCCGCCGACGACGATGGACACGCTCATCGAGGCGCCCACGCCCATGTTCTTCAGGTACTCGAGGTGGATGGGCGAGACCGAGCGCAGCACGCTCTGGCTCAGGTCCAGCGGCTTCGTCCAGCCCGCCTCGGCCAGCAGCGGCACCGGCGCGTAGCCGACGTCGGCGATCAGGCGCAGCGTGTTCTGGATGTACAGGCGCCGCGCCTGTGCGGGGATGTCGCTGGCCGGGTAGCGGCGGCCCAGGTAGGGCTCCAGGTCCTCGCGCCGGCTCTCGGCCACGATGTCGCCGCTGTCGTCGTGGCGGAAGCGGTAGGCCATCACGCGGTCGAAGCCGGTCATCGCGCGCACCTGCTCGACGGCCGCCTCCAGCAAGGGGCCGATGGCGCGCTGGCGCTTGATGTCGTTCATCGAGCGGTAGGCCTTCTGCGCGAAACCGGCGAGCTGGTCGGCCTCGGGGCTGCGGCGCTCGAACTCGCACAGCACCGCGTCCGCATCGGCATGGGCGACGACGTCGAAGAGCCGGCCGCCGATCTGCGCTTCCAGGCCCAGCGGGCCGGCTTCCTCGCCGGGGGCGGCGGCCAGCAGATCGGCGACCAGCGCATGCACCTCGGCCTGGCCGTCCAGGTGCGAGGCGGCCAGCGGCAGGCCGAAGGCAGGCAGGGGGCCGAGCAAGGCGGACGCATTGGCGCTGGCGTAGCGCAGGCAGCCGTCGCGGCCGAAGGCCAGCAAGGCGCCGTGGGGCTGGATCGCGCCCGGGATGTGGATCGGCTCGCGATCGCAGTTGTCCAGGGTCAGCGGGGTGTCGGGTTGGCCGTCAGGCGCCATGCGTCTCGGGGTGGCTTGAAGGAGGCGGGCGGCGGGCAGCACCGCGGCGCACCGATGCCGTCCAGTTTAGGCGGCGGGCCGGGCGCAGGCCGTGCCCAAGCCATGATCTAGAGTCGGGGCAAATGCCGCTGCTCCTGTGCCGCGGAATTTCTATCAGCCCGTCCGCCGAACGCCTATGTCTTTTGATGCAGCACCCGACAACAGCCTGCTCACCCGCCTGCGCCAGGCCACCGGGCCCCAGCACGAGGCCGTCGAGGCCCTGCTGAAGCTGGACGGCGAGATCGCCGGGCCGCATTACCGCCGGGTGCTGGCCGGGTTCGCGCTGTTCCTGTCTGCATGGGAGCCTGCCGTGCGCGCGGCGCTGCCCGGGGACCTGCAGGATTGGTTCGATGCGCGCTCGCGTTTGGGCTTCCTGCGGCAGGACCTGCAGGCGTTGGCCGTTGCGTCGCCGCCCACATCGGTGGGCATCGTCGGCGCGCTGGCCATCGCCACACCGGCCGAGGCGCTGGGCTCGATGTACGTGCTCGAAGGCTCGGCCCTCGGCGGACAGCTGATCGCCAGGACCGTGGCCCGCACCCTGGGCCTGACGCCGCAGGCGGGCGCCGCCTACTTCCACGGCTGGGGCGAACGCACGGGCGACAACTGGCGCGCGTTCCGGCAGGTGCTGGAGCAACGCGTGCCGCAGGCGGATCATCAAGACGCCGCCGACGCCGCGGTGCGGACCTTCGAGGCGCTGCGGGCCACCTTCCGTCCCCTGGTCACTGCCTGACGGGCATCAAGCCAGCTGCGCATCCTCGATCCCCGGCCGGCGGTGCGCCAGCAGGCGCAAGGGGATCAGGTGCAGCGGCTCGTTGAGCAGGTGCATGCGCTGGTCGGCCGTCAGGGCCTGGATGCCGCGCTCCAGTGCGGCGTCCACCCAGCTGCGGCGCAGGCTGCGGCGCAGGCCGCGGGTCTCGCGGCGCGGGGCCAGGCGGCAGATGGAGTCGAACAGGTTCTTGTCGTGGAAGAGGTCGTTCCAGCTCGGCTGCGGCCAGGCGTGCCGGGCCTGGGCCCAGGCGTTGCGCAGCACGGCAGGGGCCCAGGATTCCTCGGGCGTCAGCAGCCAGCCGCGCTTGCGCAGGGCCTCGCCCCAGTCGCTGCGGCTGGTGAAGACGGCCAGCGGGGCGGCCAGCAGCAGCGGCAAGGCGATGGGCAGGGCGATGGGCAGCGAGGCCGGCGCATAGACGGCCAGCGCGGCGGTGGCGCCGGCGGCCAGCAGGGCGCCGGGCGCGAAGCGGCGCACGGCCGTGTCCCAGGGCACCTGGCGGGCTTCCCGCGGCGGAGACTTCCATTCCAGCGCCCAGCCGGTCAACGCGCTGACGACGAAGCTGGTGTGGGCCAGCATGCGCACCGGCGCCTGCAACACCGACAGCCCGGTCTCCAGCAGCAGGCTCTTGAACAGGGCCAGGCGGCCGCCGAAGCGCTTTTCTTCCTTCAGCGCCAGCACGGCCGCGGCGCCCAGCGCGCGCGGGGCCAGCAGCATGGCGACCATCGCGGTCCACAGCAGGCCGGTGTCCCACAGGCCGCTGCTGCCGAGGGCCGCGGACGAGTCCCCCGTCGTCATGGACAGCGCCAGCCCCAGGCCGACGAAGACCAGCCACAGCGGCGCCGACACATAGGCCATCGCGCCGGTGGCCAGCATCACGCGGTGCACGGGGTGCAGGCCGGGCTCGGCGATCAGGCGGGCGTTCTGCAGGTTGCCCTGGCACCAGCGGCGGTCGCGGGTGAGTTCCTCGATCAGGTCGGGGGGCGATTGTTCGTAGCTGCCGCTGAGGTCGGAGACGATCCACACGTGGAAGCCGGCGCGGCGCATCAGCGCTGCCTCGACGAAATCGTGCGAGAGGATCTCCCCGGCCAGCCCGCCGCTGCCGGGCAGCGGGGCCAGCGCGCAATGCTTCATGAAGGGCTCGACGCGGATGATGGCGTTGTGGCCCCAGTAGTGGGACTCGCCCAGCTGCCAGTACTGCATGCCCTGCGTGAACAGGCGCCCGGTCACCCGCGAGGCGAACTGCTGGGCGCGGGCGTGGAGGGTGGTCTGGCCGCAGGCGTGGGGCGCGGCCTGGATGATGCCGGCGCTGGGGTGGGCTTCCATCAGCTTGACCAGGCTGGTGATGGCGTCGCCGCTCATCACGCTGTCGGCGTCCAGGATCACCATGTAGCGGTAGCTGCGGCCGAAGCGGCGGCAGAAGTCGGCGATGTTGCCGGCCTTGCGCTTGACTCGGCGCTGGCGCCAGCGGTAGTGGATGCGCCGGGCCATCGCCGGGTTGACCACCATCATCTGCGCGCGCAGCTCGGCCAGCGAGGCCAGCTCGGCGACGCGGATGTCGGGGTCGCTGGTGTCGGACAGCAGGTGGATGTCGAACAGCTCGGGGTACTCGCCCGAGGCCAGCGAGTCGCAGATCGCTCGCAGGCCGCCGAAGACGGTGTCGATCTGCTCGTTGCGGATCGGCATGACCAGCGCCGTGCGTGCCGAGCCGTTGAGCTTTCGATGCTGCACGGAACGCGCCGTCAGGCTGTGCGGGTCGCCGTGGCGCAGGGCCACGTAGCCCATCACCGCAGTGAAGCAGCCTGCGCTGACCCAGGCGAAGAGCAGGGCGAACAGCGCCAAGTAGGCCGAGGCCAGCCAGGGCGAGCTGTCCAGCGGCTGGGCCTGCGCCAGCAGGAGGGTGGCGAAGGCGGTCGAGGCCAGCACGCCCCACATCAGGCTGCTGCGGCGCTCGCGCGCGGCGCGCATCCAGACCGGGTCGTGGCCCCAGGGCACGTTCAGCGGGAAGACCGAACTGGAGCCGAAGCCGCTGTCGTTGACGGCTTCGTGCGGCAGGGGCTGGCGGCGGATGGCGGCCAGCGTGCGGCGGCTGGTGTCCTGCACGCGACGGCGCAGCATGCGCAAGGCGCCGACCCAGGGTTGGGCCAGCATCGCGGCGCGCGCCGTCGGCGGCATCAGCGGGGAGCGGTCAATGGTGTCCATGTTTCTGTCAGCTTGTCCTGGCCGTTCTGAAGGTAGGCCCTCAGCTCCACCGGCCGGTTGAGGTCGTTGCGCCTGATCCTGAGCGTCATGCGCCAGGTTCCCGTGGCGTCGTTCTTGAAGACGTTGCGGTCGACGATTTCGCTGCCGGGTGCGGCGCTGGCCACGGCCTGCACGGGGGTGCCGGCGGGCAGCTTGTCCAGCGCGGGGCCGGCGAAGTCGACGACGTACTGCTGCTGGTCCGCCGGCAGGTCGCCGTAGCCGCGTCCGCTGCGCGTCTGCACGGTCCAGCCCTTGGGTGGGCGCTGCTCCTGCGTGCCCTGCCAATGCAGGCGGTAGGACAGCTCAAGCGGCTTGCCCGGCTCGGGTGCCTGCCTGGGCACCCAGTAGGCGACGATGTTGTCGAAGGTCTCGTCGGCCGTGTTCAGCTGCACCAGTTCAACGCGGCCGGGGCCCCAGTCGCCGACAGGCTCGACCCATGCGCTGGGCCTTTTGTCGTAACGAGCCTCGGTGTCTTCGTAACTGGAGAAGACGCGATCACGTTGCATCAAGCCGAAACCGTGGAGCCTGTTCATGGCGAACGAGCTGGCAAGGGTCGTGCCCGGGTTTACCAGTGGGCGCCACAGCCATTCGTCGGGCTTGCCGTCGGTGCCGGCGGTGGCCACCAGCAGGCCGTCGGAGTCGTGCACCTCGGGGCGGTAGCCGGCGACCGCGGGCTGGTTCTCGCCGGCCAGGAACATGCTGGTCAGCGGGGCGATGCCGAGCGTGGCCACGCCCTGCCGCAGGAACAGGCGCATGCGCACCTCCATCAGCGTTTCCCGGCCGGGGCGGATGACGAAGCGCCAGGCGCCGGTGGCGCGCGGCGACTCCAGCAGCGCAAGCACCACCAGGGCCTCGGCGTTCTTCGCCGGGCGCTCGATCCAGAAGCGGGTGAAGCGCGGGAATTCCTCGGCGCCGGCGCCCACGGTGTCGATGGCCAGGCCGCGCGCCGACAGGCCGTAGTGCTGGTCCCGCCCGATGCCGCGGAAGTAGCTCGCGCCCTGGAAGACGGCCACCTCGTCCTTGTAGCCGGGCCGGTTGATCGCGTAGTGGACGCGCCAGCCGGCGTGGCCGATGTCGCCCCAGGCCTTGGGGTCGAGCCGGTTGCGGCCGTAGTCGAAGTCGGCGGCGTCGTAGGCCAGCTCGCGCGGGCGGCCGCCGGGCAGCAGCTCGCTGACGTGGACGGGCGCCTGGTGGTGGCCGCCAAGGTGGAAGAACATCAGCTCGAAGGGCAGCTTGTCGGCGCGCCACAGCGCGCGTGCCGGCTTGAAGCGGATGTCGCGGGTCTGGTCGTAGTTCAGGGCCGCGAGCTCGGCCGGAACGGGCGCCTGCGGCGTGTGCGGGTCGTGGGGCCTGGCGGCCAGGGCCTGGGCTTGCGCCGCGACCGCCTCGAAGTCGATCGTGTCCGCGGCGTGGCTCCCGGCCGCCGAGCCGAGCGCGAGCAGTCCCAGCAGCCAGGACGGGCGGATGCGCGTCCTGCTGCCGGCAGGCGTCTGGGCGATGGGGGGTGAGGCAAGCTGTTCCATGCGTGGATCGGACTCTCGCGACTGGGCAACCCGCCGGGCAACAACATGTGTCCCGCCTGCAAAGCGAAAAACACGCATGCCCGAACCCGCGCCGCGCGGGCAGGATTCTGGCGTGCTTTCGGGATTTCCCGAGGGTATCGGGAAGGCCGCGTCGATGCAGCGCAACACTCGCGCCGCGCCGTCAAGCCCGTGGCGACGGGGGCGCGGGGGTAACTCTTCGCTACCTCATCGAACCACCGCTTGCAGCGATGTAAGGCCGCCCGTCAGGGGCGGCCTACAGAGCGTGGGCGGCGGCTCGCCTGCGGCGCGACCCGGGCCTACGCGGCGCGCGGGCCGCGTCACAAGCGGAATCACATCGAGGCTTCGAGCAACGCGCGGTATTCGTCGGCGGTGGCGATGCGCGGGTTGGTCTTGTGGCAGTGGTCGGCCAGCGCACCTTCGATGATGCGGTCGAACCAGGCGCGCTCGACGCCCAACTCGCCCAGGCCCTTGGCCAGGCCCAGGCGGGCATTGAGCTCGCGCAGCGCCTCGGGCACGTCGCCACCCGAGGACAGGCCCATTACGCGGGCCATGCGGTCCAGGCGGCGGTCCTTCTTCACCGACCCGGCCTCGGCGTTGAAGCGCACCACCGCGGGCAGGAACATCGCGTTCAGGGTGCCGTGGTGCAACTTGGGGTTCACGCCGCCGAGGCTGTGGCTGAGCGAATGCACCGCGCCCAGGCCCTTCTGGAAGGCCATCGCGCCCTGCATGGAGGCGCTCATCATGTTCAGCCGCGCCTCGGTGTCCGAGCCGTCGCGGGTGGCGCGCTCGATGTGGGCCCAGGCGCGCTCCAGGCCGTCCAGCGCGATGCCGTCGGCCGGCGGGTTGAAGGCCGGGGCGAGGAAGGTCTCGATGCAGTGGGCCACGGCGTCCATCCCGGTGGCGGCGGTGAGGAAGGGCGGCAGGCCCAGCGTCAGCTCGGGGTCGCAGATGGCGGCCTTGGGCAGCAGGTTCCAGGAGTGGAAGCCCAGCTTGCGCTTGTCGTCGACGATGACGATGGCCCCCCGGGCCACCTCGCTGCCGGTGCCTGCCGTGGTGGGGATGGCGATCAGCGGGGCCACGGCCGTGGTGATCTTCGGCGAGCCGCCTTCGATGGTGGCGTAGGTCTTCAGCGGTCCGGGGTGGGTGGCGGCGATGGCGACGCCCTTGGCCAGGTCGATGCTGGAGCCACCGCCGATGGCCACCAGCCCGTCGCAGCCCTGGGCCTGCCAGACCTCGACGGCGGCGCGCACGGCGGCCTCGGTCGGGTTGGGCGGGGTCTGGTCGAAGACGGCGTGCGGCAAGCCGCCCAGCGCGTCGATCGCCTTCTGCGTCAGGCCCGCGGCGCGCACGCCGGCGTCGGTCACCACCAGCGGGCGCCGGATGCCCACGCGTTCGCACTCCTGCGCCAGCAGCTTGATCGCGCCGGCTTCGAACTGGACGTGGGTGAGGTAGTAGATCAGCGACATGGCGGGGCTCCGGCTCGTGGTTCTGGAAGGCTGGGCGATTGTGACTGCGGGCGCTTTCCGAACGCGCCAGAAGCTGCATTTCCGGCCACCGCAGGCCGACGCACGCGCCTGTGCGAACGGCCGTCCGGCTGAGTCCGGCCAGGCGGGCCGCACGGCGGGCCGCCCCCAGCCGGATCGCGTTTCTCTGGGGAAATCGCGTGACGTATTCGTCAGGCGAGAGGCAAACGCCCCCCGAGTCCTGTGTGCGGCGAAGGGGCAAGGGTTGCAAAGCAGGTATCAGCCGTTACCATACGGGCGTTTGAATCAAACGGCTGTTTCAAAACAACGTTTGCTGCGGCGCAGCGGTTTGCCGGGTGCCGCGAAAGCGGCGGGCGGCCCGGATGCCGACTGCCTTCATCCAAGTTTTTTTTGCGCCTGCTTCGGAGCGCCCGTACATGGCCTTGCGTTCGGTCAACAGCTCGACCCCCGCGGACACCAAGACACGCATCCTCGATGCGGCCGAAGCCCTGTTCATCGAGGGCGGCTACGACGCGATGTCGATGCGCCAGGTCACGTCCGCCGCCGACGTCAACCTGGCTGCCGTCAACTATCACTTCGGCGGCAAGGAAGCCCTGATCCACGCGGTGCTGGGCCGCTACCTGGATCCGATGAACGCCGAGCGCGTGCGCCTG
>SCTQ01000086.1 GCA_004322345.1 Aquabacterium sp. | reverse complement strand
GGCTACACCGCGACCCTGGTGCTCGACCTCGCCTCCGGCGGGACGGCCCTCTCGGCCAACCTGGCCACCACCGACGGCGCCGCCGCCTACACCAGTGCGGGCGGCACCAATTTCTTCCCGGTCGGCCATCCGGACAGCTTCTACGCGATGCTCAGCCTGTCCAGCGCCCAAGGCGACGACCCCGGCACGCTGGTGAACCTCACCACGATCCTGGGCTTCGTCCCCGGCACCTTCGCGGGCCTGTCGGGCAACGCCTTGCCTGCCGCCACCCAGCTGGCGCAGGCGGTGCACGACGGCAAGCTGCTGGACACCTCCCTCAGCTCGGTCCTGGCCGGGTGCGCCAACGAGACGCGCGTGCCCTGCGGCAGCGTGAGCTTCGGCGTCACCTCGGTGTCGGTCAGCGCCGTGCCCGAGCCGGACAGCCTGATCCTGTGCGCGCTCGGCCTGGCAGCAGCGGGCGCCGCGCGCCGCGCCCGCAAAGCCTGAGCTTCAGGCGGCCGCTGCGCCTTTGCCGGCGCGGCGGCGGTAGTGGCGCGTCATCTCGATGCTGACCACGCAAACCAGCAACCACGCCGTACCCGACGCGAAGCCCGCCAGCACGTCGCTGGCGAAATGCACCTGCAGGAAGACGCGGCTGCAGCCCGTCGTGAAGGCCAGCGCGGCGGCCACCATCACCGCCGGCGCATGCCAGCGCATCGGCAGGCTGCGCACCAGCAGATAAGCCAGCATCCCCCACACCACCACCGAGCCCGAGCTGTGGCCGCTAGGGAAGCTCCAGCCATCGGCCAGCACGAGGCCATGGTCGTGCAGCGGCCGCACGCGGGCGAAGATGCCCTTGAGCGTGCTGTTGAGCAGGCCGTTGCCCGCCACTGCGACCACCCAGCCCAGTGCGAGCCACCAGCGGCGCAGCCACAGCAGCACCAGCGCGACGACGATGCAGATGCCCGTCTGCGTCCAGGCATCGCCCAGCCGCGTGACCCGCGCGAAGGCCTCCAGCGCCAGCAGCGGCACGCTGGAGGCCAGCGCATCGGTGAAGGCCTGGTCGAGCGCGCCCAGTCGCTCGCCATCGCCCAGTTCCTCGGCGATCTCGGTGAAGAGCGCGGCACAGGCCAGCAAGATGACGAAACCCAGGCCCAGGCGCAGCAGCAGGAACGCGCCCGGCGGCAGGCTGCTGGCGGGGCTGTGCCAGGCCACGCGGCGCAGCAGCTGCCAGCCCAGCCAGGACAGCGCCATCACGGCCGCCAGTGCCAGCAGGAAGCCGGGCAGCGCGTTCACGCCGGCCCATTGGGCGAAGCGCAGCCAAGAATCCCCGCCGCCGTGGCTCATGTGCCCTCGTGCGCCAGCGCGACCACACGGTTGCGGCCGTCGGCCTTGGCCTGGTAGAGCGCCTCGTCGGCACGCTTGACCAGGCGCTGCGCGCCGTCGGGCGAGGATGGCATGCAGGCCGCCACGCCGATGCTGCAGGCGATGCGCACGGGCTGGCCCTCGTGCAGCAGCGAGCGGGCGGCCACCTGCTCGCGCAGGCGCTCGGCCACCGCGGTGGCGCCGGCCAGGTCGGTGTCGGGCATCAGCACGACGAACTCTTCGCCGCCATAACGCGCCACCATGTCCGACGGCCGCAACAGCTGGGCGCGCAAGGTGGCGGCGGCCTCGCGCAGGCAACGGTCGCCGAAGGGATGGCCGTAGGTGTCGTTCAGGCGCTTGAAGTGGTCCAGGTCCACGAGGGCCACGGCCAGCGGCCGCTTGTGGCGCCGTGCCTGCAGCCACTCCACCGGCAGGCGGCGGTCCAGGTAGAGGCGGTTGGGAACCTGGGTGAGCGCGTCGGTCAGGCTGACCTGTTCCAGCTCGCGGGCCCGGTTCTCCAGCAGCGCGCGGGCGCGCTGGCCGTTCCAGTAGTCGTTGCGCAGCACGCGCGAGATCATCCAGGCGTAGGCCATGAAGGCCGTGCCCAGCGCTGCGAACACCGCGTTGGCGGCGTTGAGGTTCAGCATCAGGAGGACGACCACCGGCGCGATCGCCGCGATCGGATAGCAGCGCGCGAGGAAGGGATCGATGGCCACGACGATGATGCCGGCCATGATGATGGCCACGCTCATCGGCACCATGAAGGGCCGGATGGCCGCGGCCTCGCCCCAGGTCACGCTCAACGCCAGCAGGCTGCCCCAGTGCACGGCGTGGCAGAAGACCAGCGAGTAGTAGGCCAGCACCCAGCGTCGCATGTCGCGCTCCAGCAGCACGGCGAAGCGCCGGTGCAGCGCGAAGCGCAGGATGCCGACCGCCAGCAGCCCCCCCGCATTGGCCAGCGCGAAGCGGCGATGCTGCTGGAAGAAGGCGCCGCCCTGGCAGACGATCATCCAGGCCACCGCGTACATGAACACGCCGGCGCTGGTGCGGCGCGACAGCTCCAGCAGCCCGCGGCGGCGCAGGTCGTGCTGCTGCTCAGGAGTGAGCTCACCCGCTTCTTCGGGAGCGGGCATCGGGGGGGCGGCGGGGCTGGTTGGAGTGGAGTGGGCCATCGGCTGGGCAGGAATTCCCGGCTGCGGACCATCCTATCTGAACCACCCCTGCACGACCTGCCCGGGCGTGCCGGGATAGCCCCCAATCGGCAAGGGCTGCGATCCATGCGCAGGCGGCCGCTCCAGCCTCAGCTCGTGGCGCGACACGGCCATGAAGCTGCGCGCCGCGGCCACCCAGTCCCAGCGCTCCACGGTGCAGCGCGCCTGGCCCTGCGGCTCGCAGCGGATCAGGTTGACCGAGTTGGGCGCCTCGTGGCGCACGCGCGAGGACAGCGCGGTGCCGGCCTGCACGGCCCAGATGCGGCGCGCCAAGCCGGGGGTCAGCTCGTGCAGGGCCAGCACGTAAGGCAGATGGATGTGGCCGCCGAGGATGAGGTCGGCGCCGGCCTCGGACCAGCTGCGCACCGCGGCGCCGGCGCCGTGCAGCAGGTTGGCCTGGTCGCGCTCCAGCGTCACCGCCACCGGTTGGTGGGTGACGACGATGCGCAGCTGCCCGGACGCGGCCCCGCGCAGGCGCTGCGCCACGCGTTCGACCTGGGCGGCCGAGACCTCGCCGTCCTTGTGCCGCCAGGCCCGCGTGGTGTTGACGCCCAGCACCAACAGCTCGGGCGTCTCGTAGCTGGGCTCCAGCTCGGCGCCGAAGGCCCGGCGATGGCGCGCATAGGGAGCCAGCATGCGCAGCCCCAGGTTGAGCAACGGGATGTCGTGGTTGCCCGGCACCACCAGCACCGGTGCGTTCAGGCCCGAGGTGAAGCGGCTGGCCGCCTCGAACTGCGCGGCGGTGGCACGCTGCGTGATGTCGCCCGAGAGCACGACGAGGTCGGGCACGAGCTTGGCGACCAGGCGCTGCAGGGCCTCCACGACAGCCGGCTGCTCGGTGCCGAAGTGCGGGTCGGACAGCTGCAACACCAGGCGCCCGCGGGCGTGCTCGCCGTTCATGGCTGGGCCGGCAGCGGCTTGATCAGCATCAGCGGCTTGTCCGCGACGCGGAACTCGATGGGCGGCTTGAGCCAGATAGTCTCGCCGTCGGTGGCCACCTTGATCCGCCGCAGGCCCAGCGACAGGGGGCGCACGGTCAGCGTACGGGTGGCGAACCCGGTGACCTGGTTGGCGCCGCCCAGCTGACCCAGCGCACCGCGCAGCATCAGCCACAGCAGCGTGTGGGTGTGCACCGGCTTGAGCGCCAGCGCGGCCAGCCAGCCCTGCTCCACCACCGATGCCTGTGGGATGCCGATCTGCTCCAGCTGCAGGCGGTTGTTGCCGACGAACAGCGTGGGCGTGCGCAGGGTCACGGTGCGGCCGTTGCTTTCCAGGCGGATGCGCAGCGGCCGATGCTCGCGCACGATGGTGGCCAGCGCCGCGAACAGCGCCACCAGCCGGCTGCGGCCGAACTGCTGCTTGTAGGCCTCGCGGTCTTCCAGCAGCTGCGGGTACAGGCCCAGGCTGGCGTTGACGAGGAAGAGGTGTTCGTTGACCACGCCCACCTGCACCGGCTGCGGCGGCGCATGCACCAGCACCTGCACGGCCTCCTCCACGTCCGCCGGGATGCCGTGGGTGCGGCTGAAGTAGTTGAAGGTGCCCTGGGGGATCACGCCGAAGGGCAGGCCATGCTCCAGCGCGGCCGCGGCCACGGTGTTGATCGTGCCGTCGCCGCCGGCAGCCACCACCACGCCGTTGGTGGCACGCGCCTGGAAGACGGCGCGGCGCGCCTGCTCGGACAGCTTGCCGGGCTGTTCCACCAGCAGCAGCGTGTGCTGGCGGCCGGCGTCGAGGAAGGCATGCTCGATGGCCTCGCGCACGGCCCGGGCGTCGTCGCTGCCGGAGCCGGCGTTGAGCACGATGAAGAACGGCCCGCGCGCGGCCGACGCATGGGGGGGGCGCCCGAACTGGCGTTGCAGGTTCATGGTGGTACTCCTTTGCACCCCTGCCGTCAGACCATCGGCGGATCGCTCTCGCGAGCGAAGTGCCGGTGCCTGGCCACGGCCTCGATGAAGGCGGGCAGCACGTGCCCCGTCCCGCCGGCGGCGGCCACCAGCAGGCCGTCGTCCGCATCCCCGTTGGGCAGGGTCGGTGAGACACCCGCCTGGTCCAGGAGCTGCGTGGCCGCGCCCACGGCGAGGATGGGCTTGCAGTGCCGATACTGGTTGACGATGAACTCGGCGGTCTGTCCGTCGCGCGCCAGCGCCGCCACTGCCGCCTCGCCGTCGGGCAGCACCAGGGCGTCGAAGAGCACCGCGGGCGAGTTTTCCATCGACGCATCGGCTTGCAGGGTCGCCCCCTTGGCGGGCTTGACCGCGCCGATGCGCTTGCCCACCAAGCGCGGCACGGCGCCGGCCGCCAGCAAGGCCTCCTGGGCCGCCACGACCGACGAGCCATCCACGCCGTCGGCCACCAGGATCGCGATGCGCCGTGTGCGCACGCCGCCGTCGCCGGGCAGCGCGGTCAGGGACAACGCGGCCGAGGCCTTCACCTCCGACGGCAGAGGGTTCTCGATGGCACGCGGCAGCGGCTCGGGCAGGTCCATGCCCAGGCCGGCGGCCACCAGGCCGGCCAGGTCCTCGGACACGTTGCGCAGGCCCGCGACCATGCGCTGGCGGATCGCCGGCACCGTCACCTTGCTCAGCTCGAAGCGGAAGGCCGCGGCGATGTGGGCCCGCTCCGGCGGCGTCTGGCTTTCCCAAAAGAGCGTGGCCTGCTGGTAGTGCTCGGCGAACTTCTCGGGCTTGCCGCGCACCTTGTCCTCGAGCACAGGCTGGGGGAAGGAAACGAAACCCTTGGCCCCGGCCTGGAAGGGACAACCGCCGCCCAGCGAATTGGGCTCGTAGGCCACGCGCCCGCGCGGGATGGCCTGTCGGTGCAGGCCGTCGCGCTGGTTGTTGTGCACCGGCGCCAGCGGCGCGTTGATCGGGATCTCGTGGAAGTTGGCGCCGCCCAGGCGCGTGATCTGGGTGTCGACATACGAGTGGATGCGGCCGGCCAGCAGCGGGTCGTTGCTGAAGTCGATGCCCGGGATCACGTGGGCGGCGCAGAAGGCCACCTGCTCGGTCTCGGCGAAGAAGTTGTCCGGGTTGCGATCCAGCACCATGCGGCCCACGGGCGTGACCGGCACCAGTTCCTCGGGAATGAGCTTGGTCGCGTCCAGCACGTCGAAGCTGAAGCCGTCGGCCTGCTCCTCGCTGAAGATCTGGAGCCCCAGCTCCCACTCGGGATACTCGCCGGCCTCGATGGCCTCCCACAGGTCGCGGCGATGGAAGTCCGGGTCGGCGCCGGAGATCTTCACCGCCTCGTCCCACACCAGCGAGTGCGTGCCCAGCTTCGGCTTCCAGTGGAACTTGCAGAAGACCGAGTCGCCCTGCTCGTTGACCAGGCGGAAGGTGTGCACGCCGAAGCCCTGCATGGTGCGCAGGCTGCGCGGGATGGCGCGGTCGGACATGGCCCACATCAGCATGTGGGTGGACTCGGGCATCAGCGAGACGAAGTCCCAGAAGGTGTCGTGGGCCGAAGCCGCCTGCGGAATGCCGTTGTGCGGCTCGGGCTTGACCGCGTGGACCAGGTCCGGGAACTTCATCGCGTCCTGGATGAAGAAGACCGGGATGTTGTTGCCCACCAGGTCCCAGTTGCCTTCGTCGGTATAGAACTTCACCGCGAAGCCGCGCACGTCGCGCGCGGTGTCGACGGATCCCCGCTCACCCGCGACGGTGGAGAAGCGCACGAAGACGGGCGTGACCTTGCCGGCTTCGGCGAACGGCGCGGCGCGTGTGTAGCGGCTGAGGTCGCCGTAGGACTCGAAGTAGCCGTGCGCCGCCGAGCCGCGCGCGTGCACGATGCGCTCGGGGATGCGCTCGTGGTCGAAGTGGGTGATCTTCTCGCGCAGGATGAAGTCTTCCAGCAGCGTCGGCCCGCGCAGGCCGGCCTTCAGCGAGTTCTGGTTGTCGGCGATGCGCACGCCCTGGTTGGTCGTCAGCACCTGGCCGTCGCCGCTGGTGCGCACGCGGTCCAGGCTGGCGTTCTGCGGCGCAGCGCCCGCGTTGGGGCGCGCGCCCGTCTTGGCCGAGACGTTGGTCTCGCTGAGCGTGCTGGCGGTGGCCTGGGCCGAAGGCGGCTTGACCGGCTTGCCGGCCGAGGGCGAGACGGCGTTGCGGTAGCCCGTCTCCTTGGGCTTCAGCGGGTTGGCCGGCACCGCGGCGGCCAGGCGCTGGATGTCGGCGGCCTGGCGCGCCAGCGGGTCGGTGCTCCCCTCGCCGATCGGCGCGGCAGGGCGGCTGGAGGTGTTGCGTGCAGCGGCGCGTGCGGAGGGCGAACCGTCAGCGACGGTGCTCGCGCGGCTGGCCAGCTTGTGGGCAGGTTTTTTCATGGGGGTCCTGTGGTGCGGCAGGTGCCACGCGCAGGCGAGCCGGTCACGGGGCCGGTCGCAGGCGGGGCTCGCAAAGGCGGCCCCGGTCTTCTTGGCACGCGCGGCTGGGTTGAGACCCATGCTAGGGAAAACCGCCTCGCATCAGCAGTCGGCAGGCGCCGGTGAAGGCTGTCAGCCATCGATTACACGCCGCAACCAGGGGCTGGCGAGCGCGGCCGTTTGCCTTAGGCTTGCGGGCCGCTTTCGCCGTTGTCCATGCCCCGTCCCACTCGCCTCGCGCTCGCAGCAGCCGCCGCCCTGATCGCCGGCTGCGCCACCCAGGTCGCACCGGCGCCGGCCACCGACGCCCTGCTGCCGCTGCCCACCGGCCTGCCCCACGTCAGCTTCCAGAACCCGGCCCTGGAGCCGACCAACGGCGGGCGCTTCGTGCCGGCCGCCGAGCTGCTGCCCGGCGACATCCTGCTGACGGCCGCCAACGGCCTGACGTCCATCGGCATCCGGCTGGCCACCCTGGCCCCGGTGAGCCACGCCGCGCTCTACGCCGGCGACGGCGACGTGGTCGAGGCCGTCGGCGAAGGCGTGCGCCGCCGCAGCCTGGACGAGGTGCTGGCCGAGGAATCCGTGGTGGTCGCCTTCCGCCATCCCGCGCTGGACGCCCAGGCCGCCGCCCGCGTGCGCAGCTTCGCGCTGGACAAGGTCGGTACGCGCTACAGCCACGTCGGCGTGATGCTGCACGCGCCCTTCTCGCTGCAGCGCCGGCTGTGCGAGCTGCCGCTGGTGCCCTCGGGCGTACGCGACTTCTGCGTGCGCGGCGTCGCCCGCATCCAGCTGGGCGCCAGCAGCAACGAACGCTTCTTCTGCTCGCAGCTGGTGATGGAGGCCTACCGCCAGGCCGGCGTGCCCATCACCACGGCCGACCCGCGCTGGGTCAGCCCGGCCGACATCCTGCACATGCGCGAGGGCGACGTGCCGTCGATCTCGATAGTGCAGCCGCTGACGTATCTGGGACACTTGAAATACGTTGCCCCCGCTGCGCAGGTCACGCGGGCAGGCCCGCACGCCGACCAGCGCTGAGCGTCAGCCTTTGCCGGCTTCGCTCAAGAGCCGGGCCTTCACCTTCTTGCCCTTCACCTTGCCGGCGTTCAGGCGCTTGACCGCCTCGCGCGCGATGCCGCGCTCCACCGCGACGTAGGTGTGGAAGTCGGTGACGTTGATCTTGCCGATCTGCGCGCCGTCGAAGCCCGCCTCGCCGGTCAGCGCGCCCAGCACGTCGCCGGGGCGGATCTTCTCCTTGCGCCCGCCCAGGATCTGCAGCGTGACCATCGGCGGCAGCAGCGCCTGCCCGGCGGCGTCGCCGCCCTCCAGCGCGGACAGCGGCTCCCATTTCGTGTCGCCCGTGCCTTGCGCGAGTTCGATGTTGCCCACGCGGCCCATCTCGTCGAGGCTGGCGAGGTTGAACACCAGCCCCTCGCGCCCGGCGCGGCCGGTGCGGCCGATGCGGTGCACGTGGATCTCGGTGTCGGGCGTGACGTCGACGTTGACCACGGCCTCCAGGTCGGCGATGTCCAGGCCGCGCGCGGCCACGTCGGTGGCCACCAGCACCGAGCAGCTTCGGTTGGCGAACTGGATCAGCACCTGGTCGCGGTCGCGTTGCTCCAGGTCGCCGTGCAGGGCCAGGGCCTCGATGCCGCCGGCGGCCAGCACGTCCACCAGGTCGCGGCACTGCTGCTTGGTGTTGCAGAAGGCCAGGGTGCTGGCCGGGCGGAAGCGCTGCAGGATCTGCTGCACCGTGTGCAGGCGATCCTCGTCGCGCACCTCGTACCAGCGCTGGCGGATCTGGGTGGCCGCGTGGCGCACGGCCACCTTGATCTCCTGCGGCTTGCGCATGAACTGCTGGCTGAGCTTGGCGATGCCCTCGGGATAGGTGGCCGAGAACAGCAGGGTCTGGCGCGCCGAAGGGCACTGCTTCGCGACGGCGACGATGTCGTCGAAGAAGCCCATGTCCAGCATGCGATCGGCCTCGTCCAGCACCAGGGTGTTCAGCGCCGCCAGCGACAGGCTGCCGCGCTCCAGGTGGTCCAGGATGCGCCCCGGCGTGCCGACGACGACGTGCGCACCGTGCTCCAGGCTGGTGAGCTGGTTGCGCATCGGCACACCGCCGCACAGGGTGACGGCCTTGATGTTGTCCTCGGCCCGGGCCAGGCGGCGGATCTCCTGGGTGACCTGGTCGGCCAGCTCGCGCGTGGGGCACAGCACCAGGGACTGGACCTCGAAGCGGCCCAGGTCCAGCCGGGCCAGCAGCGCCAGCCCGAAGGCGGCCGTCTTGCCCGAGCCGGTCTTGGCCTGGGCGATCAGGTCCTGCCCGGCCAGGGCCAGGGGCAGGGCCGCGGCCTGGATGGGCGTCATCTGCAGGTAGCCCAGGCGCTCCAGGTTGGCGAGGGCAGCGGGACTCAGCGGCAGGCGGCTGAAGGAGAGTGCGTCGTCGCCGGCGGGCGGGACCTTGGGATCGGGGGGGGTCATCGGCGAATTATCCGGGCGCGCGCATATCGCACGGGCCATGAGCTGCGATCCGCATGTCGATATGCACGGGCCAACAGATGACTACGTCACCTTTACGTTGCTTCGCGCGGGCGTATGTATCGGGGCGTTAGCATCGCCGCGCGCTGGTGACACGCCCCAGCGTTTCCCCATAAAAACACCTGCCGTCATGCGGCGCCTGCATCCATGAATCCTGCCGATCCTGCGCAACCGTCATCCGCCAACACCGTGCCGGCGACGCGGCCGCGACGCTGGCTGGGCAGCGTGGTCGCCATCGCCGGTCTGGCGCTGCTGGGCGGCCTGGCCTGGTACCTCACGCACCGGCCGCAGGCCGAAGGCGGTGGCGGCATGCCGGCCATGGGGCCGGGCGGTCCGGGCGGCCCCGGCGGGCCGGGAGGGGCGCGCGGCGGCCGCAGCGGTGTCACCGTCGGCGTGGCCACCGCGACCCTGGCCGACGTGCCGGTCACGCTGGAAGCCCTGGGCACCGTGACGCCGGCCGCCACGGTGACCGTGCGCCCGCAGGTCTCCGGCGTGCTGACCCAGGTGCTGTTCAAGGAAGGCCAGCTGGTCACCAAGGGCCAGCTGCTGGCCACCATCGATCCCCGCCCCTTCGAGCTGGCGCTGATGGAAGCCGAGGGCGCCCGCCTGCGCGACCAGGCCTCGCTGGAGAACGCCAGGCTCACCCTGCAGCGCTACCAGACCCTGCTGAAGCAGGACTCCATCGCGCGCCAGGACGTGGACACCCAGGCCGCGCTGGTCAAGCAGCTCGAGGGCACCGTCGTCACCGACAAGGCCGCCGAGGGCACCGCGCGGCTGAACCTGGGCTACACCCGCATCACCGCGCCGCTGGCTGGCCGCGTGGGCCTGCGCACCGTGGACGCGGGCAACATCGTCAGCAGCAGCGACACCACCGGCGTGGCCGTCATCACCCAGACCACGCCGATCGACGTGCAGTTCACCGTGCCCCAGGACTTCGTGCCGCAGATCCAGGCACTGGCTGCCAAGGCCACGCTGCCCGTGACCATCTTCGACCGCACCCGCACCACCGAGCTGGACCGCGGCAGCTTCCTGACCCTGGACAACCAGGTGGACACCACCACCGGCACCGTCAAGGGCAAGGCCCGCTTGGCCAACGCCCAGGGCAGGCTCTTCCCCAACCAGTTCGTCAACGTGGTCCTGCAACTGCGCACCGTCGACCAGGCGGTCGTCGTGCCGGTGACCGCCGTGCGCACCAGCGAGGCAGGCGACTTCGTCTACGTGGTGGACGCCGACGGCACGGCGCACATGCGCCAGGTCAGGCGCGGCACGGCCACCAACGACCGCATCGTCGTCGCCTCCGGGCTGCAGGCGGGCGAGAAGGTGGTCACCGAAGGCGCGGACCGGCTGAAGGACGGCGCGAAGGTGCAGCAGGCCGGGCGGCGGCCGGGCGGCGCGGCCTCCGGCGCATCCGGCGCATCCGGCGCATCCGGCGCATCCGGCGCATCCGGCGCATCCGGCGCATCCGGCGCATCCGGCGCATCCGGCGCACATGGCGCTTCGGCGCCGTGGGGCGGCGCATCCGGCGCGCGGCATGGACGCCGCCGTGGGTCAGAGGCCGAGGGCAGCTGATGACGGACGCAGGCAAGGCGCACGCGTCCAGCGTCGGTGAACGAAGGACAGCGCAGGATCTGCCCAGCTGGCGGAGGCGGCACGGGCCGAGCGCCGGGCCGCCCCAAGCCGGCCCTGTCCCCTCGGGGGACCGCCCGACGTACCCGTCGGGCGAGGGGCACCCATGAGTCCGTCGCGCCCCTTCATCCAGCGGCCGGTGGCCACCGCGCTGCTGATGCTCGCCATCGTGCTGGCCGGCCTGGTCGGCTTCAAGTTCCTGCCGCTGTCGGCCCTGCCTCAGGTGGACTACCCGACCATCCAGGTGCAGACGCTCTACCCCGGCGCCAGCCCGGAGGTGATGAGCAACACCGTCACCGCGCCGCTGGAGCGCCAGTTCGGCCAGATGGCCGGACTGGAGCGCATGAGCTCCACCAGCGCCGCGGGCGTGTCCATCATCACGCTGCAGTTCGGCCTGGGCGAGACGCTGGACGTGGCCGAGCAGGAGGTGCAGGCCGCCATCAACGCCGGCAACTCGCTGCTGCCGGCGGACCTGCCCGCCCCACCCGTCTACGCCAAGGTCAACCCGGCCGACGCGCCGGTGCTGACCCTGGCCGTCAGCTCCGACACCCTGCCGCTGACCGAGGTGCAGAACCTCGTCAACACGCGGCTGGCGCAGAAGATCAGCCAGGTCTCGGGCGTCGGCCTCGTGTCGCTGTCCGGTGGCCAGCGCCCCGCCGTGCGCATCCAGGCCGACACCCAGGCCCTGGCCTCCTACGGCATCGGCATCGACACGCTGCGCACCGCCATCGCCAACGCCAACGCCAATGCGGCAAAGGGCAGCTTCGACGGGCCGAAGCGCTCCTACAGCATCAACGCCAACGACCAGCTGCTGACCGCCGACGACTACAGGAAGCTGATCGTCACCTACAAGAACGACGCGCCGGTGCGCATGAGCGACGTAGCGCAGGTCGTCGACAGCGCCGAGAACACGAAGCTGGGTGCGTGGGCGACGGTCAAGAACGACGGCACCATCGACATCAAGCCCGCCATCGTGCTCAACGTGCAGCGCCAGCCCGGCGCCAACGTGATCGCCACGGTGGACGCCATCAAGCAGCGGCTGCCGGACCTGACGGCCTCGCTGCCCGGCGCGCTGCAGGTGGATGTGCTCAGCGACCGCACCACCGGCATCCGCGCCTCGGTGGAGCACGTGCAGATGGAGCTGCTGCTGGCCGTGGCCATGGTGGTGCTGGTGATCTTCTTCTTCCTGCACAGCCTGCGCGCCACCCTCATCGCCAGCCTGGCGGTGCCCATCTCGCTGATCGGCACCTGCGGCGCGATGTACCTGCTGGGCTACAGCCTGAACAACCTCAGCCTGATGGCGCTGACGATCGCCACGGGCTTCGTCGTCGATGACGCGATCGTCATGATCGAAAACATCGCACGCTACCTGGAGGAAGGCGAGCCGCCCTTCGCCGCCGCGCTGAAGGGCGCCACGCAGATCGGCTTCACCATCATCTCGCTGACGGTGTCGCTGATCGCCGTGCTGATCCCGCTGCTGTTCATGGGCGACGTGGTGGGCCGCCTGTTCCGCGAGTTCGCCGTCACGCTGGCGATCACCATCCTGATCTCGGCCGTGGTCTCGCTGACCCTGGTGCCGATGATGTCCGCGCGCTGGCTGACCGGACACGAGCACACGGACTCGGCGCTGGCCCGCAAGACCCAGGCCTTCTTCGACCGCGTGATCGCGCGCTACGACGTCTGGCTGACCTGGGTGCTGGCGCGCCAGGGCGCGACGCTGCTGGTGGCCCTGGGCACGCTGGTGCTGACCGTGCTGCTCTACGTCGCCATCCCCAAGGGCCTGTTCCCGACCCAGGACACCGGGCAGCTGCAGGCCCGCGTGCAGGCGGCCCAGGACGTTTCCTACGCGCGCATGGCCGAACTGCAGCAGGCCGCCGCACGCGCGATCCAGGACGACCCGGCGGTGGAAAGCGTCAGCGCCTTCGTCGGCGTGGACGCGGCCAACAACACCATGCTCAACACCGGCCGCATGTTGATCAACCTCAAGCGCGACCGCGACAGCCAGGCCGAGGTGATGGAACGCCTGCGCCAGCGCGTGCAGCAGCAGGTCGCCGGCGTGGCGCTGTACCTGCAGCCCACGCAGGACCTGACCATCGACGCCGAGACCGGCCCCACGGAGTTCCGCGTCTCGCTGGAAGGCGTGGACACCGCCACCGTCGCGCTGTGGGCCAACAAGCTGGTCGAGCGCATGCGCACGCTGGACAGCGTGCGCAACGCGACCACCGACGCCGGCGCCGAGGGCCTGGCCGCCTTCATCGACATCGACCGCGACACGGCCTCGCGCCTGTCCATCAGCGCCGCCAGCGTGGACGACGCGCTCTACAGCGCCTTCGGCCAGCGCATCGTCTCCACCATCTTCACCGAGACCAACCAGTACCGTGTGATCCTGGAGGCCCGTCCCGACCTGCTGACCACGCCGCAGTCGCTGGGCCTGCTGCACCTGAAGACGGGGTCGGGCACCGCGACGCCGTTGTCGGCCTTCGCCACCATCCGCGAGGAGCCGGCGCCGCTGCAGATCACCCATGTGGCCCAGTACCCGGCGACCACCATCGGCTTCGACACCGCGCCGGGCAGCTCGCTGGGCCACTCGGTGGATGCGATCCGCGCCGCGGCGAAGGACATCGGGCTGCCCTCCAGCCTGACGCTGCGCTTCCTGGGCGCCGCGGGCGCCTTCGAGAACTCGCTGTCCAACCAGCTGTGGCTGATCCTGGCGGCGGTGGTGTGCGTCTACATCGTGCTGGGGGTGCTCTACGAGAGCTACATCCATCCGCTGACGATCCTGTCCACGCTGCCTTCGGCCGGGGTCGGCGCACTGCTGGCGCTGATGGTCAGCGGCAACGGGCTGGGGGTGATCGGGATCATCGGGATCATCCTGCTGATCGGCATCGTCAAGAAGAACGCGATCATGATGATCGACTTCGCGATCGATGCGGAGCGGTCGCAGGGCAAGTCCGCTCGTGAGGCGATCCACCAGGCGGCGTTGCTGCGGTTCCGGCCGATCCTGATGACGACCTTGGCGGCGTTGTTTGCGGCGTTGCCGTTGATGTTCGGGTGGGGCGAGGGTGCCGAGCTGCGTCGTCCTCTTGGGCTGGCGATCTTTGGCGGGCTGGTGGTGTCGCAGGTGTTGACGCTGTTCACGACGCCGGTGATCTATCTGGGGTTTGATCGGCTGGGGCGGCGATGGGGTGGTGCTTCTTCTCCGCGGGAGGTTTTCGATGCCTCCTGATGCTCTGGTTTGTTTTGCTCTTGTCCCGTTCGACTTGAGTGCCCTGCGCCGGGGTTTCGGCCCGGCGGCCGACCTACTTTCTTGCTTGTGCAAGAAAGTAGGCAAAGAACACACCCCGACGTCCTCGTCGCCCGTGGTCACGGGCGATGCCCTGCGGTGCTCG
>SCTQ01000085.1 GCA_004322345.1 Aquabacterium sp. | reverse complement strand
GGTGACGGTGACCTGCGTGCCGTTGATGTCGTTGAAGGTGACGGTGATCTCCGAGACCATCGGCGTGAGGCCGGTGCCGGCCACGCAATGGGCGGAGGTCAGCACGTGCATGCCGGAAGACAGCAGCGTGCCCGAGCAGGTGCCGGCACTGCCGCCCGCGCCGATCGACAGCTGACCGACCGCATCGAGCCCGAAGCCGGGCGACACCAGGTGGTGCGCCGGGTCGTCCAGCGACGACACGGTGGGGATGAAGTTCGCCTGGATGGCCCAGGCGGCGGGCGCCGCCGCAAGCAGACCGATCAAACCTAAGGTGCGCATCCAGTCTGCATGGATCCTCACCCGGGGACGGGAGAACATGGTGTCGGTGGTCGTTAGCCAGCGTTGAATGGTGGGAGACCGTAACACTCCGCGTGCGAAATCCCTGCCCGCCCTCTTTGCGGGAACCCCTAGGTTTGCCACACAGTTGGTATCAACTTGTTAAACCCACCCCGCGATCGCGGGTGCTGTCTCTCGACATCACGCAGTCTTCAGGATGTAGAGCCCCTTGAGGTACTCGCCTTCCGGGAAGCTGACCGTGGTGGGATGGTCGGGCGCGGCCTCCAGGCGCTTGAGCAGGTAGCCGTCGACCTCCGCGTCCATGCCGGCACCGGCCACGATCTTGTGGAAGAGCTCCGCGCCGATGCCGCCCGAGCAGGAGAAGGTCAGCAGCGCACCGCCCGGCGCCAGCAGCTTGAAGGCCAGACGGTTGATGTCCTTGTACGCGCGCGAGGCGCGGTCCGCGTGGGCCGCACTGGGTGCGAACTTCGGCGGGTCGAGCACGATGGCGTCGAAGCTGCGTCCTTCCTTCAGCAGATTGCGCAGCGTCGCGTTGACGTCGGCGTCCACCGCGCGGTGGGCCGACGGGTCGAAGGCCAGCGAGGCTGCGTTCAGCTCGACATGGCGCTGGGCGCGGGCCAGCGCGGGGGCTGACGAATCGACGCTCCAGACCTCGCTCGCGCCGCCGGCCAGCGCGGCCACCGAGAAACCGCCGGTGTAGCTGTAGCAGTTGAGCACCCGCTTGCAGCCGAGCTGGCGCACCACGTCGGCGAACAGCGCACGGTTGTCGCGCTGGTCCAGGTAGTAGCCGGTCTTGTGACCCTCGGCCACGTCCAGGGTCAGCTGCCAGCCGTGCTCGCGGATGGTGAGTTCGGTCTCGCCGCTGCCGCGCAGCCAGCCGGATCGCGGCGCCAGCCCCTCGAGGCCGCGCACGCCGGAGTCGGAGCGCTCGTACAAGCGCTGCAAACCCGTGGCCGCGAGCAGCGCATCGGCGATGACGTCCTTCCAGCGCTCGGTGCCCGCAGCCAGGAACTGCACGCTGAGCGTGCCGGCGTAGCGGTCGACGATCAGCCCGGGCAGGCCGTCGGCCTCGCCGTGGACCAGCCGGATGCCGTCGCTGTCGGGGGCGAGGCGGCGGCGCAGGTCCAGCGCGCGCTGGATGCGGCGGGCGAAGAAATCGGCATCGATGCGTTCGGCCTCGTCGAAGCTCCAGGCACGGGCGCGGATCTGCGATTGCGGGCTGAACGCGGCCCAGGCCAGGAAGCGGCCTTCATCGGACTCGACGCGCACCGTCTCGCCGACGTCGCCGCCGCCCTTGGCGATGCTGCCTTGGAAGACCCAGGGATGGCGGCGCAGGAGGGAGCGCTCCTTGCCGGGGCGCAGGCGGATGGTTTTCATGCGCGGATTGTCGCCGCGCCCGCCCATCGACCCGGACGCGCTCAGGTGCCGAGGACCGAGCTGTGCTCGAAGTCGTGCCGGTAGCCGCCCAGGCTGGACTTGACCGAATCGATCCAGTCGCCGCGCGCCTGGGGCTCGTCGCGCGCCGCCACCGCGAGTGCGAAACGCACCGACGCGGCGACCATCAGCCACAGCACCGGTGCGATGGCCAGCACCTGCCCCAGCGGCATCGTGTAGTTCCAGGGACGGGCGATGCCCAGGAAGGCGCAGTACAGCCACAGGCTGTTGGACAGGCCCACCGAGGCCGCCACCTGCCAGCGCTCGCCGGCGGTCCAGTGCGCCACCGGGGCGCGGCGTTCCAGCAGCGGGAAGATCACCTGGTGCAGCACGAAGGCATTGGCCGTCAGCAGCGCCACCAGCACCAGCTTGGCCTGCAGCTTCTGGTTCGTCAGGTAGTCGGCGCGTTCGGCCAGGCCGAGGGCGACGAGCCCGGCGCCGGTGGCATAGAGCACCAGCAGGGCCAGCATGATGGCCCGCGTCTCCAGCCTCGACGGCGTGGGGATGACGACCCGGGTGCCGAACACGCGGCCCAGCAGGCGCAGGTCGGTCAGGGCGATCATCCCGATGGCCACGCAGGTGGACAACAGGTGCACGTAGATCAGCGCAATCTTCAGCATGGGCCTCTTCCCTCGCGACTTACTTCTGTTTCTGTATTTGTCGGATCTAGCAGGATCGATACCTGCACCGGCGCGGCGCACGCCAAGACCGATACCGCCGCTTCCTGCTCAGCGCCGCTTGGCCCGCGGGTGCGCCGCGTCGTAGGCCTTGGCCAGATGCTGGAAGTCGAGCTTCGTATAGATCTGTGTCGTCGTGATGTTGGCGTGGCCGAGCAACTCCTGCACCGCCCTCAGGTCCCCGCTGGACTGCAACAGATGGGAGGCGAAACTGTGCCTGAGCATGTGGGGATGCACATGCGTGGGGACCCCGGCCGCGATCGCGCGTTGCTTCAATCGCACACGCAACTGGGTGTCGGTCAGCCGGGTGCCGCGCTGGCTCACGAACAAGGCCTGCTCATCGTCGCGCACGAGCGCGGCGCGATGCGCCATCCAGTTCGCCAAAGCTGCCAATGCTGGTGCACCCAGCGGCACGCTGCGCCGCTTGCTGCCCTTGCCCAGGACATGGGCCTCGGCGCCGGGCCGGTCGATCCAGCCGCGGGCCTCGGGCGAGGCGGCCATGTCCAGCCCCAGCAGCTCGGCCGTGCGCAGGCCGGCACCGTAGAGCAGCTCGACGATGCACAGGTCGCGCGCCTCCAGCGCCGCGGCATGGTGCCGGCCGCGGCCGCCATCGTCAGCGGGCGCCCGGTGCTCGGCCAGCCCCATCGCCTGCTCCACCGACAACGCCTTGGGCAGCGGCTTTGCAGCCTTCGGGGCACGCAGCCCCTCGACCGGATTGGCTGCCACGACTCCCTGCCGGCCCAGCCAGCGATAGAGCCCGCGCCAGGCTGCAAGGTGGATCGCGATGCTGCGCGGCCCCAGGCCCTGGGCGTGCAGGCGCGCCGCCCAGTGGCGCACGTGGTGCACGCGCACCTCGCGCAGGCCCACCGGCTCGGCCGCGGCGGACGCGGCCAGGCGCTCCAGCGCCTGGGTATACAAGGCCAGCGTGCGCGCCGCCAGGCGGCGCTGCACGCGCTGGTGCGCGAGGAAGGCAAGGGCGTCGGCAGGCAGTTCGGCCGGCTCGATCGGCGCCTGCATGCCGGCCCCGCTCAGCCGCGCGGCGCCACCAGCCGCGACAGCGCGGCCGCGGCGATCTCGCCGATGCGCATCAGGAACTCGGTTCCCATCTCGGCGGCATAGCGCGTCGGGTCGGGCGAGGCCAGCACCAACAGGCCGAAGGACTCGCCCTCGGCGCCCTCCCCTCCGCGCAACGGGATCAGGGCCAGCGACATCACGCTGGCAGGATCAGCCAGCCATTGCCCGGCCTCGAAGCCCGAGTTCAGCCCGCAATAGGGCAGCGTCAGGCTGGAGGCGAAGCTCTTGACGTCGGCGCTGACGGGCTGGGCACAGGCCAGCTCGGCGTAGCGCGCGTCGGCGCCCCACAGGCGCAGCGCGGCCTGGGGAATCAGGAACTCGTGCTGCAGCTGCTCGATCAACACCGCGGGCAGTTCGGCGGAGTCCCCGGCCAGCAGCACGGCGCGGATCCAGCGGTGCAGGCGGTCGGCGATGGCGACGTTCTCCTGGCCGTGGCGGATCATCTCGATCAGCTTGCGCTCCAGGCCCTTGATCTTGTCGCGCAGCATTTCCATCTGCCGCTCCTGCAGCGAGACGGCACGCAGCCCGTGCGGGCTGGTCAGCTGGATGGACGACAGCAGCTCGGCGTGGCGCTCGAAGAAGCCGGGGGTATTGGCCAGGTAGTTGGCGATGTCGTCTTCGGTGATGCCTTGGATGGTCACAGCTCGATGTCTCCTTCGAATACGGTCTCGGCGGGCCCCACCATCACCACGGAGTGGCCGGGCCCGGCCCACTCGATGGTCAGGCGCCCGCCGCGGGTGTCCACCTTGACGGCGTGGTCCAGCCAGCCCAGCCGGATGCCGGCGACCACCGCGGCGCAGGCGCCGGTGCCGCAGGCCAGGGTCTCGCCCGCGCCGCGTTCGTACACGCGCAGGCGGATGTGGTCGCGCGCGACGATCTGCATGAAGCCGGCGTTGACCTTGCGCGGGAAACGCGCGTGCGCCTCGACCAGCGGGCCGATCCCGGCCACGTCGGCCGCATCCACGTCGGTCACCAGCTGCACCGCGTGCGGGTTGCCCATCGACAGCACGGCGGCCTCGACGATGGCCGCGTCCGGGCCGTCGCCGCCCAGGGTCAGCGGCCACAGTTCGAAGCCGTTCTCCAGCCGCGGCACCAGGCCGGCCGGATCGAAGGGCACACGCGGCAGCTCGAAGATGGGCTGGTTCATGTCCACGCCGACCTCGCCGTCGGCGCGCACGCTCAGCTCCAGCAGGTTGTTCATCGTCTCCACGCGCACGGTGTCACGGTCGCTCAGGCCGCGGTCGCGCACGTAGCGCACGAAGCAGCGCGCGCCGTTGCCGCACTGCTCCACCTCTTCGCCGGAGGCGCCGTTGAAGATGCGGTAGCGGAAATCCACGCCCGGCGTGGACGTGCGTTCGATGACGAGGATCTGGTCGGCGCCGACGCCGAAGTGGCGGTCGCCCAGGCGCCGCAGCTGCTCCGGGGACAGGCGCAGCGGCTCGCGCGTGGCGTCGAGCACGACGAAGTCGTTGCCCGCGCCCTGCATCTTGGTGAAGTGCTGCTTCATGCCCGCGATTATCCGCGGGCCGAAGGCCCTGCTCGCCCTGTCGGGACTACTGCTTGACGCCGCGCCGTCAGGCCGGCGTGTCCTGCAGCCGGAACCGCGTGACCACGCGCGCCAGTGCATCGGCCTGCTGCTTCAGGCTGTCGGCCGCCGCGGCGGACTGCTCCACCAGGGCCGCGTTCTGCTGGGTCATGTGGTCCAGCGAGGTCACCGCCTCGCTGACCTGCCCCAGGCCCTGGGATTGGGTGCGGGTGGCGTCGGCGATGCCGCTCATGGCCTGGGTCAGGCGCTGGATGGAACCGACGATCTCGCTCATCACGGCGCCAGCGTCGCGCACGCGCTGAGAACCGGCCTCCACGCGCTCGACCGAGGAGCCGATCAGCGTCTTGATTTCCTTGGCCGCCTGCGCGCTGCGCTGGGCCAGGTTGCGCACTTCCGATGCGACGACCGCGAAGCCGCGGCCCTGCTCGCCGGCACGCGCGGCTTCCACCGCGGCGTTCAGCGCCAGGATG
>SCTQ01000084.1 GCA_004322345.1 Aquabacterium sp. | reverse complement strand
GTGACGTAGAGCCAGACCAGCAGCGAGACCCAGCGGTAGGTGTAGAGCTTCTCCTTCAGCAGGCCGGCGACGGCGAAGGTCAGCGGCAGGACCTTCCACGCCAGCTTGCCCGTGCCGCCGGGCAGCGGCGCCAGCCACAGCTCCCAGGCCACGCCCAGCACGATGAGGCCCAGCGTGCTGCCCACCGCGAGCCGGCGCGTCAGCGTGATGCGCGCGGCCAGTTGCGCGGCGTCGAGTGAGGGCGGGGGGGCGTCGGACATGGGCTGGCATCATAGCCAGCATGAACCTGAGATCGACGCGCTGGGCGGAGCTGCGCCTGGCCACGGCCCACCTGCTCGAAGCCCTGCAAACCTGGCCCTGGATGGAGACGCTGCGCACCTTGCGCGCGCGCTTCCGCGAGGATCGCCTGGGCCTGACCGCCGGCAGCCTGACCTTCACGACGACCATGGCCCTGGTGCCGCTGTTCACCGTGATGCTGGCCCTGTTCACCGCCTTCCCGGTGTTCGGCTCCTTTCGCGCGGCGCTGGAGCGCTACTTCATCCAGTCGCTGATCCCCGCGAGCATCGCCAAGCCGGTGCTGGGCACGCTGACGCAGTTCGCGGCCAAGGCCAGCAAGGTCGGCAGCGTGGGCCTCGTCACCGTGGTGGTGGTGGCCGTGGCGCTGATGCTGACCATAGACCGCACGCTCAACGGCATCTGGCGCGTGCGCAAGCCGCGGCCCATCGCCTATCGCGTGCTGGTGTACTGGGCGGCGGCCACGCTGGGCCCGCTGCTGCTGGGCCTGAGCCTGTCGATGACCTCGTGGGCGCTGTCGGCCTCGCGCGGCTGGGTGGGCGACGTGCCCGGCGGCGTGAAGAGCTTCTTCGCCGTCACGCAGTTCGTGCTGATGGCCGCGGGCATGTCGGCACTGTTCCGCTACGTGCCGAATACGCACGTGCGATGGCAGCACGCCTGGGCCGGCGGGGTCTTCGTGGCCGTCGGCTTCGAGCTGACCAAGCGCGTGCTGGCCTGGTACCTGGGGAAGGTTCCGACCTACTCGACCATCTACGGCGCCTTCGCCACCGTGCCCATCTTCCTGTTGTGGCTCTACATCGGCTGGGTCATCGTGCTGCTGGGCGCGGTGATCGCGGCCTATGCGCCCAGCCTGCAGATGCGCGTGACGCGATTGCCGGACATCCCGGGCCACCGCTTCACGCTGGCGGTCAAGCTGCTGACCGTGCTGGCGCGCGCCCGCGACGGCAGCAGCCGCGGCCTGACGGCCGACCAGCTGGCCCATGCGCTGCGGCTGGACCCGCTGCAGATCGAGCCCGTGCTGGAAAGCCTGATGGAGATGGATTGGGTCGCGCGCCTGGACGAGGAAGGCGCCGCGCGCCATGTGCTGTTGTGCGATCCGGACCGGACCGCCGCGGCGCCGCTGATCGAAGGCCTGCTGCTGGCACGCTCGGACGCGGTGGAGGGGATGTGGAACGGCGCCGGGCTGGCCGAGGTGCGGCTGGCGGACCTGCTGCGGGGGGCACAGCCGGCCCTGCCGGGCTGAGTCAGAAGGGGATGCGCCCCGTGGCCATGTCCTTGAACATGACCCAGTCGCCCAGGAAGCTGTAGAGCGGGCGCTTGAAGGTGGCCGGCTTGTTCTTCTCGAACACGAAGTGGCCCACCCAGGCGAAGGCATAGCCGATGACCAGGCCCAGCGGCGCCAGCCAGGTCTCGCCCCAGCCCAGCATGCCGACGATCCACGACAGCCCGACCAGGCTGCCGACGAAGTGCAGCCGGCGGCTCACGCGGTTGCTGTGCTCGCTCAGGTAGAACGGATAGAACTCCGAGAAGCTCTTGAACTGGCGGGCATCGGGTGGCGTGCCTGCCGCATGGCCTGATCGGGCGGACGGATCCTGGCGGAACGTGGCGCTCATCGGCGTGGTCTCCTCTTGTTCATGACGGCGACTCTAAACACGGGACCGTGCGGCGATGCCCGCACTATCCCTGCGAATGTCTGCAAACGTGCACGGCCTTAGTGGGGGGTGATGTCGCGCTGCACAAGGGATGGCGGGCGACCGGCCGCGAGCGTCCGCACACCATAACCAGCATTTCCCCCCGTGCCGGGCATGTGGTATTCACAGGATGTGTCGGCTATATTGGCCCGCACATCCCTGCGGCAAGGCCCCAAAAGAGCGAGGCCGCCAGCCATCCAGCCAGACACCCCGGAGGCGACCATGAAAGTCAGCGACATCCTGAAGTTCAAGGGCAGCGTGCTCTATACCGTGCAGCCCGACCAGCCCCTGTCCGCTGCAGTCGCGACGATGAACGAGTACGACATCGGTTCGCTCGTGGTGATCGAGCACGGCGACCTGGTGGGCATGCTGACTTTCCGCGAGGTCATCAGCGGCATCGTCGGCAACGGCGGCAGCGTCGGCGCGCTGCTGGTGCGCACGGTGATGGACGACCATCCGCTGACCTGCACGCCGGAGACCGAACTGGACGAAGTGCGCCGCATGATGCTCAACAAGCACGCGCGCTACATGCCGGTGCTCAACGGCCGCACGCTGATGGGCGTGATGTCCTTCTACGACGTCGCCAAGGCGGTGGTGGAGAGCCAGGACTTCGAGAACCGCATGCTCAAGGCCTACATCCGCGACTGGCCGGTGGGCGAGGAAGAGGCCCAGCAAAGGCCGGAAGCCGCCTGAAGCGGCCCCGGGCACGCGCGACCAGGCCGCGTGCCAGCGGCTGTCACAATACGGGCGGTCCACACACCGCCCGTTTCACTTCATGGCTGGCAGCACTTTCGGCGAACTCTTCCGCGTCACCAACTTCGGCGAATCCCATGGCCCGGCCATCGGCTGCGTGATCGACGGCTGCCCGCCCGGGATGGAGCTCGGCGAGGCCGACATCCAGCCCGACCTGGACCGGCGCCGTCCGGGTACCTCGCGTTTCGTGACGCAGCGCAACGAGCCCGACGCGGTGGAGATCCTCTCCGGCGTCTACGAGGGCCGCACCACCGGCACCCCGATCTGCCTGCTGATCCGCAACACGGACCAGCGTTCCAAGGACTACGGCAACATCGTCCAGACCTTCCGGCCCGGCCACGCCGACTACACCTACCTGCAGAAATACGGCGTGCGCGACCCGCGCGGCGGCGGGCGCTCGTCGGCCCGGCTGACGGCGCCCACGGTGGCGGCCGGCGCGGTGGCCAGGAAGTGGCTGCGCCAGCAGTTCGGCACCGAGGTGCGCGGCTGCATGAGCCAGATCGGCGACGTCGCCATCCCCTTCGAGACCTGGGACGAGGTGCCCAACAACCCCTTCTTCGCGCCCAACGCGACGGTGGTGCCCGAGCTGGAGGCCTACATGGACGCGCTGCGCAAGGCTGGCGACTCCTGCGGTGCCAAGCTCTATGTCGAGGCGCGGAAGGTGCCCGTGGGCCTGGGCGAGCCGCTGTACGACCGCCTGGACGCCGACATCGCCTACGCGATGATGGGCATCAACGCAGCCAAGGCGGTGGAGATCGGCGCCGGCTTCGCCGCCGTGGCCCAGAAGGGCAGTGAGCATGGCGACGAGCTGACGCCCGAGGGCTTCCTGTCCAACCACGCCGGCGGCATCCTGGGGGGCATCAGCAGCGGCCAGCCCATCACGGTCGCCGTCGCGATCAAGCCCACCAGCTCGATCCGCCTGCCGCGCCGCTCCATCGACCTGGCCGGCCAGCCGGCCACGGTGGAGACCTTCGGCCGCCACGACCCCTGCGTCGGCATCCGGGCCACGCCCATCGCCGAGGCCCTGCTGGCCCTGGTCCTGATGGATCACGCACTGCGGCATCGCGCCCAGTGCGGCGATGTCCAGGTGGAAACCCCAAGAATCGCCTGAGCGAGAGCCTTGAGCCGGATCAAATTCGGGGATTGCCCCGCGCGGCTGCGGTAGTTCTTCCGGATCACGGCTCAGGCTTGACCTGCCCTCTGTCGAAATTGCAGACGCGTTGCGCCACGACGCGCGCCGCGATCATCTTGCAGACAGGCAGAGGACCATGTCAGACCAAGCTTCCCCCATTCGGGCATCCACGCTCGCGCCTGCCCGCACCGCGGTCGGCCCGTCCGGCTGGACCTTCTTCCGATATCACGGCATCTGGTCGCCCGGGGTGCGGCTGTTCCGATCGGTTTCCTTCCCCGTCAAGGCCCTGACGATCTGCCTGCTGCTGAGCATTCCGATCGCCGTCCTGGGCTGGCAATACGCATCGAACCAGAAGGCGCAGATCGCCTTCTCAGCTGCCGAGCGGCTGGGCGTGGGCTACCTCAAGGTGCAGCAGGGCTACCTGGCCCGGGCGCAGCAGTCGAGGCGGCAGTCCGATGTCGGCCAGCCGGACATCGCCGAGCTTTCCGCCGTGGACAGGGCCTTGTCGTCGGCACTTTCCACCGCGGACAGCTGGAAGCGCCTGGAGGCCTCCCGGACCGCCGCGGCCGCCACCTCCGGCGGCATGCAGGCGCGCGACGCGCACGTGGACGCCGCCCTGGCCCTGGGCGAGCAGGTGGTGGACAGCTCCAACCTGGCGCTGGATCCGGACATCGACTCCTACTACCTGATGTCGTCCATCACGATGCGGCTGCCTCAGCTGGTGGAGCGGCTGGAGCTGCTGCGGCGAGCGGCGGTTTCCGGCCAGGCCGGCACGGCCACCGGCGTGCTGGCCGTCGCGAAGTACATGGCCGATGCCAACGAAGCCGAACTGGCCAAGGTCGCCTCGGCCAATGCCGAGGTCGCCGGCCGCGTGGCCGCCGCGCAAGCCGGGGACGCGACACGGGCCTTCCTGTCCCGGCTCGAGGCCGCGGCCGCGCCGGATGCCCAGGAGGCCGCCAGGCTGGCCGATGCCGCCATCGCGGCGCAGTGGGCGCTGGCCGGGCGTGGGCTGCAGGAGCTCGACGGCCTGATCGAGGCCCGCGTGGCGCGCATGGTGACCCAGTCCTATGTGGTGGCGGGCGTCTCGCTGCTGGCGATGGCGCTGGCCGCCTACATGTTCTATTGCTTCTATAAGGTCACGCGCGGCGGCATGGAGGAAGTGCGGTCCCACCTGATGTCGATGACGCGCGGTGATCTCACGACGCGCCCGCGGCCCTGGGGCAGCGACGAGGCTGCCAGCCTGATGCACACCCTGGCCGAGATGCAGGCCTCGCTGCGCCATATCGTGGGGCAGGTGCGGCAGGCGTCCGGCCAGATCCTGCACTCCAGCGGCGAGATCGCCTCGGGTGCGCAGGACCTGTCGGCGCGCACCGAGCAGAACGCGGCCAACCTGGAGCAATCGGCCTCGGCCATGGAGCAGATGTCGGCCACGGTCCGGCACACCGCGGACCACGCCGAACAGGCGGCGGGCATCGCCGCCGACAACGCCCAGGCCGCCGTGCGCGGCGGCGAGGTCATCAGCGAGCTGGTCCGCACGATGAGCGAGATCCACGCCTCGTCCGGCAAGATCGCCGACATCATCGGCACCATCGATGGCATCGCCTTCCAGACCAACATCCTGGCCCTGAATGCCGCGGTGGAAGCCGCCCGTGCCGGAGAGCAGGGCAAGGGGTTCGCGGTCGTGGCCTCCGAGGTCCGCGCGCTGGCCCAGCGTTCCGCCGCCGCCGCGCGCGAGATCAAGACGCTGATCACCGCCAGCGTCGAGACGATAGACAGCGGTTCCGGCGTGGTGCAGGTCGCCGGCACGTCGATGCAGGGCATGGTCTCCCACGCCGAGCGCATCGCCGGGCTGCTGCGCGAGATCTCCACCGGCGCACGGGAGCAGAGCACCGGCGTGTCGCAGATCGGGCAGGCCGTGCAGGAACTCGACCGCAGCGCCCAGCAGAACGCCGCCCTGGTCGAGCAGACGGCCGCGGCGTCCACTTCGCTGAAGGACCAGGCGCGGCGGCTCGCCGAGGAAGTGTCGCGCTTCCGCCTGCCCTGAGCGGCGCCTCAGTCGTGGCGCACCCGCGCCACCAGCCAGAAGGCCGCCAGCGTGCAGGCCAGCGCCAGCCAGCCGGTGTTGCCATAGCCGGCCACCTGGCCATCCGCCGTGCGTGAGATCAGCAGCCCGCCGACGTAGGAGGCCACGCCCATCGCGGCGGACTGCACGGCGCCGTTGAGGCTCATGAAGGCGCCGCGCGACTGCGGCGCGGAGGCCGAGGCGATCAGCGCCATGCCCGGCACCATGCGCCCGGACACCAGCACGAAGAACAGCGTGGTCACCACCAGCACCAGGGCCAGCGGCACCACCGGCAGGTGGGTCAGCGTCAGCATCGGCGCCAGGGCCAGCACGGCCAGCACGCGGAACACCGCCACCTTGCCGTAGCGGTCCGCGGCCCAGCCCCACAGGCGCGAGCTGAAGAAGGTGGCGACGCCGCCGACGAGGTAGATCAGCGGGATCTGCTCCATCGTCATGCCGACGTTGGTCGTCGTGTAGATCGTGATGTAGGGGATGATGCAGAAGCTGGACATCAGCATCGTCGACGACAGCGCGAAGGCGCGCAGGTGGTTGGGCTCGCGCAGCACCGCGGCCATGGTCTGCGCCGGGCTGCGGCGCTCGTGGGCCCTGAGGTGGCCGTCGATGCGCGGCACGGCTGCGGCCGCGCCGGCCCACACCAGCAGCGCGGCGATGGCGATGCCGACGAAGGGCGCGTTCCAGCCGTGGTGCGAGGCCAGCCACAGCGAGGCCGGCACGCCGGCCACGGTGGACAGCGAGAAGGCCGACATCACGATGCCCATCGCGCGCCCGCGCCGCTCGAAGGGCACGGTGTCGGCGATGATGGTCTGAACCGAGGCGCTGAGCAGCCCGCCGCAGGCCCCCGCCGCGATGCGTGCGAGCATCAGCGAGCCGTAGGTCGGCGCCAGCCCGCAGGCCAGCGTGGACAGGCCGAAGCCGGCATAGGCGAACAGCATCAGGCGCTTGCGCTCGAAGCGGTCGATGAAGAAGACGCCCAGCAGGCCCGAGGCGCCGGCGGCCAGCGTGTAGGCCGAGACCAGCAGGCCGAAGCGCGCGTCGGTCAACCCGAAGAGCTTCGTCAGCTGCGGGCCCAGCGGCATCATCACCATGAAGTCGACGATGTGCGTGAACTGCACGGCGGCCAGCACCCACAGCAGGAAGCGTTCGCTGGCGGGCGTGGGGGACAGGGTGGCGGGCGGGTTCATCGATGGCAGGCGGCGGGCGAGGGCGGCGGACGATATCAGGGCCCGACCGCGGCTGCCCGGCCAGGGGCTTGCGGGCTCAGGAGCGCATCAGCGCCACACCCTTGACCTGGGCCCACACCTGCTGGCCCGCGGCCAGCGCCAGCTGGTCGCGCGAGCGCCGCGTGATGCGTGCCAGCAGCAGCGTGCCGGCGTCGCCGTCGCCCAGCCGCAGCTGCACGAGGACGCGGTCGCTGCCTTCGTCGCGCATCGCCTGCACGCGCGCCGGCAGCACGTTGAGGATGCTGGTGCCCTCCGCAGCCTGCAGCGTGATGCTGACATCACGCGCCAGCACGCGGGCCCGCACGCGGGTGCCTGGGCCCGCGGTGGCCGCGCCTACCCACATCGAGCCGCCGGGGAAGGTGATGCGCGACAGGCCGTAGGCCGCGTCGTGCCCGGACAGCGTGGCCTCCACCACGGTGCCGGCCTCGTCCAGCTGCTGGTGCGCCAGCTCCAGCCGGGCCAGCGTGGGCACGAGCGCGCCGCTGGCGACGACGCGGCCGGCTTCCATCAGCACCAGGTGGTCGGCCAGGCGGGCCACCTCGTCCAGCGCATGGCTGACGTAGACGACGGGGATGGCCAGCTCGTCGTGCAACCGCTCCAGGTAGGGCAGGATCTCGGCCTTGCGCGCGGCGTCCACGGCGGCCAGCGGCTCGTCCATCAGCAGCAGGCGCGGGCTGGCCAGCAGGGCACGGGCGATGGCCACGCGCTGGCGCTCGCCGCCGGAGAGCCGCTGCGGCATGCGGTCCATCAAGTGGGCGATGCCCAGCAGCTCCACCGCCTGGTCCTGCTGCACGCGGCGCTGTGCGGCGGGGATGCGGCGCCAGCCGTAGGCCAGGTTGCGGCGCACGTCCAGGTGGGCGAAGAGGCTGGGTTCCTGGAAGACATAGCCCAGCTCGCGGCGATGGGTGGGCAGGAAGGTGCCGAGCGCGTCGTCCTGCCAGGTCTCGCCGGCCATGCGCACCTGGCCGGCGGCGCGCTCCAGGCCCGCCAGTGCGCGCAGCACGGTGGTCTTGCCGCAACCCGAGGGGCCGAAGAGCGCGGTCACGCCGCGGCCGGGCAGGTCCAGTGCCACGTCCAGCGCGAAGCCGCCGGAGTAGGCCAGCTTCAGCGCGGCCCGCACCCCGCCGGACTGCTCAGCGTGCCTTGCGTCGTTCATTGATCAGGTACAGCAGGAACATCACGGTGAAGGAGAACAGCACCAGCCCCAGCGCGAGCCGGTTGGCACGGGCGTAGTCCAGCGCCTCGACGTGGCCGTAGATGGCCACCGACAGCACGCGCGTGGCGCCGGGTATGTTGCCGCCGATCATCAGCACCACGCCGAACTCGCCCACCGCATGCGCGAAACCCAGCACCGCGGCCGTCAGCAGGCCGGGGCGGGCCAGCGGCAGGGCGACGCTGAAGAAGCGGTCCCAGGGCGAGGCACGCAAGGTGGCCGCGGCCTCCAGCGGCCGCGTGCCGATGGCCTCGAAGGCCTGGTGCAGCGGCTGCACGACGAAGGGCAGCGAATGCAGCACGGTGGCCACCACCAGCCCGGCGAAGGTGAAGGGCAGCAGGCCCAGGCCCAGGGCCTGGGTGGCCTGGCCGACGGGGCCCTGGGGGCCCATCAGCAGCAGCAGGTAGAAGCCGATCACGGTGGGCGGCAGCACCAGGGGCAGGGCCACCAGCGAGGCGACCACGCCCTTGAGCCGCGAGCGCGTGCGGGCCAGCCACCAGGCCAGCGGCAGGCCGAGCAGGATCAGCAGCAGGGTGCTCAGGCCCGCGAGCTCGGCGGTCAGCCGCAGGGCCTGCAGGTCATCGTCCACGGGCATCGGGTCGCAAGGGGAGGGTGGCGACCCGCATTACAGCTCATAGCCGAAGGAGCGGATCAGCGCGCGCGCCTTGACGGACTTCAGGTACTCCAGCAGCGCGGCGGCCGCGGCCTGCCCCTCGCCCTTCTTCAGCAGCACTGCGTCCTGGCGGATCGGCGTGTAGAGCGAGGCGGGCACGACCCACCAGGAGCCGGTCGCGGGCTGCGCCGGGTTGCTGATCTGCGACAGCGCGACGAAGCCCAGCTCGGCACTGCCGGTGGCGACGAACTGCCAGGCCTGCGCGATGTTCTCGCCCTGCACGATGCGCGGCGCCAGGGCCTGCTCCAGGCCCAGGGCCTTCAGCGTCTGCATCGCGGCCGCGCCATAGGGCGCGAGCTTGGGATTGGCCAGCGCCAGGTGCTGGAAGCTTCCTTTCTTCAGCACCTCGCCCTGGGCATCCACGTAGCCGGGCCTGGTGCTGTAGAGCGCCAGCTTGCCGATGGCGTAGGTGCGGCTGCTGCCGGCGACGGCCAGGCCGTCGGCCTCCAGCTTCTTGGGCGTCTCGTCGTCGGCTGCCAGCAGGACCTCGAAGGGCGCGCCGTTCTTGATCTGCGTGTAGAACTTGCCCGTCGAGCCGGTGGCGACCACGGCCTGGTGGCCGGTGTCGGCGGCGAAGCCGGCGGCGATCTTCTCCATCGGGGCGGCGAAGTTGGCAGCCACGGCCACCTGGACCTCGCCCGCGTGCGCGGCGAAGGACAGGAGCAGGGCGGCGGCCAGCGCGGCGGTCGGGGTCGGGGACATGCGAGGGACTCCTGAGGACGGTCGCAAGAAGGCGGATGACGTTGTGTCACGGTTGATGTTACGAGAGCCGTCGCCGCGGCCTCGTGCGCGGCTCGTGCGGCGCACAGCCGACACCCAGGCAAACACAAGCTTGCGTTCGCGCGGAGTTGAGAGAGACTGTCGCCCGCCGGCACCACAGAGGTCGCGCGAGGACGGCCGCCGGCAGCCTAGGCCCATCGACACAACATGAAAGCCGAAGCATGACCACACCCAACCGCTCGAAACGGCTACTCGTCGCGGCCTGCACGCTCGGCCTGGCGTCCGGCGCGCAGTCGCAACCCAGCGAGGAAGAAGAACTCGCCCAGGCCTACGGCGGCCAGTCCGTCGTCAGCATCGCCACCGGCTCCAGCCTGCCGCTGAGCCGCGCGCCCGCAGTGGCCACCGTGATCACCGCCGCGGAGATCGCCGCCATGGGCGCTACGGACATCGACGAGGTCCTGGAGACCGTGCCCGGCCTGCACATCGCGCGCTCCACCCAGGGCCAGTCGCCGATCTACGTGATCCGCGGCATCAACCTGGGCTTCAACCCGCAGGTGCTGTTGCTCGTCAACGGCGTGCCCATCACCGCCGTCTTCGCCGGCAACCGCGGCCAGCTCTGGAAAGGGATGCCGCTGGAGAACGTGGCGCGCATCGAGGTCATCCGCGGCCCCGGCTCCGCCCTCTACGGCGCCGAGGCCTTCGCCGGCGTCATCAACGTCATCACCAAGACCACGGCCGACTTCACCGGCACCCAGGTCGGCGCGCGCGTGGGCAACCAGCGTTCGCGCGACGGCTGGATGCTGCACGGGGGCAAGTGGGGCCCGGTGGACGTCTCCGGCTACCTGCGCGTGGGCCGCACCGACGGCAGCCGCGCCTGGGTGGAGGCCGACGCGGCCACCGGGTGGGACGGCCTGGTGGGCACCCATACCTCGCATGCGCCCGGGCGCATGAGCAGCGGCGGGCGCCTGGTGGACGGCTCGCTGGACCTGGCCGTCGACAAGCTGCGCCTGCGCCTGGCCTTGCGGGAGCGCCGCGACTTCGGCGCCTTCACCGGCATCGCCTCGGCGCTCGATCCCACGGGCCGCACCCTGGGCCAGAACATCTCGGGCGACTTCACCTACGAGGACCGCAAGATCGCCGATGACTGGGGCCTGAGCCTGCAGGCCAGCTACATGCACTACAAGGAAGTGACCGACGCGGTCCTCTTCCCGGCCGGCTACCTGGGCGTCTACACCGACGGCCTGATCGGCAACCCGTACAAGTGGGAGCAGCACTACCGCCTCAACGGCACGGCCACCTACAGCGGCTGGGCCGACCACCGCCTGCGCCTGGGCCTGGGCCTGGAGAAGGAGGAGGTCTACAAGGTCCGCGAGACCAAGAACTTCAATCCGGACTTCACGCCCATCGGCACCGGCTCCTGGGCCGACGTGACCGACGTGTCGGATACCGCGCCCTTCATGCGCCCGCACGACCGGACCAAGCGCTACCTCTTCGTGCAGGACGAGTGGAACCTGGCGAAGGACTGGGCGCTGACCGCCGGCCTGCGCCACGACCGCTATTCGGACTTCGGCAGCACGACCAATCCGCGCCTGGCCCTGGTCTGGGACGCGGCCTACAACGTGACGGCCAAGCTGCTCTACGGCACGGCCTTCCGCGCCCCGTCGATGTCCGAGCTGTACGCGATCAACAACCCGGTGGTCCGGGGCAACCCGGACCTCAAGCCGGAGAAGATGAAGACGCTGGAGGCCGCGGTCTCCTGGCAGCCCGTCAACCGGCTGCAGCTGGGCGCCAACGTCTTCCACTACCAGACGCGCGACATCATCCGGCTGGTCAACTTCGTCTACGAGAACACCGGCCGGCAGAACGGCAGCGGAATGGAGTTCGAGGCTTCGTGGGAGGCCAGCAAGACGTTGAAGCTGTCGGGCAACTACAGCTACCAGCACTCGGTGGACCAGGCCACCGACGAGGATGCGGGCAACGCGCCCCACCACCACGTCTACGTGCGTGCCGACTGGCGGCTGGTCTCGGGCTGGTCGCTGCATCCGCAGCTGAACTGGATCAGCGACCGCCCGCGCGTGGCCGCCGACACGCGCGACGCGCTCAAGGGCTACACGACGGTGGACCTGACGCTGCGCACCGAGAGCGAAGGCCGGCCCTGGTCGGTGTCGCTGTCCGTGCGCAACCTCTTCGACGCCGACGTGCGCGAGCCCAGCCCCTACGACCGCACGCCGGGCCAGCCCTTCATCTCGCTGCCCTACGACTTCCCGCAGGCGGGGCGCACGTTCTACGTGCAGGCGAGCTACACGTTCTGAGCGTTGCGGGCGCCCCGGGGGCGGCTTACTCCCGCACCCACTCCAGCTTCAGCAGCCGCCCCACCTGCTCCAGCAGCACGTTGCGCGCGAAGGGTTTGCTGACGAAGGCATCGGCGCCGGCGCCCAGGGCGTCGTTGCGGTCGACGTTGGAGGCGTGGGCCGACAGCGCGATCACCGGCAGGCGGTCGCCGCCGGGCAGGGCGCGGATGCGGCGCGTGGCCTCCATGCCGTCCATCACCGGCATGGCCTGGTCCATGAAGACCAGGTCCACGCCGTCGTTGGCCCGCAGCACGTCGAGCGCCTGCTGGCCGTCGGCGGCCTCCAGGGTCTGGAAGCCCAGCGGGCGCAGCAGGTCGGCCAGCATCGCGCGGTTGGCCTGCACGTCATCGACCACCAGCACCTTGCGGCGCACGCCCGCATAGCCGGTGATGGCGCCGCTCGGCGCGGGGGGGCTGGCCAGCGGCAGTTCGTCCAGGGTCGAGGCCGGGCAGGGCAGGGGCAGCTCGAACCAGAAGCGGCTGCCGGCGCCCGGGCGGCTTTCCACCCGCAGCTCGCCGCCCATCAGGCGCACCAGCTGGCGGCTGATGGCCAGGCCCAGGCCGGTGCCGGCCGCGCGGCTGTGCGCGTCGCCGGCCTGCTCGAAGGGCTCGAAGATGCGCTCCTGCTCCTCCTCGGGGATGCCGCTGCCGCTGTCCTGCACCTCGAAGTGCAGGCGCGCCAGGCGCGTGTCGGCATCGTGCTGAACCAGGTCGAGCTTGAGCAGCACGTAGCCGGCCTGGGTGAACTTCACCGCGTTGCTCAGCAGGTTCAGCAGGATCTGGCGCAGGCGCTTCTCGTCGACTTCCACCGCGGCCGGGATGCCCTCGCCGCACTGGAACTCGAAGCGCAGCTTCTTCTGCTCGGCGCGGATGCGGATGATGTCGGCGATGGAGGCCAGGAAGGCCTGCGGGCGGATGGTGCTCGGGTGCAGCACCGTCTTGCCGGCCTCGATCTGCGACAGGTCGAGGATGTCGATGATCAGCATCAGCAGGTGTTCGCCGCTGCTGTGGATGGTGTTGATGCCCAGCAGCTGGCGGTCGTTCAGGCCCTTGTCCATCTGCAGCAGCTGGGCGTAGCCGAGGATGGCGTTCAGCGGCGTGCGCAGCTCGTGGCTCATGCGCGCCAGGAACGCGGTCTTGGCCTGGCTGGCGACCTCGGCGCGTTCCTTGGCCGTGCGCAGCTCGGCGGTGCGCTCGCGCACCAGGTCCTCCAGGTGCTCGCGGTGGGCCAGCAGCTCCTCGCCGCGCTCCTGCAGCGCCGCGATCATGCTGTTGAAGGCATGGGCCATGTTCTCGATGTCCTGCGGGCCGGCGACGTCGGCGCGCACGTCGGCCTCGCCGCGCTCGGCGCGTGCCATGGCCCGGGACAGCACCGTCAGCGGCCGCGTCAGTCGCCCGGACAGGATGCGGATCGCCACCAGGAAGAGGCCGGCGCAGAAGAAGGAGCTGGCCAGGTTGACGAGGAAGATGTTGGCCACCACGCGTGACAGCGTGGCCTTGCTGTGGACGATGCGCACGTAGCCCAGGAACTCCGGCCGGCTGGGCGTGAACTCGAACGGCGAGGTGCTGGGCCGCGTCCACACCGGCGCGACGAAGCGCCAGTTCTGGTCCGATTCGCCCTCCAGGAAGGCTTCCTGCGGATAGGGCCGCGGCAGCGGCGAGCTGGCCGACGAGCCCGACGAACCCGAAGAGCCCGAGGCATCCGGCGTACGCGGGCCGCGCGCCACCAGCAGGCCGCCGTCGGCCTTGTGGATCTCCACGCGCAGCACGTCGGGGAAGGCGAGGGTGGCGTTGACGGCTTCGCTCGCGTTGTCCGCCGAGCCCGACAGCAGCGCCAGGGTGCTCTGCGCGGCCAGGCTGGAGGCGATGGACTGGCTCTGGCGCACCAGCGTGTCGCGGATCTGGCGGCTGCCCTGCCAGGAGCTGGCCACCGACGAGATCAGCGCCAGGCCGAGCACGCCCAGCGTGACGGCGATGCTGAGCTGGCGCTGGAAGGTCATGCGGCTGAACAGGCCCTGCTCCCGCGGATCGGCGTGCAGCGCGTGCGTGACCGCGTCGGTGTGGGTGGAGATGTCGGTATGGCTGGTCATGTCGTACCCGCCCTCAAGGCTCCGGGAAGACCGCATGGATGCGCAACTGCGTGTCGCCCAGGTTGATGCCCAGGTGGTTCGCCGTCCGCGTATTGGCCGCCGTCAGCACGTCCCTCAGGGGCAGCATGCCCCGGCTGGGCAAGGCGCCCGACGACAGGTAGATCTGCGCGGAGTTGGCCAGCGACCGGCCCAGCTCCATGTTGTTGGGGTAGAGCGCGAACAGCGCGCCCCGCTTGACGTGGCCGATGCTGCTGGAGAACACCGGCAGGTTCAGGTTCCAGGCTTCGCGCAGCACCAGCGGCAGCACCGCGGAGTCCTCCACCGTCGTGGAGTCCTGCGGCAGCCACAGCGCGTCGCGCTTGGGGTCGCAGCCGGCCAGCATCTCGGTGTACAGGCGCGTGGCCGTCTTCAGGTCCGAGGCTTCCAGCGCGACCAGCTCCAGCCCCTGGGCCTTGGCCGCCTCGCGCGCCAGGCGGATCAGCCAGGTGTTCTGCTTCGGGTCGTAGATCACCGTCACCTTGCGTGCCGCCGGCACCAGCGTCTTCAGCCGTGTGAACAGCAGGCCGGGGTCGGGCGCCAGGCTGTAGACGGCGGCGCCATCGGCCTCGCTCTCCGGTACCGAGATCACGCCGCCGGCGACGATGCCCAGCGGCCGCTCCAGCGCAGCGGCCAGCTTCAGGCCGTTGCGCCCCAGCGCGATGACCGCGCGCACGTCGCGCCGCCGCAGCTCGCCGGCGATCTCCTGCACGTTGGGGTTGGCGCCCACCGCGAAGGCGGCTACACGGCCCTTGGTCTTGTCCTCGATGCCTTCGATGATGGTGGTGAAGACGCTGCGGTAGGGTTCGCCGATGTCCGGATAGAGCACGGCGATGGAGCGCACCGTCTCGTCCGATGCGCGCGCGCCGGGCGTGACGGGTACCAGCGCAAGCGCCAGCACGGGCGCCATCAGCGCCCACAGCAGCGCGCGCCGTCCGGCCTGGGTCATGGCCGGGCGGCGGTGCTGCGGCTTGTGGGGACGGGAGGGAAGCGCCAAGTTCTCTGCCTGCCTCGGTCTCGTTGCGGCGATGCTCCGGGGCTCAGGCGCGGCGGGGACGCACCTTGGCAGCGGCTTCCTTGGCCCGCGTGCGGGCCCGCTCCACGTCGGCGTCGAAGGCCAGGGCCACGCCCATGCGGCGCTTTGCGAAGCTCTCCGGCTTGCCGAACAGGCGCAGGTCCGTGTTGGGCACGCGCAGCGCCTCGTCCACGCCATCGAAGACGATGCCCTCGGCCTCGACGCCGCCGTAGATCACGGCCGAGGCGCCGGGTGTCTTCAGCGTGGTGTCCACCGGCAGGCCCAGCACGGCGCGGGCGTGCAGCTCGAATTCGTTCTGGCGCTGGGTGATCATGGTCACCATGCCGGTGTCGTGCGGGCGCGGGCTGACCTCGCTGAACCAGACCTGCTCGCCCTTGACGAAGAGCTCCACGCCGAACAGGCCCTGGCCGCCGAGGTTGTCGGTCACGGCCCGGGCGATCTCCCGCGAGCGCTCCAGCGCGGCCGGATGCATGGGATGCGGCTGCCAGCTCTCGACGTAGTCGCCGCTGACCTGGATGTGGCCGATGGGATCGCAGAAGTGCGTCTGCACCTGGCCGTCGGCGTCCAGGGCACGCACGGTCAGCTGGGTGATCTCGTAGTCGAAATCGATGAAGCCCTCCACGATCACGCGGCCGTGGCTGACGCGGCCGCCGGCCATGGCGACCTCCCAGGCCTTGCGCACGTCGGCAGGGCCGTCGATCTTGCTCTGGCCTTTGCCCGAGCTGCTCATCACCGGCTTGACGATGCAGGGGTAGCCGATCCTGCCGTCGATGGCCGCCTGGAGTTCCTCCAGCGAGTCGGCGAAGACGTAGGGGCTGGTGGGCAGCCCGAGGGTCTCGGCGGCCAGCCGGCGGATGCCCTCGCGATCCATGGTCAGGCGCGCGGCGCGGGCCGTGGGGATCACGCGCACGACACCCTGGGCTTCGAGCTCCTCCAGCACCGGCGTCGCGATGGCCTCGATCTCCGGCACCACCAGCTGCGGCTTCTCGGCCAGGATCAGGGCGCGCAGCTGGTCCGGGTCGCTCATCGCGATGGTGCGCGCGTGGTGGGCCACCTGCTGGCCCGGCGCGTGGTCGTAGCGGTCAACGGCGATGGTTTCCACGCCCAGGCGCTGCAGGGCGATCAGCACTTCCTTGCCCAGCTCGCCCGAGCCCAGCAGCATGACGCGGGTGGCGGAGGGGGAAAGCGGCGTGCCGAGGGTGACGGGTGCCATGGGGAAGGCCTTTCTTGGCGGGGCAGG
>SCTQ01000083.1 GCA_004322345.1 Aquabacterium sp. | reverse complement strand
GAGCCGTATCGGGCCGCAGGCGTCGTTGCGTCCACAGGCCCGTACCGCCCGGTACGGGCCTGCGCACGCGCCTAGCCTGCGGCCCGATACGGCACGGCAAAAGTACAGATCTGCGTGGCGCACCACACTAGCCCAGGGCCGACAGCATGCGCGCCAGCAGGAACTCCAGCCGCTTCGTCGTCTGCGCCGGCTCGGAAGTCTCCGCGAGGATGTGGCCGGCCTCGATCACCAGGGCCAGCATCAGCGTCGCGATGAGGCCGGTGCCGCCGGCCTCGCGCACCTGGGGCGGCAGGTTGTCCTCGACCAGCTGGTGGAGCAGCCCCAGCGAATAGCGCAGGTCGATCTCACGGCAGGTCGCGCTGCCCAGCACGCCGGGGCCTTCGGTGAAGAGCACCGTGCGGTAGCTCTCGTTGGCCGCGTGCATCAGGAAGGCCCGCAACGCGCCCTGGATGCCGGGGCCCAGGGCTGCATCACGGTCCACGATGGCCTGCACCAGCTCCTGCGACAGGCTCTCGTACACCGCATGGAACAGCGCCTTCTTGTCCTTGAAGTGGTGGTAGACGGCGCCCTTGGTGGTGCCGGCCGCCAGCGCGACGCCATCCAGCGTGGTCGCGTTCCAGCCGTCTCGCACGAAGCAGGCGCGGGCAGCCGCGACCAGGGCGGCGCGCGTGGCCTGCGCATGCACGTCCCGCAAACGCCGGGGGCGCGGCTGGGGGGATCCGTCGGCCGCGTCCTTTCGGATACTATCGGTATCTGACATATCTTCGGTATCTTTGACTGCGGCGGCTCGCCGGGCAAGGCCGGGGAAGGACGCAGCGATTGGGGCCGGATTGTTCCGCAGCCCGGACCGAGAGGAGACACAGATGTACGACTACGTGATCGTCGGCGGCGGCTCCGCCGGCTGCGTGCTGGCCGCCCGGCTCAGCGAGGACCCCGCCGTCAGCGTCTGCCTGCTGGAGGCCGGCCCGAAGGACCGCCACCCGCTGATCCACATCCCCGTCGGCACGCTGTGGCTGATGCGCAGCAAGGTGCTGAACTGGCGCTTCCATACCGAGCCCGAGCCGCAGATGCGCAGCCGTCGCATGTTCTGGCCGCGCGGGCGCATGCTGGGCGGCTCCAGCTCGATGAACGCCATGTGCTACACGCGCGGCGACGCCTGGGACTACGACCACTGGGCCGCCCTGGGCAACCGCGGCTGGGGCTATGCCGATGTGCTGCCCTATTTCCGCCGCGCCGAGGACCAGGAGCGCGGCGCCAGCGAGTTCCACGGCAGCGGCGGGCCGCTGCACGTGTCCGACTTCAAGGCGCCGTCGGAGCTGACGCGCAACTACATCCGCGCCGGCGAGCAGGCCGGCTTCCCGGCCACTGACGACTTCAACCTGCCGCATCCCGAAGGCGTCGGCTTCTTTCAGGCGACGCAGAAGCGCGGCCTGCGCTGGAGCGCGGCCAAGGGCTACCTGAAGCCGGCGATGTCGCGGCCCAACCTGACGGTGCTGACGGATGCGCGCGCAACGCGCCTGCTGCTCGAACACCCGGACGGCGGCCCGCGCGCTGCAGGCGTCGAGTTCCTGCAAGGCGGCCGCGCGCGCAGCGTGCAGGCCAGGCGCGAGGTGCTGCTGTCGGCCGGCGCGGTGCAGAGCCCGCAGCTGCTGATGCTCTCCGGCATCGGCCCCGGCGCCGAGCTGCAGCGCCACGGGCTGCAGGTGAGCGTGGACTTGCCCGGCGTCGGCCAGAACCTGCAGGACCACCTGGACGTGATGGTCACCCACCGCGGCAAGCGGGCCAAGTCGGTCGGGATGACGCCGGGCAACCTGCTCGGCGGCCCCTGGAGCCTGTACCGCCTGGTGGCCCGCGGCGAGGGCATGCTGACCAACACCGGCGCCGAAGGCTGCGGCTTCATCAAGAGCCGGCCGGACGAGCCCATCGCCGACCTGCAGATCCACTTCATGCCCGCCTGCCTGCGCGACCATGGCCGCGACCTGCGCTTCCTGATGCGCCAGGGCTTCACCGCCCACATCTGCTACCTGCGGCCCAAGAGCCGCGGCGAGATCCGCCTGCACAGCGCAGACCCGCTGGCCGCGCCCGCCATCCACGCCAACTACCTGTCCCATCCCGAGGACCTGCAGAAGATGGTGCTGGCGGTGAAGCAGCTGCGCCGCATCTTCGCCGCACCCGCGCTGGACGCCGACCGCGGCGAGGAGCTCCTGCCCGGCCCCGGCGTGCAGACCGACCAGCAGATCGCCGACTTCGTGCGCAGCCATGCGGAGACCATCTACCACCCGGTCAGCACCTGCAAGATGGGCAGCGACGCGCTGGCCGTCGTCGACGATGAGCTGCGTGTGCGAGGCGTGCGCGGCTTGCGGGTGGTGGATGCCTCGGTGATGCCGACGCTGGTGGGCGGCAACACGAACGCGCCGACGATCATGATCGCGGAGAAGGCCTCGGACCTGATCAAGGCCGCCGCTCGCTGAACACGGCAAAGAGAAAGGGCGCCTCGCAAGGCGCCCTGTTCGTTCAGCCGATCCGCAGGATCAGGCTGCGAGCTTCTGCTCGATGGTCGACTTCACCTCGGTCAGCTCGGCCGGCAGGTGGTAGGCCAGTTGCTGGAACAGCTCGGCGTGCAGCTTCAGCTCCTGCGTCCAGGCAGCGTGGTCGATGCTGGTGACGTTCTTGAACTGGTCCTGCGAGAAGTTCAGGCCGGTCCAGGTCAGGTCTTCATAACGCGGGCTGGTGCCGAAGATGTGCTCGGTGCCCTGGGCCTTGCCCTCGGCGCGCTCCAGGATCCACTTCAGCACGCGCATGTTGTCGCCGTAGCCGGGCCACACGAACTTGCCGTCCGCGCCCTTGCGGAACCAGTTGACGCAGTAGATGCCAGGCAGCTTGGCGCCCTGGGCTTCGAGCTTCTTGCCCAGGCCCAGCCAGTGCTGGAAGTAGTCGCTCATGTTGTAGCCCATGAAGGGCAGCATGGCGAAGGGATCGCGGCGCACGATGCCTTGCTGGCCGGCGGCGGCGGCGGTGGTCTCGGAGCCCATCGTGGCGGCCATGTAGACGCCCTCGACCCAGTTGCGGGCTTCGGTCACCAGCGGCACCGTGGTGGAACGGCGGCCGCCGAAGATGAAGGCGTCGATCGCCACGCCGGCCGGGTTGTCCCACTCGCTGTCGAGCACCGGGTTGTTGATGGCGGCCACGGTGAAGCGGGCGTTCGGGTGGGCTGCGGGCTTGAGCTTGCCGTCGGCCTGCTTGGCGGACTCGGGCGTCCAGTCCTTGCCTTGCCAGTCCACCAGATGGGCCGGGGGCGTGTCGGTCAGGCCTTCCCACCACACGTCGCCGTCGTCGGTCAGCGCGACGTTGGTGAAGATCACGTCGCGGTCCAGCGAGTGCAGGCAGTTCGGGTTGGTCTTCTCGTTCGTGCCGGGGGCCACGCCGAAGTAGCCGGCTTCCGGGTTGATCGCGTAGAGGCGGCCGTCCTTGCCGGGCTTGATCCAGGCAATGTCGTCGCCGATGGTGGTGACCTTCCAGCCTTCGAAGCCGGCCGGCGGGATCAGCATCGCGAAGTTGGTCTTGCCGCAGGCGCTGGGGAAGGCGGCGGCGACGTGGAACTTCTTGCCCTCGGGGTTCTGCACGCCCAGCACCAGCATGTGCTCGGCCAGCCAGCCCTGGTCACGGCCCATGGTGGAGGCGATGCGCAGGGCGAAGCACTTCTTGCCCAGCAGCGCGTTGCCGCCGTAGCCGGAGCCATAGGACCAGATCTCGCGGGTCTCGGGATAGTGGACGATGTACTTGGTCGGGTTGCAGGGCCAGGCGACATCCTTCTGGCCGGCTTGCAGCGGTGCACCCACGGTGTGCACGCAGGGCACGAACTCGCCGTCGGCGCCCAGCACGTCGTAAACGGCCTTGCCCATGCGGGTCATGATGCGCATGTTCACCGCGACGTAGGGGCTGTCCGACAGCTCGACGCCGATGTGGGCGATGGGCGAGCCCAGCGGGCCCATGCTGAAGGGCACGACGTAGAGCGTGCGCCCCTTCATGGCGCCCTTGAAGAGCGCCTTGTCACCGGTCTGCAGGAGCGCGCGCATCTCGCCGGGCTCCATCCAGTTGTTGGTGGGGCCGGCGTCTTCCTTCTTGGCCGAGCAGATGAAGGTGCGGTCCTCGACACGCGCGACGTCGGAGGGGTCGGACCAGGCGAGGTAGCTGTTCGGGCGCTTGGCTTGATCCAGCTTGCGGAAGGTGCCGGCGGCCACGAGCTGGGCGCACAGGCGGTCGTACTCTTCCTGGGAGCCGTCGCACCAGTAGACGTTGGCGGCTTCCACCAGGGCGGCGATCTCGCCTACCCAGGCAATCAGTTTCTGGTTCTTGACGTACGCAGGCGCGTTGATCGCCGGGCCCGTCGCGGTGGTTTGGGTCATCACAAAGCTCCGAAGTTAAGCAGGTTCTCGGCAGGACACGCGAAGCGGACGGCAGGGTCGGCGGCATGCCCTCTCGGGATCCAGCGCACGGGCCTGGAACCGATGAGCCAGGATGGCTCGCGGGGGGAGGAAGTTTAGTTCAGCGGTTTTTGGGGGGCCGGTGGTTTTTCTCCCTCGTTCCTGGGGGCGAACGCAAAGCAGCTTTGCGTTCTCGTGACGGAATCCGTTGCTGCGGCGCAAGGCCCGTGAAGAAGCCACAAGCAAAAAGGTGGCCCGTGGTGGAGTCCCTGTCCGCGTCGGTGGTTCCCCACCGACTTGCAAGACAGGTTAGACCCAGGCCCTTGCGGGCTCCATCACCGATTCGCAGGGCCGCCGGGCGGCGGCTTCGGTTCAGAGCTGGCCGTAGGAATGCAGGCCGCTGAGGAACATGTTCACACCGAGGAAGGCGAAGGTCGTCACCAGCAGGCCGATCAGCGCCCACCACGCCGCCACCGCGCCGCGCAGGCCCTTCATCAGCCGCATGTGCAGCCAGGCCGCGTAGTTCAGCCAGACGATCAGGGCCCAGGTCTCCTTCGGGTCCCAGCTCCAGTAGCCGCCCCAGGCCTCGGCCGCCCACAACGCGCCGAGGATGGTGGCGATGGTGAAGAAGGCGAAGCCCACGGCGATGGCACGGTAGGCCATTTCGTCCAGCACCTCGGCGGCGGGCAGGCGGTCGACGAAGAAGCGGCGCAAGCCGATGGCCAGGCCGAAGAAGACGATCAGGCCGGCGGCCATGCGTGCGGCCTTCCCCAGGCCGGCCGTGGTTTCCGGCGACAGGCCGCCGAAGGCCCAGAAGCCCAGGATGGCCAGCAGCACCGCGCCGGGCACGAGGACCAGCCCGACGACCAGCGCCCGCGTGGCCGCGGTCTTCAGCAGCATGGCCAGCGCCACCATCGCCGCCAGCGAGAAGGTGCCGTAGCCGACGAAGTTGGCCGGCACGTGGATCTTCATCCACCAGCTCTGCAGCGCAGGCAGCAGCGGCTGGATCTGTTGCGCGTCGCGCGCCTCGCGGTACCAGAACAGGAAGGCCACGGCCGCGGTGACCACCAGCATCACGAAGGCGCCGATGCTGCGTACGCCGGCATGGCCGGCCAGGCGGGACTCGTAGTACAGGTAGAACAGCGTGGTCAGCCAGCAGAAGAGGACGAAGACCTCATAGAGGTTGGACACCGGGATGTGGCCCACGTCGGGGGCGATCTGGTGGCTCTCGAACCAGCGCACCATCGTCGCCACCAGCGCCATGAAGACACCGCCCCAGGCCAGCGTGGTGCCGATGCGTGCGGCGGTCGCCTTGGGGGTGCGCACGAAGATGCCCAGCCAGTAGAAGGCCGTGCTCATCACGAAGAGCACGCCCATCCACAACACCGCGCTCTGGCTGGCCAGCATGTACTTGAGCCAGAAGACCTGGTCGGCCTGCGACAGGTCGACGCCGAAGTTGTCCGTCTTGCGCGCATACAGCGCGATGGCCCCCAGGCTGGCCCCCGCGACGGCCAGCGCCAGCGTGCGCAGCGGTGCCCAGAACCAGCCCAGCGCGATCAACGAGGGCGCGGCCGCCAGCAGGATGCCTTCCTCGTAGACGTCCATGGACGGGCCGTAGCGCAGGAAGGCCACGACCAGCCCGGCCAGCACCGCGGCGGCATAGGCCCAGTCGTAGGCGCTGCGCCCGCGCAGGAAGCGCAGCGGCCCCGCGGTGTGTGGCAGTTGCGGCGTGAGGATGGTGGCGGCGGTGGTGGGGGTGGAGCTCATGCGGCCTCCGCGGCTTGGGGATGGGTGGTGGAGCCGGGCGTGTGCAAGGTCTGGACAACGGGCACCAGCCCGCGCACCAGCCCTTCGAACTCGCGATCGACTTCCAGGGTCTGGCGGTTGGATGTCAGCGCCATCGTGATGCGTGCGCCGGCGTCGGGATCGGGGGCGACCCAGATCCACAGGCGGCGCTCGCGCACGAAGAGCATGCAGAAGACACCCGCGGCCAGCAACAGGGCGCCCAGGTAGACGACGCTCTGCCCGGGGGCACGCGCGACCTGGAAGACGCTGGCCTGCACCTTGCGGAAGTCGGACATCGCCAGCACCGCGGGCGAGCCGTAGAAGAAGGAGTCGGACAGCGAGAGCAGCGCCTGGGTGTTGAAGGCCAGGCCGGCGTCGTCCTGCTTCTGCGCGGGCAGGCCCGCGTGCTCGCGGCTGACGTCGACCAGCTCGAACAGCGCGCCCCTGAGCATGGGCATCAGCGCGTTGGCCGTGGACTCGCGCTGGCCGTCCGGCACGCCGCCTTCGATGTCCTGCGAGATCGCCGCCAGGCCACCGGGCGCGCGGTTGCCCTCGCGCGCGCCGCGCGGCAGCACGGCCCCGGCGAACAGGCCCAGCACGCGTTCGGCCGTCTGCATCATGCGCGGGGCGAGGTCGGCGCGCGTGCCGGGCAGGGCGCGCTGCACGTAGCGCTGCGCGGCCAGCGCGCGGGCCTGCGGGTCGACCAGCGCAGCGCGCAGGCGCATCCAGCCTTCCATCGATCCGTTCTCGTCGGCGGGGATGCGCAGGTAGCTGAAGTCCTCGGACGGGCTGTTGCGCTGCCCCAGCAGGAAGACGCGCTGGCCGTCGAGCTCGATGGGCAGCATGTAGTTGCGGAATTCGCGCGCCTGGTTGGCCTGGTCGCGCAGCTTGTAGACCAGCACGGGGCCGACGTTGTGCATGTTGCGGGGCTTGTCGGTCTTGTCGGCGGCGCCCAGCAGGCGCGCCAGGCCCGAAGCCGAGGCCGCGGCGGCCGGATGCGAGGCGGCCTGCTGGGGATCTTCCGCGGCGCCCAGGTTCTCGACGTTGATCTCGCGCAAGTCGTCCAGTTCCAGCGCCAGCGGCTGCTCGCCGGACAGCGGCGCGGGCAGCGGCTGCGAGCCCCCCACCGTGCCGGCGATCTCGGGGCCCGGCGTGCCGGTGGCCAGCAGCCAGCTGCGCAGCCTGACCTGCGAGCCGCCGTCGCTGAAGTCCGACTGGTAGATCGCGATGCCGCGGTGGATCAACGGCTTGTTGACGATGATGGTCGCGGGGATGCGCTGCTCGCCATCGTGCACCACCACCTCGCTGACGAAGCGCTTGGGCGGGCCGGCATCGTGGAACTCGACGCGGAAGGACTTCAGCTCGATCTCGAAGGGCAGGGGCTGCAGCAGCAGGCCGTCGGTCAGGTTGAGCACCGCATAACCGTTGCGCTGGCCCTCGGCCACTTGCAGGTTGCCGCGGAAGGCCGGGTTGCCGACGCCCAGGCGATGCTCGGGCGAGGACAGGTCGGCCTGCGGGCCGGGCACGTAGGGACGCAGGCCCTGGGCCCACATCTGCAGCCGGATCACCAGGTCGC
>SCTQ01000007.1 GCA_004322345.1 Aquabacterium sp. | reverse complement strand
GAAATCCGCGGCGGCGAGGTGCTGGCCGTGCTGGGCGAGAACGGCGCGGGCAAGAGCACGCTGATGAAGCTGCTCTACGGCGTGCATGTGCCGGACGCCGGACGCATCGTCATCGACGGCGAGGACGTGCGCATCGCCTCGCCGCGCGACGCGATGGCGCGTGGGCTGGGCATGGTGTTCCAGCAATTCAGCCTGGTCGATGCGCTGAGCGTGCGCGAGAACCTTGCGCTGGTGCTGCCCGGCGCGCCGTGGTGGCTCGGCCGCCGTGCGCGCCGCCTGAGGGACGTCGACGCGCATCTCGCCTCGCTGGCCCCGGGCCTGGACCCGCAGCGGCGCGTGGACACGCTGCCGGTGGGCCAGATGCAGCTCGTCGAGCTGGCCAAGGTGCTGCTGCGCGATGCACGCTGCGTGATCTTCGACGAGCCCAGCGCGGTGTTGGCACCGGAGGAGGCGCGCCGCCTGTGGACCCTGATGCGCACGCTGGCCGCGCGTGGGCTGGCCGTGGTGTTGATCACGCACAAGCTGCCGGACGTGCGGGCCTGCGCGGACCGCGTCGCGGTGATGCGTGGCGGGCGCGTCGTCGCGCAGGCGCCGGCCGGCGGCGCGAGCGATGCGCAGATCGTCGAGTGGATGGTGGGCCAGGCGCCCGCGCAGGTGCAGCCGCCCCGGCCACCGGATGCGGCCGCTGCAGTGCGCCTGTGGCTGCGTGGTGTCAGCGCGGGCATCGCGCGCGATGTGGACCTGCAACTGCGAGCCGGCGAGATCGTCGGCGTCGCGGGCGTCTCGGGCAGCGGCCAGACCGACCTCGCCGAGGCCGTGGCCGGCACGCGCCGGCTGGATGCGGGCGAGGTCATCCTCGACGGCTCCTGCCTGCGCGCACCGCACACGCCGCCACGCGCCGCGGCGCTGGGCTACATCCCGCCCGAGCCGCTGCGCAACGCGGTGGCGCCGGACCTGCCGCTGGCGCTCAACCTGGCACTGCGGCAGCTGCCCGCGTTGCCCTTCGTGCTGCGGCCGGCGGAGCTGGCGCGCCGCGCGCAGCAGCCGCTGGCGCGCTTCGGCGTGCGGCCCGCGGATCCGCAGGTCTTGGCCGGGCAGCTCTCGGGCGGCAACCTGCAGAAGCTGGTCGCCGCGCGCGAGCTGGATGGCTCGCCGGCGGTGGTGGTCGCCTGCTATCCGACCATGGGCCTGGACGTGGGCGCCACCGCACGCATCTACGCAGCCTTGTTCGCCCTGGCCCGCGAAGGCTGCGCGGTGCTGTGGATCTCCGAGGACCTGGACGACCTGCTGCAGCATGCCCACCGCATCGCGGTGATGTTCGAGGGCCGCGTCGCCGCGGTGCTGGATGCCGGCCGGGCGACACCGGCGGTGGTCGGGCGCTGGATGACGGGGCAGGCGGTGCCCGCATGAGCGCGCCGGGCCGCCCCCGGCACCCAATCCCGCGGCGTTCTGCGCGGAGGGTCGTTCCGTGACTGCCATCGGGCTTCGCGAGGTCACGCGCGGCAGCGCCGCCACCGCAGGCGCCTTCGCGCTGATGGCCAGCCTTTTCTTCCTCGCCATCGGTCGCAGCCCGCTGGAGATGTTCGAGGCGATCGCCCTCGCGGCGGCGGGCAGCGGCTATGCGCTCAGCGAGTCCCTGGTGCGTGCCACGCCCATCCTCTGGTGCGCGCTGGCCACCCTGGTCCCGGCGCGGCTGGGGCTGGTGTCGGTGGGGGCCGAAGGCCAGCTCTACTTCGGCGCGCTGGCGGGCACGGGCGTGATGCTGGCCCTGCCTGCCGCGCCGATGCCGCTGCTGCTGCCGATGGTGCTGGCCGGCGGCATGGCCGGCGGCGCGTTGTGGGCGCTGGTGCCGGCGCTGCTGCGTGCGGGTGCGGGCGTCAACGAGACCATCTCCACGCTGATGCTCAACTACGTCGCCGCGCTGCTGGTGACCTGGCTGGTCTACGGGCCCTGGAAGAACCCGACCAGCCAGGGCTGGCCCGCGACCATCGACTTCCCCGCGGCCGCGCGCCTGCCCGTGCTGCTGGACACCCGCGTGCACCTGGGCCTGCCGATCGCGCTGGGTGCCGCGCTGCTGCTGCACCTGGCGTTCACGCGCACGCGCTGGGGCCTGGCGCTGGATCTGCTGCGCAGCAACCCGCGGCTGGAGACGCTGGCGGGGCTGAGCCTGCGCCATCGCATCCTGGCCACCATGCTGCTGGGCGGCGCCTGCGCAGGTTTTGCCGGCATCGCCGACACGGCGGTGGTGCAGGGCCGCCTGCAGGCCGACATCGCCAACGGGGCGGGGCTCAGCGGCTTCCTGGTCGCCTGGCTGGCGGGGCGCAGCGTAGGGGCGGCCGTGGGGCTGTCGCTGCTGGTGGGGGCGCTGCTCGCGGCGGGCGACGGGCTGCAGATGTCGACCCAGGTGCCGTCCTCCGCGACGCTGGTCGTGCAGGGCCTGCTGTTCGTCGCATTGCTGGGCGTCAAGGGCTGGCGGCTGCGCCAGGGGGGCGCCGATGTCCGCCGCTGAACTCGCGCTGTCCGGCCTGCCGGTGTCGGCGCTGCGCAGCGCCACGCCGCTGCTGCTGGTGCTGCTGGGCGAATGCCTGACGCAGCGCGTGGGCCGCATCAACCTGGGGGTCGAAGGCCAGATGCTGCTCGGTGCCGCAGCGGGCTACGGCGTCACCGCGGCCACCGGGCAGCCGTGGCTGGGTCTCGCGGCGGGCGCATGCGCAGGCGTGCTGCTCTCGCTGGTCTACGCCGCGCTGACGGTGGCCGTCGACGCCAACCAGTTCGCCAGCGGCCTCGCGGTGTGGATGCTGGGCTACGGGCTGAGCGCCTATGCCGGCACGGCGCTGGTGGGCCTGCGCATCGAAGGCTTTGCGCCCTGGGCCGGCGGGTTGACGCCGACCATCGTGCTCGCCGTGGCCTGCGTGCCGCTGGCCGGGCTGTGGCTGCATCGCACGCGCGCGGGGCTGCGCTGGCGCGCAGTGGGCGAGTCGCCCGCGGCTGCGCGCGCCGCCGGCATCACGCCGTGGAAGACGGTGGCCGCGGGCATCGCGGCCGGCGGGCTGTTCTCCGGCCTGGGCGGCGCCGCCTTGTCGGTGGACTACACGCGCAGCTGGGCCGAAGGCATGACGGCCGGGCGCGGCCTCGTCGCGGTGGGCCTGGTCATCGTCGCGCGCTGGAATCCCTGGCTGACCTTGCCGGCCGCCTTGCTCTTCGGCCTGGCCGAGGCCCTGTCGCTGCGCCTGCAGGCCGCCGACAGCGCCGTGCCGGCGCACCTGCTGCACACCTTGCCCTACCTCGCCAGCCTGGCCGTTTTCACGGCCACCTGCTGGCGGCTGAAGAGCCGCGCCGCGGCCGGCGGCGCACCCGCCGCGCTGCGTGCGGTGTTCGAGCGATGAGCTCCCCCGTTCCCCAACCCTGACATCGAAGGACCCCGTCATGCATCCGAATCGCCGTCTCGCCCTCCTCACCCTGGCCGCTGCCCTCGCGCTGCCGGCCGCCGCAGGCGCCGCCACCACGCTGGGCTACATCTACGTCGGTCCCGAGAAGGACTACGGCTACAACACCTCGATGGACTACGGCCGCCAGTACGTGGCCAAGCAGTTGCCCGGCACCAAGACGCTGCACGTCGAGAACATCCCCGAGACGGCCGAGGTGGAGAAGGTGATGGAGCGCATGATCCGCTCCGGCGCGTCGATCATCTTCGCCACCAGCTACGGCTACCTGGACTACGCCATCGCGCTGGGCAAGAAGTACCCCAAGGTCGCCTTCCTGCATGCCGGCGGCCTGAAGCTGGGCGACAACGTCGGCACCTACTGGGCCAACTCCGACGACGCGATGTACCTGGCGGGCATGGCCGCGGGCGCGACCAGCAAGAGCGGCAAGCTGGGCTTCATCGCGGCCTTCCCCATCCCCCAGGTCGTGCGTTCGATCAACGCCTTCACGCTGGGCGCGCAGGCGACGAACCCCAAGGCCACCACCACCGCGATCTGGACCGGCGGCTGGCTGCTGCCGGCCAAGGAGGCCGAGGCCACCAACTCGCTGGCCGATGCCGGCGTGGATGTCATCGGCGAGCAGGTCGACAGCCCGATGACCATCGCGCAGACCGCCGAGAAGCGCGGCATCCACATGGTCGGCAAGGACGTGGACGTGTCCAGGCTCGCGCCCAAGGCCGTGCTGACGGGTGCCTCTTGGAACTGGGGCCCGACCATGCTGAAGCTGGTCAAGGAGATCCAGGCCGGCACCTGGAAGCCCGGCCACGTGCGCGGCGACCTGAAGGACGGCACCGTGGTGCTGGACCCCTTCGGCCCGGCCGTTCCCAAGGCCGCGCAGGAGGCCGTGCTGGCGAAGAAGGACGAGATCCTGAAGGACAGGTTCATGGTCTGGTCCGGCCCCATCGCCGGCCAGGACGGCGCGGAGATCCTGCCCGCGGGCAAGCCGATGCCGATGGAGCAGCTCGAAAGCATGGGCTTCTTCGTCAAGGGCGTGATCGGCACGGTGAAGTGAGGAGGCCGCGATGAAGAACATGGGATCCCACGCGGCCAACCGCTGGCGCGTCGAGGCCGGGCGCTGCGACCTCACGCGCGGCGAGCGCCCCGCGCCCCGCCCCGTGGCCGTCGCCGCACAGCCGCAGGGCGTGGTGGTGGACGCCGCGCGCAGCGCGCTGGTCATCGTCGACATGCAGAACGACTTCTGCGCCCGGGGCGGCTACCTGGACTACCGCGGCATCGACATCACGCCCGACCGCGCGCCCATCGAGCCGCTGCGCGCGCTGGTGCCCGTGCTGCGCGCGCACGGCGTGCCCATCGTCTGGCTCAACTGGGGCGTGCGACGCGACCTGCTCAACATCCATCCCTCGCTGCTGCACGCCCACACGCAGGACGGCAGCGGCGCCGGCCTGGGAGAGCGCATCCCCGGCGGGGCCGAGATCCTGCTCAAGGGCTCCTGGGGCGCGCAGATCGTCGACGAGCTGAACCCCGGCGAGCAGGACATCCACGTCACCAAGCACCGCTTCAGCGGCTTCTGGGACACCGAGCTGGACAGCATCCTGCGCAACATGGGACGCACGACCCTGTTCTTCGCCGGCGTCAACGCGGACCAGTGCGTGATGACCACGCTGGAGGACGCCAGCTTCCTCGGCTACGACGTGCTGATGCTGCGCGACTGCGTGGGCACCACCTCGCCCGCCTACTGCATGCAGGCCACCGAGTACAACGTGAAGCTGCTGTACGGCTTCATGACGGACTCGAAGGCGCTGGTCGCGGGGCTGGAGTCCGCGCCATGAGCCGCATCGAGGCGCGCCTGGCCGAGCTGGGCCTGGCACTGCCCGTGCCGCCCGTGCCCATCGCCAACTTCCTGCCCTGGCGGCGCCACGGCGACACCGTGTGGCTCGCCGGCCAGGTCAACGAGTGGAACGGCAGCGTCCCCTACGTCGGCCGGCTGGGCTCGGACTTCGGCGTGGACGAGGGCCGGCAGGCCGCGCGCCTGTGTGCGCTGAACCTGCTGGCCTGCCTGAAGCTGGCCTGCGACGGCGACCTGGACCGCGTGAAGCGCTGCCTGCGCGTGGGCGGCTTCGTGCACTGCGAGCCGGGCTTCGACTCGGTCCCCATGGTCGTCAACGGCGCCTCCGACCTCTTCGTCGCGCTGCTGGGCGACGAAGGCCGCCACGCGCGCACGGCGGTGGGCGTGGCCAGCCTGCCGCGGCGCGCGGCGGTGGAGGTGGACGCCGTCTTCGAGGCGGCCTGAGCGGCCCGCGGCATGGAACCTGCGAGACCCCCGGCCATGCCGCCTGCCTCCAGCACCACGCTGCCACCGCCGCGCCTGCCGCTGCCGGCGCTGCCCGGCTGGGCGCATGGACTGCTGGCCGGCCTGCTCTTCGGCCTGGCCTATGGCGCGGCCGCGCGACTGGGGCTGGCGTATTCCAGCCTGGCGCCCAACGTCACGCTGATCTGGGCGCCTACGGGCATCAGCCTCTTCGTTTTCCTGCGCTGGGGCCCGCGCCTGTGGCCGGGCATCGTGCTGGGCGATTTCATCGCCAACGCCGGCACGGGTGTGTCGCCGCTGGCCATCCTGGGCATCTCCGCCGGCAACCTGGCGCAGACGCTGGGTTGCTGGTGGGCGCTGCGCCGCGCGGGCTTCGATCCGGCGCTGGCCCGCGTGCGCGACGTGGTGGCGCTGATGGGCCTGGGCACCGCGGGTGCGGCGCTCAGCGCCTGCATCGGGCCGGCGGCGCTGCTGCTGGACGGCAGGCTGCCCGCCGACGCGTGGGGGGCCGTGTGGCTGCAATGGTGGATGGGCGATGCGGCCGGCGTCGTCGTGCTCACGCCCTGGCTGCTGGCCTGGTGGGCCCGGCCGCCGGCGTCCGTGCGCGTGCCCGAGGCCCTGGCCCTGCTGGCCGCGCTGGCGCTGTGCTGCGAGCTGGTGTTCGGCGGCACGCTGCTGCCGGCGCGGCCCGGCTACTACCCGGCCGCGCTGGCCGTCTTCCCGCTGGCCGTATGGGCTGCGCTGCGCTTCGGCCTGCGCGGCGCGACGCTGCTCACGCTGCTGGTCACCGCGGCGGCGGTCTGGGGCACGGTGCACGGGCAGGGGCCCTTCGTCGACGGCGCGCTGACCAGCAGCCTGTTGCGCTGGTGGATCTTCGCCAACGTCATCACCGTCACCAGCCTGCTGCTGGCGGCATCGCAAGGCGAACGCGACGCGGCGCGCGCCCAGGCCATACGCGACCGCGACTTCGGCTCGGCCATCCTCGATGCCGAGGGCGCACTGGTCGTCGTGCTGGACGCGCAGGGGCGCATCCAGCGCCTGAACCGCAGCTTCGAGCTGGCGACGGGATTCGCCTCGCAGGAGCTGGTGGGCCGCCGCTTCGAGGAGGCGTTGATCCCCGCCGACCAGCACGCCAAGGTCAGCGGCCACGCCGAGCTGCTGCGCCTCAAGCTTGCTGACAGCGCCCGCCTGGACAGCCTGCTGCGCCGCCGCCGCGGCCCGCCCATCACCGTGTCCTGGACCACGGCCGCGCTGCGCGACGCCGACGGCCGCATGACCCACGCCATCGTCTCCGGCGTGGACGTCAGCGCCCGCGTCGAGGCTGCACAGGCGCAGCGCCTGGCGCGACGCCAGCTGGAGGCGCGCGTGGCCGAGCGCACCCAGGCCCTGGCCGAGGCCAACGCGGCGCTGCAGGTGCAGATGGCCGAGCGCCAGCGCCTGGAGCACGAGCTGATCCGCCTGAGCGAGCACGAGCAGCAGCGCTTCGGCCGCGAGCTGCACGACGGCCTGGGCCAGCACCTGACGGCGGCTGCCATCCAGGCCGAGCTGCTGGCGCGCGACCTGGAGGCCGACGGCGCCCTGCCCGCGCAGCGGCAGGCGGAGCACATCGAGGCCATGCTCAGCGACGCCGTGGCCCAGGCGCGGCTGCTGGCGCGCGGCCTGTTCCCGGTGGAGCTGGACGGCACCGGCCTGATGGGCGCGCTGCGGCTGCTGGCCGAGCACACGGCCGGCCAGCTGCGCAGGCCCTGCACGCTGCATTGCCCCAGGCCGGTGGAGATCGCCGACCACGCGGCGGCGGTGCACCTCTACCGCATCGCGCAGGAGGCGGTGAACAACGCCCTGAAGCACGCAGCCGGCGCGCGCATCGCCATCGAGCTGGCCGACGAAGGCGGCTCGTTGCTGCTGTCGGTGGCCAACGCGTTGTCGCCGCAGGCGGGGCACGAGGCCGGCGGCATCGGCCTGAGCCTGATGCGCCACCGAGCCCAGCTCATCGGCGCCACGCTGCAGGCCGGTCCGGGCCCGCAGGGCTGGCGCGTGCAGGTCCGCTGGCCGCGCGCCGCGGCGAAGGAGGAAGACCATGCCGACCATGACTGAGAGCGCCCGGCCCGCGACGGCCCTCGCACCCGCCCAGGTGCTGATCGTCGACGACCATCCCATCCTGCGCCACGGCATCGCGCGCCTGGTCGAGCGCGAGGGCGACTTCGCCGTCTGCGCCGAGGCCGGCAGCATCGGCGAGGCGCTGGAGGTGCTGCAGCGCCATCCGGTGGACCTGGTGGTCGTGGACCTGTCTCTCGAAGACCAGTCCGGCATGGACCTGATCCGCACGGTGCGCAGCCGCCACCCTCAGGCGCGCTGCCTGGTGCTGTCGATGCACGACGAGCGCCTGCACGCCGAACGCGCGCTGCGTGCCGGCGCCCGCGGCTACGTGATGAAGCAGGAGGCCACGCGCAAGATCGTCACCGCACTGCGCTGCGTGCGCGCCGGCCACATCTACCTGGGCGAGGCCATCGCCAGCGACATCCTCGCGCGCCTGGCCGGCGTGCCCGCCGCGAGCGAGGCGGGCGGCGACGCTGCGGCGATGGCCATGCTCAGCGACCGTGAACTGGAGGTGCTGCGCCTGATCGGCCGCGGCCTGAAGACCGGCGAGATCGCCCGCAACCTGCACCGCAGCGTGCATACGGTGGAGGCCCATCGCGCGAACATCAAACGCAAGCTGGGGCTGAAGACGGCCGGGGATCTGGCGCGCGCGGCCTTCACGCTGGAGCAGGGCCGCTAGCGGACTCCCGCAACAGCGTCTCCACCACGCTGGCGCCCAGCTGGTCCTGCGGATCCAGGCGGCGCAGCTGGGCCACCAGCTCGGCCACGCCATCGCGGTCACCGCGGCGCAGGCCGATGAAGGCCAGGGCCTTCAGCGTGAACAGCCAGAAGCGCGCCGCACCGGGCCGGCCGAAATCGGCCGCGCCGGGCTGCACGGCGCGCCAGTCCTGCGGCAGGCCCGCGGCACGCGCGGCGGCATCCAGCCCGGTGGAGGCGGCCTGCAGCGCGCGGTCGAACTCGCCCAGCCGCGCGTGCAGCTTGTAGAGCAGGTAGTAGACGGGCAGGCAGTCCGGTGCGCTGACCGCGGCCGTCCACAGCGCGGCCTGCACCTGCTGCAGCGGCGCGTTGCGGGCCACCTCGATGAGGTGGCGCACGGAGTCCGGCACCTCGCCGCCGAAGAGGTCGGCCGACTCGGTGCCGGTGAAGAGGTTCACGCCGCCTTGGCCGGCAGCAGGCGCTGCACCGGCTGGCCGCCTTCGAGGTGGCTGGTGAAGATCTCCGGCACGTCGTCCACCGTCACGCCGCTGTAGAGCAGGTTCTCGGGGTAGACCAGCACGTTGGGCCCGGCATCGCAGGGGCCCAGGCAGCCGGAGTAGGTGACGGCCACCTTGTCATAGGCATTGCGCTTCTGCAGCTCGGCCCAGAAGGCCTGCACGATGGCGGTGGAGCCCTTCGCGGCGCACGAGCCGCGCGGATGCTGGGGCGGGCGGTTCTGCGTGCAGACGAAGACCTGGCGCGGGGGGCGGGACATGGCGCTTTCCTTGTCG
>SCTQ01000082.1 GCA_004322345.1 Aquabacterium sp. | reverse complement strand
GCAGCTTCCAGCCAGGCGTGCTGGTGATCCAGACCGGCACCGCCGTGTCATTCCCCAACTACGACACGGTGCGCCACCACATCTATTCCTTCTCGTCGATCAAGCCCTTCGAGATCAAGCTGTACGCCGGCACGCCGGCCGCGCCCATGGTGTTCGACAAGCCGGGCACCGCCGTCCTGGGCTGCAACATCCACGACCAGATGAGCGCGGTGATCCACGTCGTGGACACGCCCTACTTCGGCAAGACCGATGCGCAAGGCCAGCTCACCCTCAACGTGCCCGCGGGCGAGCATCGCGTGCAGGCCTGGCACACCGTGCTCACGGCCGACTCGCCGCCCGTGGGGCAGCCGGTGAAGGTCGGCGCTGACGGCGGCTCGGCCACCGTCACGCTGGCGCCGCCGAAGCCGGGGAACTGACGCGTGTTCTTCAAGCTCATGCTGCGACGACGCCTGGACTACCAGATCGTCACGCTCTTCCTGGGCCTGCTGCTGGGCGTGCAGGCCTTCAGCTTCCTGCTGATCCGCCACAGCATCGACAGCAACGCGCGCGCAGCGCTGCGCGGCGAGCTGTCCCAGGGTGAACTGGTCTTCCAGCGCCTGCTGGACCAAAACGCCGACCACCTGCTGCAGGCCTCCCGCCTGCTGGCCGCCGACTATGGATTCCGCGCCGCGGTGGCCAGCGACGACCGCGAGACCCTGGCCTCCGCACTGGACAACCACGGCGCCCGCCTGAACGCCCAGGTCGCCCTGTTCACCGACACCCGTTTCTCGCTGAAGGCCAGTGCCGGGCGCTACGGCAGCGAAGTGCTGGGCCACCTGCGCCGCATGGCCGGCGAGGCCGCGGCCGGACGCGGCGACCCCAAGCCGGCCATCCTCGTGCTGGGCGGCGTGCCGCACCAGGTGGTGATGGTGCCGGTGCGCGCACCGCTGCCCATCGGATGGGTGGTGATGGGCTTCCGCCTCGACGAAGGCCTGCTGCACGACATGCGCAAGCTGGCCGCGCTGGACGTGGTGGTCCTGCAGAAGAACGGCCAGAAGCGCTGGCGCGCGACGATGGGCACGCTGGACGATGCGGACGGCGCGGCCGTGGCATCGCAGTGGAGTTCCCTGCCCGCCGCGCCCGCGCGGGCATCCGCCCCGGTGGGCGACACGATGGCCGCGGTGCGCGTGAAGGACGCCGACTACCTCGGCAGCCTGATGCCGCTGAACGCCGGCCAGGACCAGAACGTGTCCGCGGTGCTGCTGCGTTCCATCGACGAGGCGGTTGCGCCTTACCGGCGGCTGCAGGTCGGCATCCTGGTGCTGACCGCCGTCGGCGTCTTCGTCTTCGCGCTGGGCAGCATCATCACCGCGCGTCGCATCACCACGCCGCTGTCGACGCTGACGCGGCTGGCGCGGCGGCTGGGCAGCGGCGACTTCGCCGTGGCCATGCCGCCGGCCGGCGACGACGAGATCGGTGAACTCGCCGAGGCATTCGAGTCCATGCGCGTGGCCGTGCGCGAGCGCGAGGCCGAGATCACCCGCCTGGCCTTCGTCGACGCGCTGACCGACCTGCCCAACCGCGTGCAGTTCGCGCGCGAGGTGCGCGACGCCGCGACCGCCTCGTTGCGCGAGGGTGCCCCGACCTGCGCCGTCCTTCTGGTGGACCTGGACCGTTTCAAGCACGTCAACGACGTGCTGGGCCACGAGACGGGCGACCACCTGCTCTTGGACGTCTCACGCCGCCTGCGCGCCCTGCTGCAAGGCCCGCTGGACTGCGTGGCCCGCCTGGGCGCCGACCAGTTCGCGCTGCTGCTGCACGGCTGCAACCTGGAAGGCGCGCAGGTCATGGCCGCGCGCATCGCCCAGGCGCTGGAGACGCCGCTGACGATCGACGACCACCGCATCGACCTGAGCGCCGGCATCGGCATCGCGCTGTGCCCCGAGCACGCCACCGACGGCACCACGCTGCTGCGCCGCGCCGAGATCGCGCTGGCCCACGCCAAGCAGGCCCAGCTCGGCGCCGTGCTCTTCACGCCCGACCAGGACGTCACCAGCGCGCAGTCGCTGTCGCTGCTCAGCGAGCTGCGTGTCGCGGTGGCCGCCAGCCAGCTGCGCCTGTACCTGCAGCCCAAGGTGCTGCTGCGCACCGCCGAGGTGGTTGGCGCCGAGGCCCTGGTGCGCTGGGAGCATCCGCAGCGCGGCCTGGTGCCGCCGATGCAGTTCATCCCCTTCGCCGAGCAGACCGGCTTCATCCGCACGCTGACGCACTGGCTGCTGGTGGAGTGCGCGCGCACCTGGCGGGAGTGGGCCGACCGCGGACTGATGCTGGAGCTGTCGCTCAACCTGTCGGCGCGCGACCTGATCGACCAGGACCTGCCGGAGAAGGTGAAGGAAGTGCTGGCCTTGCACGGCGTGGATCCGCGTGCGCTGTGCCTGGAGATCACCGAGAGCTCGATCATGGACGACCCGCAGCGCGCGCTGAACACGCTGCACCGCCTGCACGACCAGGGCCTGCGCCTGGCCATCGACGACTTCGGCACCGGCTATTCGTCGCTGGCCTACCTCAAGCGCCTGCCGGTGGACGAGCTGAAGATCGACCGCAGCTTCGTGATGAACATGGAGCGCGACGTGGACGACGCGAAGATCGTGCGCTCGACCATCGACCTGGCCCACAACCTGGGGCTGAAGGTGGTGGCCGAAGGGCTGGAGACCGCACCGCAGTGGAAGCTGTTGGACCTGCTGTCCTGCGACCAGGCCCAGGGCTACTGGGTCGCCCGGCCCATGCCCAAGGAGCAGTTCCCCGCCTGGGTGCGCCAGTGGCAGAAGCCGCCCGTGATGGACGAGATCCGGTTGCCCTCGGCCTTCGCCGATTTCGCCTGATCGGGCGGTGGAGGCGGCGGGGCGGGCCGCCCCCACGGGGACCGGCCGGCGCATTCGCCGGCCGAGGGGCTCACACCGATCAGAAGCGGAAGTTGGCGCCGAGGGTGTAGGTATTGACGTTGGCATGATCGTCGATCACGCCGAGCCGATAGCGCTCCCACTCCGCCCGCAGCGACGCGCTCTGCGACAGGTCGTATTGCAGGCCCGCGCCGTACTTCAGGTTGGTCTCGTTGTCCTTGCCGTTGGCACCGGCGACGTCGCGCACGGTCGTGTGGCCGTCGTAGACACCGACGCGGCCCAGGGCGGACAGGCGATCGGCCAGGGGTACCTTGCCCACCAGGTCGGCGAACGCGCCGCGCGACTTCATCGAACCCACCGAGCCGCTGAACTTTCCCAGGTCGGCGTAGCCCGCCTCGACCGCGAAGTTGGGGTGGAACTCCCAGCCGCCGTAGACCTTGTAGCCCGTGTCGCTCTTGCCGATGGACCCGCTCAGCGGGCTGTCGCCGGTGCGCTGCGAGCTGCCGACATTGCCGCCCACGTAGAGGCCGTTGCCACCACCCTGGCCGCTGGTCTGTGCCTGCGCCAGCGTCAGGCCGCCGGCCAGGCACCCGATGGCCAGCAGGCGCACGGGCATCGAGGAGGCGCGCAGGTGCCCGCGCCGGGACGTGCCGCGGCCGCTCTGCGCGCCGGACGGCATTCGAGGTTGGATCGTGGAAGTCTTGCTGTTCACTTGCATGCTGATCTCCTGTTGAGTGCCGATGCCCTCTTGCATCGACGGGAGCCAGCATCGGCCGCGCATGTCAAGCGCATGCGCGGCGTGCGCAAAGCTGGATGAGCGCATGCAGACCTGTGTTGCCCAGGGCAAAGCTGGGCAAAGGTGGGGAACCTATCGCTGGCACCCGCCTCTATGGCAGCGCTGCCGTGAGCATGCTGCCCTCGTGCAGTCCCGCACCGAGCGAGGTGTCGGACAAGGCCGACAAGCCCGCCACCTCGGCGGAATCGGGCAGGGGCAGCCCCTGGCGTGCGACGAGCGCCGCCACCTTGTCGACGTCGATCACCGTCAGCATCGCGCCGTTGTTTCCCTCGCCTGCCTTGAACACGGCCTGGGCCAGGGGATCGATGCCGGCCAGGTAGCCCGGCAGCCCCTGCAGCGCCGCCGCGGGCACGCTGAACACGCTGCCGAGGTCTTCCACCCACAGCGCCAGGCGCATGCCGGCTTGCGAGGTGCACAGGATCAGCGGCCCGCTGCGAGGCGCCGCGGCGGACTGGCCGCGCAGCACCTGCAGGTCGACCACGACCATGGTCTCCTTCTCGTGGACCAGCACGCCCGCCGCATAGGCCGGCCCACCTGGCATCGCGGTGATGCGCGGCGCGTCGATGGCCGCCTGCACCTGGCCGGCGCGCACGCCCAGCCATTGGCCGCCGCTGACGAAGCTGGCGATCTCGCAGCGTTCTCCCGCCGCCTGCGCATCGACGCCGGCGCGGAAACCGCTCGAGCCCGGCGCCTGCACGGCGGCCGCGGTCTCGTACAGGCGCATCAGCATCACGCAGGACACGTCGGCGTCGTGCTGGGCCGGCGAGCTGTCGTATTCGCGATAGCCGCGCGACATGCTGACGCCTGCGGCATAGACCGCACCGTCCAGTTCCAGCAGCAGGTCGCGCGACTCGCCGCGCGCCAGCTGCGGCAGGCGGTCGGCGAAGGGCACGCGCTGGCCGACCGGGAAACGCGCGTCGGTGGTGGCGACGACCTCTCCGCTGCGCGTCACGAACAGGCCCAGCGCGGCGCCCTCGACACTGGCCTGCGGCAGCGTGTCGCGCAGCATGGCCTCGAACTGCGGCGCGCCGTCGAAGACGATGGCCGTGCCGCCGAGCACCTGGCTGCCCTTGCCGCGCACGGCTGCGGTGTAGACGTAGGTGTGACGGCCGTCGTAGAGCGGCGTGGCCTGGAAGGCCGAGCGCGCATAGGCCTGGTGATCGGGCAGGGCCAGCGTGGGCCGCACCCAATCGGCATCCAGCCGGCGTCCTATCCAGTCCTGCGCGTCGCTGCGCGAAGTCGCCACCACCCGGCCCTGCGCGTCCATCAGCAGCAGCAGCGAGTACACCGTGTAGAGGCCGTTGATGTGGCCCAGCACGGCGGACGCCTTCCTGGCACCGGCTTCACCCGGCTGCTCCAGGGCCGCGCGCAGCGAGCCGTCCAGGGCCCACCAGCGGCAGTCGTTGGCGCGCTCGTAGAGGTTGCGGTCCATGATGTCGATGGCCAGCGAGGCGCGCGAGCGTGCCTCCTGCAGCACCGAGATCGCGGCCGAGCGCTGCAGGTCGCCGATGGCCTGCTCGAAGACGCTGCGTATGCGCTCGCCCGTGGCCGACACCTGCCCCAGCAAGGCCGCGGCGAAGCGGTTGTCCGCGCCCTGGCTCTGGCTGCGCAGGCCGCGCACCTCGCCGTTCCACACCGAACGCGCCAGCCCGCGCTGGATGCGCTGGGCCTGCTCGGGGATGCGGCGCAGCTGTTCGTCGAACAAGCTGCTGGCGTTGAGCGCGTTGGCAGGCAAGGCGTCGGCGGGGCTGGACTCCTGCGTGCCGGACTCGCGGAAGGCGTGCTGCAACGGCACCAGCGTGCAGCCGCGCCAGGCCGGGCCGGCGTAGCCCTGGTAAGGGGTGGCCGGCGTGTGCGTGGCCAGGTATTCGCGACCGGCGAACCAGACGCGCTGCATGCCTGCGCCGGGCTCCAGCTCCAGCCGCGCACCCACCGGGACCTGCCACGCGTCGGAGCTCGCCAGCACGCCGCCTGCTTCGTCCAGCAGCGCGGCGACGCTGCGGTCGCCGCGGCCGACGAGGTGGGAGAAGATGCCGCGCATCTCGTCGTCGAAGCGGAAGCACAGCAGCAGCACACCCAGCGGTGCGCTGCGTGCGTCCGCACGGATCGCGGAGGCATAGACCAGGGCCTTGCGGCCGTCCAGCACGTCGAGCTCGCCATAGCGTTCGACATAGGCCTGCTGCGGCTGCAGGGCCCGCTGCACCAGCGCATCCGCGCAGCGGGCCGCACGCACCTTGCCGTCCAGGCGCGCCAGCACCTCGCCCTGGGTGGAGAGCACCACCACGTCGTCGTAGACCGAGTACTTGGCCACGTAGGCCGCGAAACGCTGCTCCAGCTGGGCGCGTCGGCGCACGCGCTGGTCCTCGTCCAGCGTGCCCAGCGCGCTGATGTAGTCGCAGACCTCGGTGTCGGTGGCGAGGAAGCCGACGTCGGCCGTGCGCTCGAAGAGGTTGCGCACCAGGATGTCGATGCTGACCTGCGCCTTGGCCCGCATCGCATGTGCGGTGTGTTCTGCCAGGCGGCGGGCGAGCGAATCCAGCAGCGTGTTGGTCAGGCTCTTGAACTCGACGGCGGTGGCGGTGATGTCGGAAGCGATACCGCTCATCTGCCCCAGCAAGGTCAACTGGTCCCAGACGTCCTGCAGGCGCAGCAGCGCCTCGCGGTAGTTGTTCACGCTGTCCATGTGCGGGACCAGCGGGGCCACCGATGCATCGAACATCAGGCCCTTCACGGCGACTTGCTTCATGTTGGCAGACGGGTCGAGAGGAGAGATGGGATCTCTGCGTCGCCGCGTCCAGTCGCCAGGACCCGCTTGCAGAGGAGGCCGATATCCGCCCGACTGCCTCGCACAGGAGGGACTGCAAACCGGTGCGCGCGAATATCCGTCGGACTTTCGGCCGCGCGACGAATCGACTTGAGAGGAAAGCCGTGCGTCTACGCTTTCCTGCGTAGGCCTGCGGCGTGACTTCCTGCGCGCGGAGGCCGGCTGGCATGTGAAGCCCGCACACGGGCATCCAAACGGGGCTCGAAAGGCACCATCGGCGTGCGCAGATCTGCTGCGCCGCATGCACCGGCAAGGCCGCGGGCAACCGCGGCCCGGGTGGCACATCGGGCACCTCGTGCGGCCTTCGCTGCAGCGCCCGGACGACGCGGCGCCTGGGGTCAACCTCACCCCGAGAACGTGTGCCTCTAAGTGGTCGCCCCTAACACGGCGCGATCGCGCAGGCAGACAGTGGACCTGCCGTCAACGCCCAACGCAGGAGATCAAGACATGGCTCACGCACCGAAGCACCGCTCGAACCAGCCCCTTCCCGTCCTCACCCAGGTGGCCGAACACCAGATGGTCGACCTGGACGAGCAGTCCGACATGGCCTTGCGCCAGGCGCTGTTCGATGCCTGGCAGGACACGGAGATCGATCCGATGGAAGCGATGGACTCCATGATCGACGAGCTCCTCCACTGAGGCCGCCCCGCACGCGCTGCCGCGTCACGATTGCGGCAGCGCCACCTCCACCGGCTTCACGTCGAGCACGCGCACCAGCTCGCGCGGATCGATCCCCACCAGGTAGCCCCGGCGCCCGCCGTTGATGTAGATGCGCGGCAGCTCCAGGATGCTGGACTCCACGTACACCGGCATCGCCTTGCGCGTGCCGAAGGGGCTGCAGCCCCCGACCATGTAGCCCGAGTGCCGGTGCGCGTCGTCCGGCGTGCAGGGCTGGACCTTCTTCGTGCCGATCTGGCGCGCCAGTTCCTTCGTCGACACCTTGCAGTCCCCGTGCATCAGCACGATCAGCGGCTGCGCGCGCTCGTCCTGCATCACCAGCGTCTTCACGACGTGGTGTTCCTCGACACCCAGTTCCCGCGAGGACACGGCCGTGCCGCCGTGTTCCTCGTATTCGTAGAGGTGGTCGGTGTAGTCGACGCCAGCCTCGCGCAGGAAGGCGATGGCGGGGGTGACGGTGGCGGTGTGCTTGGAACTCATGGGCCGCAAGTGTGCCCTGGCGCCGAGCGCAGGGCCGCCGCATAGAATCCGGCCCCTGCATCCCAGGAAGCGTGGCCGAGCGGTTTAAGGCACCGGTCTTGAAAACCGGCGAGGGTTCACGCCCTCCGTGAGTTCGAATCTCACCGCTTCCGCCAACAGCCTCGACTCGCCGACAGCCGGATCCCCCGGCTCAATGGCTCCCCAGCGTCGCAAGGTAGGCCAGCAGGTCGGCACGCTGCGCCGCGTCCGGAAGACCGTCGTAGTCCATCTTGCCGCCGGGCACGGCCTTGCGCGGATTGCTGATGTAGGCCTCCAGGCGGTCGGTCGTCCAGGTCTGGCCCTGCCTGCGCATGGCTTCGGAATAGGCGTAGGACGGACGCGACCCCGCCTCGCGTCCCAGCACGGCGAACAAGGTTGGCCCCTTGCCGTCCTTGCCCTCCCGCACGCTGTGGCATTCAGAACATTCGGTGGCGAAGACGCCGGCACCGCGCCGCGCATCGCCTGAGGCATGCGCAGCCGCGACGGTGGCCGCGAGGACCACGAACACGCAGGTGATGCGCCAGGGGCTCATGTCTCGTCCCCTGCTTCAGAACGAGGTCCATGCGAACAGGTACAGCGTGTTCCTGTCGCTGGCGCTCCTGCTTTCCCCGCCGTACTTGCCGTAGCTCCAGTACTGCGCGCCCAGGCGCAGGTTCGCAAGGCTGAACGGCGACGGCGCGCTCATGCCGTCCTTGCCCCATGGGGTCCAGTCGGCCTGCAGCAGGATGCCGCTGGTGGCGTCGGCCGGATCGCTGCCGCGTGTGGAGAACCAGCCCACGCTCCCACCCCAGGTCTGGTCGTAGTAGTAGCTGGCATTGAGGCGCGAGGTCCGCAGCGTGCTTCGGTCGCCCGACACACCGTCGGTCAGGTGCTCGCGGATGTGGCTCCCGGTGAGCGTGAAGACGTGTTCACGCGTTCCCAGCAACTGGTAGGACGCGTCCAAACCGAGGTCGCTGAACCGGTTCAGGGGCTGATCCACGCTGCGGTCGGGGGCCACGCGGCCTGAGAAGCCCACGAGCCAGTCGTTCTCGG
>SCTQ01000081.1 GCA_004322345.1 Aquabacterium sp. | reverse complement strand
GGCATCGTCGGCATGGGCCGCGTGCAGCAGCAGTTCTTCCCCGATTCCAGCCGTCCGGAGATCCTGGTGGACCTGTGGCTGCCCGAGGGCGCCAGCTACCAGATGACCGAGGAAGTCGCCAAACGCTTCGAGCAGCGCCTGCTCAAGGAGCCCGAGGTGGAGTCGGTGGCGATGTGGGTGGGCAGCGGCGTGCCGCGCTTCTACCTCCCGCTGGACCAGATCTTCCCGCAGTCCAACATCACGGAGGCCATCGTGCTGCCCAAGTCGCTGGAAGCGCGCGAGGCATTGCGCCGCCGCCTGCCGGCCTTGCTGGCCGAGGAGTTCCCGGAGGCCCGCGGCCGCGTCAAGCTGCTGCCCAATGGCCCGCCCGTGCCCTATCCGGTGCAGTTCCGCGTGATCGGCCCCGAGGCGCACGTGGTCCGCAAGTGGGCCGACCAGGCCCTGGCCATGATGCGGGCCGATCCCGACATGGTCGGCGTCAACGACAACTGGAACGAGCAGGTCAAGTCCCTGCGCCTGGACGTGGACCAGGACAAGGCGCGCGCCCTGGGCGTCACCAGCCAGGGCCTGGCCGTGGCCACGCGCACGGCCACCAGCGGCTCGCCCATCGGCCAGTACCGCGACGGCGACCGGCTGATCGACATCCTGCTGCGCTCGCCCAAGGAGGAGCGCGACGCGCTCAACGACATCGAGAACACCGTGGTGCCCACCGCCAGTGGCCGCGCCATCCCGCTGACGCAGATCGCCAAGGTCAGCCTGAGCTGGGAGCCGGGCGTGATGTGGCGCGAAGGCCGGCAGTACGCGGTGACCGTGCAGGGCGACGTGTCCGAGGGCGTGCAGGGCCCCACCGTCAGCAGCCGCCTGTGGCCGAAGATGCAGGAACTGCAGAAGCAGATGCCGCCCAACTACCGTATCACGCTGGCCGGCACGGCGGAGGAGAGCAGCAAGGGCCAGGGCTCGATCTTCGCCAACCTGCCGGTGATGTTCTTCATCTGGTTCACGCTGCTGATGCTGCAACTGCAGAGCTTCTCGCGCGCGGTCCTGGTCTTCATCACCGGCCCGATGGGCATCGCGGGCGTTGCCCTGGCGCTGCTGCTGCTCAACCGGCCCTTCGGCTTCGTCGCGCTGCTGGGCGTGATCGCGCTGATGGGGATGATCATGCGCAACTCGGTCATCCTGATCGACCAGATCGAACATGACATCGCCCGCGGCGCGGCGCCGTGGAACGCCGTGATCGAGTCGGCGGTACGGCGCTTCCGCCCCATCGTGCTGACCGCGGCCGCGGCCGCCCTGGCGATGATCCCGCTGTCGCGCAGCGGCTTCTGGGGCCCGATGGCGGTGGCCATCATGGGCGGCCTGGTCGTCGCCACGGCGCTCACGCTGCTGGCCCTGCCCGCCATGTACGCGGCGTGGTTCCGCGTGCGGCGGCCGGACGCGGGCTGAAAGGCCCTTCACAGCGGATAGAATCCGCGGTTCGCCGAATCGCCCCTCGGGGGAAGGCCAGTGACTGCTCACCGGGAAGGCCGGTCGGATCCACGTGTCCATTCACGCATCCGACCAGCGTGGCCCCAAGCCTCGTCGCCCAGGGCCATCGCCCGGAAAGTCATGCCCTGCGCGGGTGGCGAAATTGGTAGACGCACCAGGTTTAGGTCCTGACGCCAGCAATGGTGTGGGGGTTCGAGTCCCCCCCCGCGCACCAGTCACGCAATTGAAAGAGTCACGAAATCATGACTGTCACTGTCGAAACCCTCGAGAAACTCGAGCGCCGCATCACGCTGACCCTGTCGGCTGACCTGATCAAGACCGAGATCGACTCCCGTCTCAAGCGCCTGGCCCGCACGGTCAAGGCCGACGGCTTCCGCCCCGGGAAGGTGCCGATGAGCGTCGTCGCCCAGCGCTACGGCAGCTCGGTGCAGTACGAAGTCGTCAACGACAAGCTCGGCGAGGCCTTCTCCAAGGCTGCCAACGAAGCCAAGCTGCGCGTCGCCGGTCAGCCCCGCATCTCCGAGAAGGAAGGTGCCGGCACGGAAGGCGAGATCGCCTTCGACGCCACCTTCGAGGTCTATCCCGAGGTCAAGATCAACGACCTGTCGGGCTCCGAGGTCGAGCGGGTCTCCGCCGACGTGTCCGACGAGGCCATCGGCCGCACGCTGGACATCCTGCGCAAGCAGCGCCGCACCTTCTCGCAGCGCCCCGCTGCCGAAGGCGCCGCGGACGACGACCGCGTGACCATCGACTTCGAAGGCAAGATCGATGGCGTCCCCTTCGAGGGCGGCAAGGCCGAAGGCTTCCAGTTCATCGTCGGCGAAGGCCGCATGCTCGAAGCCTTCGAGAAGGCCGTGCGCGGCATGAAGTCCGGCGAGTCCAAGACCTTCCCGCTGACCTTCCCCGAGGATTACCAGGGCAAGGAAGTGGCCGGCAAGGAAGCCGACTTCCTGGTCACCGTGAAGAAGATCGAGCAGCAGAACCTGCCCGCCGTCGACGAGACCTTCATCAAGGGCCTGGGCATCGAGGCCGGCACCGAGGAAGCCCTGCGCGCCGACGTGAAGAAGAACCTGGAGCGCGAGGTCAAGTTCCGCGCTGCGGCGCGCAACAAGGCTTCCGTGATGGAAGCCTTGCTGAAGTCCGCCGAGCTCGACGTGCCCAACGCACTGGTCGAAGGCGAACTGGACCGCCTGGTCGAGAACGCCCGTGCCGACCTGAAGGCCCGCGGCCTGAAGGACGCCGATACCGCGCCGATCCCGCGCGAGGTGTTCCAGCCCCAGGCGGAGCGCCGCGTGCGCCTGGGCCTGATCGTCGGTGAACTGGTGCGCGCAAACAACTTGCAAGCCAAGCCCGACCAACTGCGTGCCCACATCGAGGAGCTTGCTCAAAGCTACGAGCGCCCGCAGGAAGTCATCAGCTGGTACATGGGCGACCGCCAGCGTCTGGCCGAGGTCGAGGCCGTCGTGATCGAGAACAACGTCGCGGACTTCGTCCTGAGCAAGGCCAAGGTGACCGACAAGCAGGTCAACTTCGACGAGCTGATGAACGGCTGACCGCGCCACGGTCCCTGGCTTGCCGGTTCCTGCCGGCACGCCAGATGCTTGAAGGCATCCGTCGGAAGACGGGTGCCTTTTTGCTTTCTTCGGCCCGCTTAGGCACCTTGATGTGCACGACATAATCGCCAGGTACCGACACCACGGTCGGATTCTCGAAAGGTGAAGCTATGAGCGCGCTGGAAACTCAAGGCCTGGGCCTGATACCCATGGTGATCGAACAGTCGGGCCGCGGCGAGCGGTCCTACGACATCTACAGCCGCATGTTGCGCGAGCGTGTGGTTTTCCTCGTCGGTCCGGTGAACGACCAGACGGCCAACCTCGTCGTCGCTCAGCTGCTGTTCCTGGAAAGCGAAAACCCCGACAAGGACATTTCGCTCTATATCAATTCCCCCGGCGGCAGCGTCAGCGCCGGCATGTCGATCTTCGACACGATGCAGTTCATCAAGCCGGACGTCTCCACGCTGTGCATGGGCATGGCCGCCAGCATGGGAGCGTTCCTGCTGGCAGCCGGCACCAAGGGTAAGCGCTTCGCGCTGCCCAATTCGCGCGTGATGATCCACCAGCCGCTGGGTGGCGCCCAGGGCCAGGCCACGGACATCGAGATCCAGGCGCGCGAGATCCTCAAGCTGCGCGAGAGCCTCAACCGCATCCTGGCCGATCGCACCGGGCAGCCGCTGGAGAAGATCCAGAACGACACGGAACGCGATTACTTCATGTCGTCCGACGACGCGGTGAGCTACGGCCTGATCGACAAGGTCCTGGCCCAGCGCGTCTGATCGCTGCATCCGCCCCCTTTGTTCAAGGGGGCGGATCGGCTGAACAGGCGCCGCGGCGCTCAGCAAATCGCACCCTTGGACGGGGTTTCGTTTGACTTATCATGCCCCTGTCATTTCCCGCCGAACCAGGTCTGCGCCATGCCCGAGAAAAAAGGCTCTTCCTCCGAAAAGATCCTCTACTGCTCGTTCTGCGGCAAGAGCCAGCACGAGGTCAAGAAGCTGATCGCCGGCCCGTCGGTCTTCATCTGCGACGAGTGCATCGAGCTTTGCAATGACATCATCCGCGACGAGGTCGCGGTGGAAGCCGACGCCGGTAAGGCAGCCAAGAGCGACCTGCCCACGCCGGCCGAGATCAAGAGCATCCTCGACCAGTACGTGATCGGCCAGGACTCGGCCAAACGTACGCTGTCCGTGGCCGTCTACAACCACTACAAGCGGCTCAAGCACATGGCTGCGCAGGGTGGGGCGAAGAAGGACGAGGTCGAACTCGCCAAGAGCAACATCCTGCTGATCGGCCCCACGGGTTCGGGCAAGACGCTGCTGGCGCAGACCCTTGCGCGCCTGCTCAACGTGCCCTTCGTGATCGCCGATGCGACCACGCTGACCGAAGCGGGCTACGTCGGCGAGGATGTCGAGAACATCATCCAGAAGCTGCTGCAGAACTGCAACTACGAAGTCGAGAAGGCGCAGCGCGGCATCGTCTACATCGACGAGATCGACAAGATCTCGCGCAAGTCCGACAACCCCTCCATCACCCGCGACGTGTCGGGCGAGGGCGTGCAGCAGGCGCTGCTCAAGCTGGTCGAGGGCACCATGGCCTCGGTCCCGCCGCAGGGCGGCCGCAAGCACCCCAACCAGGACTTCCTGCAGATCGACACGACGAACATCCTGTTCATCTGCGGCGGCGCCTTCGACGGGCTGGAGAAGGTCATCCAGAGCCGCTCGGTGAAGTCGGGCATCGGCTTCTCCGCCGCGGTGCAGGGCAAGGTCGAGCGCAACCTCTCCGAGGTCTTCCGCGAGGTCGAGCCCGAGGACCTGATCAAGTTCGGCCTCATCCCCGAACTGGTCGGTCGCCTGCCGGTGGTCGCCACGCTGGGCGAGCTGACCGAAGACGCGCTGGTGCGCATCCTGACCGAGCCGAAGAACGCGCTGGTCAAGCAGTACCAGCGCCTGCTGTCCATGGATTCCGTGGAGCTGGAGGTGCGCCCCGCTGCGCTGCTGGCCATCGCCAAGAAGGCGCTGGCCCGCAAGACCGGCGCGCGCGGCCTGCGCTCCATCCTTGAACAGTCGCTCATGGACACCATGTTCGAGCTGCCCACCCTGGATGGCGTGGAGAAGGTGGTGGTCGACGAAGCCACCATCAGCGAGCAGTCCAAGCCTCTGCTGGTCTACCGGGAACAGGCCAAAGCCAGTGCCTGACCCGCAGCATCCCGACCGATTCGACGCCCGCCCATGGGCGCCGGCGGTCGGACTTGACGCCGGACATCGTGTCCTGTCCGGCAACCGGAACGCCGCAGTCCGGGCGTCCGTTCTCTCCTTGATCTCTCTTTTCTTCCCACCCGTGGCCTTGCAATGCAGTCGCACGGCCTCAGATCCGTCCTGAGAAAGTGAGCATCACCATGTCTGGACATCCCATCCTTCCTGCTGAACCGATCACTCTGCCGCTGCTCCCGCTGCGCGACGTGGTGGTCTTCCCCCACATGGTCATCCCGCTGTTCGTGGGCCGGCCGAAGTCCATCAAGGCGCTCGAGGCCGCGATGGAAGCCGGGCGTCAGATCATGCTGATCGCCCAGAAATCCGCGGGCAAGGACGAACCCAAAGCCGACGACATGTTCGAGATCGGCTGCGTCTCCAGCATCCTGCAGATGCTCAAGCTGCCCGACGGCACCGTGAAGGTGCTGGTCGAAGGCATGCAGCGCGCGAGCACCAACCGCATCGATGACAACGGCGAGCACTTCGTCGCCGAGGTCGTGCCGATGCCGCCGGCCACCGACACCACGCCGGAGATCGAGGCCCTGCGCCGCGCGGTCACCCAGCAGTTCGACCAGTACGTCAAGCTCAACAAGAAGATTCCCCCGGAGATCCTCACCTCCATCGCGGGCATCGACGATCCGGGCCGCCTGGCCGACACCATCGCCGCGCACCTGCCGCTCAAGCTCGAGAGCAAGCAGACCGTGCTGGACCTGCATGCCGTCAACGACCGCCTCGAGCGCCTGCTCGAGCAGCTCGAGCACGAGGTCGACATCCTCCAGGTGGAGAAGCGCATCCGCGGCCGCGTCAAGCGCCAGATGGAGAAGAGCCAGCGCGAGTACTACCTGAACGAGCAGGTCAAGGCCATCCAGAAGGAACTGGGCGAGGGCGAGGAGGGCGCTGACCTCGACGACCTGGCCAAGAAGATCCAGGCCGCCCGCATGCCCAAGGAGGCGCGCAAGAAGGCCGACAGCGAGCTGAAGAAGCTCAAGCTGATGTCGCCGATGTCGGCCGAGGCCACCGTCGTGCGCAATTACATCGACACGCTGGTCAACCTGCCCTGGGCCAAGAAGTCCAAGGTCAAGCACGACCTGCCGCATGCCGAGGAAGTCCTCAACGAGGACCACTTCGGCCTGGACAAGGTCAAGGAGCGCATCCTCGAGTACCTCGCGGTGCAGCAGCGCGTGGACAAGGTCAAGGCGCCCATCCTGTGCCTCGTCGGCCCCCCGGGGGTCGGCAAGACCTCGCTGGGCCAATCCATCGCCCGCGCGACCGGACGCAAGTTCGTTCGCATGGCCCTGGGCGGGGTGCGCGACGAGGCCGAGATCCGCGGCCACCGGCGCACCTACATCGGCTCCATGCCCGGCAAGGTCGTGCAGAGCCTGAGCAAGGTCGGCGTGCGCAACCCGCTGTTCCTGCTCGACGAGATCGACAAGCTGGGCATGGACTTCCGCGGCGATCCGTCGTCGGCCCTGCTCGAGGTGCTGGATCCCGAACAGAACCACACCTTCAGCGACCACTACATCGAGGTCGACTTCGACCTGTCCGATGTGATGTTCGTAGCCACGTCGAACTCGCTGAACATCCCGCCCGCCCTGCTGGACCGGATGGAAGTGATCCGCCTGTCCGGCTACACCGAGGACGAGAAGGTCTCGATCGCCCAGCGCTACCTGCTGCCCAAGCAGCTGAAGAACAACGGCGTGAAGGACGAGGAGATCGAGGTCGGCGAGGACGCCATCCGCGGCGTGATCCGCTACTACACCCGCGAGGCCGGCGTGCGTTCGCTCGAGCGCGAGATCTCCAAGATCTGCCGCAAGGTGGTCAAGGGCCTGTCGCTGAAGAAGTACGAAGGCCGTGTGCAGGTGACGGAAGAGACCCTGAACGACTTCCTGGGCGTGCGCCGCTTCTCCTACGGCCAGGCCGAGAAGGAGAACCAGGTCGGCCAGGTCGTCGGTCTGGCGTGGACGGAAGTGGGCGGCGACCTGCTGACCATCGAGTCCGCGATCATGCCGGGCAAGGGCCAGATCATCCGCACCGGTTCGCTGGGCGACGTGATGAAGGAGTCGGTCGAGGCCGCACGCACGGTGGTGCGCAGCCGCGCCCGCCGCCTGGGCATCAAGGATGAGCTGTTCGACAAGCGCGACATCCACATCCACGTGCCCGACGGCGCCACGCCCAAGGACGGCCCGAGTGCGGGCGCCGCGATGACGACGGCCCTGGTGTCGTCACTGACCGGCATCCCGGTGCGCGCCAGCGTGGCGATGACCGGCGAGATCACGCTGCGCGGGGAAGTCACCGCGATCGGCGGCCTGAAGGAGAAGCTGCTCGCGGCCCACCGCGGCGGCATCAAGACGGTCCTGATCCCGGAGGAGAACGTCAAGGATCTCCAAGACATCCCGGACAACGTGAAGAGCCACCTCGAGATCATCCCGGTCAAGTGGGTCGACAAAGTGCTGGAGCTCGCACTGGAACGCCTGCCCGAGCCGCTGGCCGAGGAAGAGGCTGCGAAGCCGGCGCCTGCTGCCGGCGGTGATGCGGCATCGGCGGGCTCCTCGGACGTCGTGACGCACTGAGCATTGCAAGCGCCATGAACGCCGCGCCGGGCAACCGGCGCGGCGTTTTTTCATGGACTTGCGCCCCGCGCGAACCGACAAGTCCCATCGAATCGACAGGTCTTGCCGAGATTGAAAATCTCTGCCTATAATGAGCGTCTTCGCTGAGTGCGATGCGTGGGGTTTGAGAATCACGCAAGAGCATGAGGCCATACCAAGTTACGCGGGAATAGCTCAGTTGGTAGAGCGCAACCTTGCCAAGGTTGAGGTCGCGAGTTCGAGCCTCGTTTCCCGCTCCAACAAGACAGTCGGCAATGCATTAAGCTGCCGGTTGTTTTCTGAAAAAGGGAAGCTTCCATGCTTCCCTTTTTCTTGATCGCTGTTCGTGATCAACGTGGCGCGGTAGCAAAGCGGTTATGCAGCGGATTGCAAATCCGTCCAGGGCGGTTCGACTCCGCCCCGCGCCTCCAAACAAACCCAGTCCCGCATTGATGGGGTCCAGTGATGGACCCCATTCCTGTTTGTCGCGCGTCCATCCTTCGCGCGCAGCCTGGCACGGCAGAATCAACTGATGACTACGCTGTCCTCGCTGCCCGTCACGCCGCCCGAGCTGGGCGCGGATGCGCGACGCAACCTGATCCTGATCGAGCGCAACCGGGTGTTCTATTCCGGCCTGCTGGGCCGGCCCACGGCGCGGGCGATCGGCGCATTGACGGTCTATGCCAGCGATCGCGCCCCGCTGCGCGTGCGCATCGGCAGCGGCGAATGGGAAACGGTGCAGGCCGCCGTGGTCGCGCCCTTCGTCGAGCACCAGATCATGGGCGCCGAGCGCCACATCCACTGCCTGCTGATCGAGCCGGAGCACCTGGACCTGGCGGCGCTGCCGCAGGCCCTGCAGGCTCAGGCTTTCCGCGATCACCAGGACGAGCTCGCCGCGCGCGTGCGCCTGGCCTTCGGCGAGCTGGCCGCCGCTTCTTCGGGCGAAGGCTGCGCGGCCCTGGACTTCGACAGCCTGTTCTTCTCGGCCCCGCTGCCCACGCGCCGCATGGACCCGCGCATTGCATCGGCGGTCGCGCACATCTGCGACGACCCGGCGGGTGCCTTCTCGGCCCAGGACGGCGCCGCCATCTGCAAGCTCTCGCCTTCGCGCTTCCTGCACCTGTTCAAAGCCGAGGTCGGCGTGAGCTTCCGCAACTTCCGCACGTGGAAGCGCGCGCGCAGCCTGTTGCTGCATGCGAAGAGTCCCGCCAGCCTGACCGACATCGCGCTGGACATCGGCTACCCGGACTCCAGCTACTTCAGCCACGAGATCCGGCGGGTCTACGGCTTGCGGCCGAAGGATATCGTGGCGGGGTCGCGCGACCTGGCTTTCCACCACGCGGGCTGAGTCCAGCGCGCAGCGGATTCAAAATCCGCCGGGGCCCGCGGCTTCAGGCCGCGGCTTCGAACTCCACCAGCGCCGCCCCCTCCGCCACCTGCGCCCCCTCCGCATGCAGGAAGGCCTTGACCAGCCCGTCGCTGGGTGCCGTCAGCGTGTGTTCCATCTTCATCGCCTCCAGCACCAGGACCGGCGTGCCGCGTGTGACCTGGGTGCCGGACTTGACCAGGTGGGCGACCAGGCGGCCGGGCAGGGGAGCGGTGAGGCCGCCTTCGGCGGCATGGTGGCCGCGGTCGGCGTGCAGCGGGTCGTGCAGGGCCAGCGCGTAGGACTGGCCGTCGTGAATGAGGTGGGAGGCGCCGGCGGTGTCGACCACGGTGGCGTGCAGCCGGCGACCGGCGAGCGTGGCGTCGAGCTCGCCGGATGATGTCCAGGCGGCCCGGGCCTCGATGCTGCGGCCGCCGATGGACAGCTTCCAGCCGCCCGCGGTGCGCTCGGACAGCACCTCCACGGACTGCTCGCCCAGCTGCCAGGACCAGCGCCGCAGCGCGGGCGCGTTGAGGCGCCATTCGCCGACACGGGCGAACGCGGCGCCGCGCGGGTCGCTGGCGGACGACGCCTGCGCCGCTGCCAGCAGTCGAGCCAGCGTGGCCAGCTGGAAGACCTCGTCGCCCGCGGCCTGCTGCGCGGGGAAGAGCGCGGCGTGCTCGCGTTCGATCAGCGCGGTGTCCAGGTCCGCGCTGGCGAAGGCCCGGCAGTCCACCAGCCGCCGCAGGAAGGCCGCGTTGTTGCCCACGCCCACGACCTGCAGCCGCGACAACGCCTGGCCCAGGCGCAGGCGCGCGGCCTCGCGGTCGGGGCCCCAGACGATGAGCTTGGCGATCATCGGGTCGTAGTGGGGCGTGATGGTGTCGCCTTCGTCCACGCCGCTGTCCAGGCGCACGTGCTCGGCCGCGGCGCCGGCGCGCAGGTGCAGCAGCCGCCCGGTGGACGGCAGGAAGCCGCGTTGCGGATCTTCGGCATAGACGCGGGCCTCGATCGCGTGGCCATGCAGCGGGATCTCGTCCTGCCGCAGCGGCAGCGGCTCGCCGGCGGCGACGCGCAGCTGCCATTCGACGAGGTCCAGGCCGGTGATCATCTCGGTCACGGGGTGCTCCACCTGCAGCCGCGTGTTCATCTCCATGAAGAAGAAGCGGCCGTCGGGCTGGGCGATGAACTCCACGGTGCCAGCACCGACGTAGCCCACGGCCTTCGCGGCATCGACGGCGGCCCGGCCCATCGCGGCGCGGCGCTCGGGCGTCATGCCGGGGGCGGGTGCTTCCTCCAGCACCTTCTGGTGGCGGCGCTGCACGGAGCAGTCGCGCTCGTTCAGGTGCACGCAGTTGCCGTGCGTGTCGGCGAAGACCTGGATCTCGATGTGCCGTGGGCGCAGCACGTATTTCTCGACCAGCACGTGGTCGTCGCCGAAGGCGTTGATGGCCTCGCGCTTGCACCCTGCCAGCGCGGCCTCGAAGTCCTCGGCGCGGTCCACGCGGCGCATGCCCTTGCCGCCGCCGCCGGCGCTGGCCTTGATCAGCACGGGCCAGCCGATCCGTTCGGACTGCTGGGCCAGGAAGGCGGGCGCCTGCTCATCGCCGTGGTAGCCGGGGGTCAGCGGCACGCCGGCCTGCTCCATCAGCGCCTTGGCGGCGGACTTGGAGCCCATCGCGCGGATCGCATCGGCCGGCGGTCCGATGAAGACGAGGCCGGCCTTCGCGCAGGCTTCGGCGAAGTCCTCGTTCTCCGACAGGAAGCCGTAGCCCGGGTGGATGGCCTGGGCGCCGGTGCGCAGGGCGGCTTCGATGATGCGGTCGCCGCGCAGGTAGCTCTCACGTGCGGCAGCGGGGCCGATATGCACGGCCTCGTCGGCCTCGCGCACATGCTTGGCTTGCGCGTCTGCATCCGAGTAGACCGCCACGCTGCGGATGCCCAGGCGCCGCGCGGTGCGCATCACCCGGCATGCGATCTCGCCCCGGTTTGCGATCAGGATCTTGGTGAACATGAAAACCTAGCTGCGACCCTTGCGCCAGGCAGGCTCGCGTTTGTCGAGGAAGGCCCGCAGCCCGTCCTGGGCCTCGTGCGTCACGCGGATGCGGGCGATGCGTTGCGCGGTGTCTTCGATCAGTGCCTCGTCCAGCGGTCGATCGGCCACGGCGTCGATCAGCGACTTGGATGCGGCCAGCGCCGCCGGGCCGCCGGCCAGCACCTCGGCCACGGTGCGGTCCACGGCGGCATCCAGCGCATCGGCGTCGACCACCTCGTGCACGAGTCCGGCCGACAAGGCCTCCTGGGCACTGTGCCGGCGCGCGGTGAGGAACCAGCGGCTCGCCTGCCGCGCGCCGATGGCCGAGACGACGTAAGGCCCGATGGTCGCCGGGATGATGCCGAAGCGCACCTCGGTGGTCGCGAACTGCGCGGCCGTGGAAGCGATGGCGATGTCGCAGGTCGCCACCAGCCCGACGCCCCCACCCAGAGCCGCGCCCTGCACGCGGGCGATCGTCGGCTTGGACAGCATGTGCAGCCGGTGCAGCATGCGCGCCAGCATCCGCGCGTCGTCCAGGTTGCGCTCCAGCGAGTAATCCACCGCGGCGCGCATCCAGGCCAGGTCGGCTCCGGCGGAGAAGCTCCTGCCGCGCGCGCCCAGGACCACCACGCGCACGTCCTCGCGCGCTTCCAGTGCGGTGAAGGCGTCGTGCAGTTCCAGGATCAGCGTGGCATCGAAGGCGTTGTGCCGATCCGCGCGGTTCATCCACAGGCGGGCCACGCCGCCGTGCACATCGAGTTCGAGGCTGTCGCTCATCGCCATGGGCTCACATGCGGAAGAGGCCGAAGCGCGTCGGCGGGATCGGCGCGTTGAGCGCGCTGGCCAGGCTCAGCGCCAGCACGCTGCGCGTCTGCGCCGGATCGATCACGCCGTCGTCCCAGAGGCGCGCGGTGGCGTAGTAGGGGTGGCCCTGGCGCTCGTACTGCTCGCGGATGGGGGCGCGGAAGGCTTCTTCCTCCTCGGCGCTCCAGGCCTTGCCTTGCGCGGTGAGCCCATCGCGGCGCACGGTGGCCAGCACGCTGGAGGCCTGCTCGCCGCCCATCACCGAGATGCGCGCATTGGGCCAGCTCCACATGAAGCGCGGCGAATAGGCGCGGCCGCACATGCCGTAGTTCCCGGCGCCGAAGCTGCCGCCGATGATGACGGTCAGCTTGGGCACGGCGGCCGTGGCCACCGCGGTGACCATCTTCGCGCCGTCGCGCGCGATGCCGGCGTTCTCGTACTTGCGGCCCACCATGAAGCCGGTGATGTTCTGCAGGAAGAGCAGCGGGATGCCGCGCTGGGCACACAGTTCGACGAAGTGCGCGCCCTTGAGTGCCGATTCCGAGAACAGGATGCCGTTGTTGGCGACGATGCCGATGGGCATGCCGTGGATGCGCGCGAAGCCGGTGACCAGGGTCGTGCCGTAGCGCGCCTTGAATTCGTCGAAGCGCGACCCGTCCACCAGGCGCGCGACGATCTCGCGCACGTCATAGGGCTTGCGGGTGTCGGAGGGCACGATGCCGTAGATCTCGCGCGGGTCGTACAGCGGCTCCTCGACGGTGCCGGCCGCCGGCAGCGCGGGCGGCTGGCGATTGAGGTTGGCCACGATGCGCCGCGCCAGCTGCAGCGCATGCGCGTCGTCCTCGGCCAGGTGGTCGGCCACGCCGGACAGGCGGGTGTGCACGTCGCCGCCGCCCAGGTCCTCGGCGCTGACCTCTTCACCCGTGGCCGCCTTCACCAGCGGCGGGCCGCCCAGGAAGATGGTGCCCTGGTTGCGCACGATGATGGTCTCGTCCGACATCGCCGGCACGTAGGCGCCGCCTGCCGTGCACGAGCCCATCACCACCGCGATCTGCGGGATGCCCTGGGCCGACATACGGGCCTGGTTGAAGAAGATGCGGCCGAAGTGGTCGCGGTCGGGGAAGACCTCGTCCTGCATCGGCAGGAAGGCGCCGCCGGAGTCCACCAGGTAGATGCAGGGCAGGTGGTTCTGCTCGGCGATCTCCTGGGCGCGAAGGTGCTTCTTGACGGTCAGCGGGTAGTAGGTGCCGCCCTTCACGGTGGCGTCGTTGGCCACCACCATGCAGGCGGTGCCCTGCACCTGGCCGATGCCGGCGATCACGCCGGCGCTGGGGGCGTCGTTGTCGTAGAGCCCGAAGGCGGCCAGCTGGCCCACTTCGAGGAAGGGCGTGCCGGGGTCGAGCAGCAGGTCGATGCGCTCGCGCGGCAGCAGCTTGCCGCGGGCCTGGTGCTTGGCGCGCGCGGCCTCGCCGCCGCCCAGCGATACCGTAGCCGCCTTGTCGCGCAGGTCGGCCACCAGGGCCTGCATGGCCCGGGCGTTGGCCTCGAACGCCTCGGACCGGGGGTCGATGCGCGACTCGATGGCCGCGCCATGGGTGCCCGACGACATCAGGCGGTGGCCGCGAACAGCTCGCGGCCGATCAGCATGCGGCGGATCTCGCTGGTGCCTGCGCCGATCTCGTAGAGCTTGGCGTCGCGCAGCAGGCGGCCGGTGGGGTACTCGTTGATGTAGCCGTTGCCGCCCAGGCATTGAATGGCATCCAGTGCCAGCTGGGTTGCTTTTTCTGCCGCGTAGAGGATGGCCCCGGCTGCGTCGATGCGCGTGGCCTGGCCGCGGTCGCAGGCGCGGCCCACGGCGTAGACGTAGGCGCGGCTGGCGTTGAAGGTGGTGTACATGTCCGCGATCTTGCCCTGCATCAGCTGGAACTCGCCGATGGCCTGGCCGAACTGCTTGCGCTCGTGCACGTAGGGCAGGGTGACGTCCAGCGCGGCGGCCATGATGCCCAGCGGGCCACCGGAGAGCACGGCGCGCTCGTAATCCAGGCCGCTCATCAGCACCTTCACGCCGCCGCCTTCGGTACCCAGGATGTTCTCGGCCGGCACCTCGCAGTCCTGGAAGACCAGCTCGCAGGTGTTGGAGCCGCGCATGCCCAGCTTGTCCAGCTTCTGGGCGGTGGAGAAGCCCTTGAAGCCGCGCTCGATCAGGAAGGCGGTGATGCCGCGCGGGCCCGCCTGCACGTCCGTCTTGGCATAGACCACCAGCGTGTGGGCGTCGGGCCCGTTGGTGATCCACATCTTGTTCCCGTTGAGCACGTAGTGGTCGCCCTTGCGGTCGGCGCGCAGCTTCATCGACACCACGTCGGAGCCGGCGTTGGGCTCGGACATGGCCAGGGCGCCGATGTGCTCGCCCTTGATCAGCTTGGGCAGGTAGCGCTGCTTCTGCTCGGCCGTGCCATGACGGTAGATCTGGTTGACACAGAGGTTGGAGTGCGCGCCGTAGGACAGGCCCACCGAGGCGGAGGCCCGGCTGATCTCCTCCATCGCGACGATGTGGGCCAGGTAGCCCAGGTTGAGCCCGCCGTATTCCTCGGACGCCGTGATGCCCAGCACGCCGAGCTCGCCCAGCTGGCGCCAGAGGTGGCGGGGGAAGTCGTTGCGGCGGTCGATCTCGGCAGCGTGCGGCGCCACTTCCTTCTTGGCGAACTGCTGCACGGCATCGCGCAGGCCTTCGATGGTTTCTCCGAGGTCGAAAGACAGGCCGTAGGACATAGCTTCGTCAGGTGGTGGTGATGGCCGGCAATGGGCTTGTGTGACCGGGGGCGCCAGCACGGATCCCGGCAAGTTACCCAGGCATGTTGCGACGGTCTTGTGCGAACTGGCTATAGGGTGTGCACTGGTGAAGCCGCACCCCTGTGCAGCCAGTTCACACAAGCCTGCCGAGGGTGTAGGCGCTAGGGTGGCGAAGCAGCGGCCGCCTGGGCCGCCCTGGACGGAAGCGATTCGATGAGCAGTTTGAAAGCAGGGGCCGCGCAGCCGGTCCGATGGCTGGGCCGCAGCACCCCGGCTGCCCGGGAGGCCGCCGATGGGGCCCGCTGGTCCCGCGAGGAGATCGAGGCCCTGCTCGACCTGCCCTTCGCCGACCTGCTGTGGCAGGCCCAGCAGGTGCACCGCGAGCACTTCGACCCCAACGTGATCGAACGCGCCACCTTGCTGTCGATCAAGACCGGCGGCT
>SCTQ01000080.1 GCA_004322345.1 Aquabacterium sp. | reverse complement strand
CCGCATCGTCGTCATGAGCGAGGGCCGCGTGGCCTACGAGACCGACGCGGCCAAGGCCGAGCGCCACGTGCTGGGCGCCTTCATGGGCGGCGGGCACGGCGACCACCACGGCGAGCCGGCCACGCCCGTTTCCGCAGCCGCGGCCTGACCACCCCGAAACAGGAACGCCCCGCCATGGACATGCCCACCGCGCCAGCCGACGCCCTGCACACCGTGCCGGCCTTTCCCTTCGAGTACAAGCTGCCCGCCGGCAAGACCGCGCTGGTCATCATCGACATGCAGCGCGACTTCATCGAGCCCGGCGGCTTCGGTGCTTCGCTGGGCAACGACGTATCGCGCCTGATCCCGGCCATCGCGCCGATCTCGATGCTGCTGGAGGCCTGGCGCGCGCGCGGCTGGCCCGTGGTCCACACGCGCGAGGCGCACAAGCCGGACCTGTCCGACTGCCCGCCGGCCAAGCGCGACCGCGGCAGCCCTTCTCTGCGCATCGGCGAGCCCGGGCCCATGGGCCGGCTGCTGATCAGCGGCGAGCCGGGCGTGGACATCATTCCCGAGCTCTATCCGGTGGCCGGCGAGCTGGTGCTGGACAAGCCGGGCAAGGGCGCCTTCTACGCGACCGGCCTGGGCGACTGGCTGAAGGCCCGCGACATCACCCACCTGATCTTCACCGGCGTGACCACCGAGGTCTGCGTGCAGACCTCCATGCGCGAGGCGAATGACCGCGGCTACGACTGCCTGATCGTCGAGGACGGCACCGAGAGCTACTTCCCCGAGTACAAGGCCGCCGCGCTGGAAATGCTGACGGCCCAGGGCGGCATCATCGGCTGGCGCTGCGATAGCAAGACGCTCCTCGCCTCCCTCTGAACGCCCCCGTCCCGCCGGGGCGCTGGAACCGGCAGGTACCAATCCATCCGGCGCATGGGCTGCAATTCGCCCCATGCATGGGCACCTGTGTACAGGGCGAACCTGATAGTGGTCCCCCTGCCCCGCAAGTGAATGGATCCGGGGGATACACCGAAGAGGCCAAGGATTGGCCATTCCGGACACTTCGTCTTGTCCAAACTGCCACGCACCCATTGCAGCGTGGCGCGGACCGAGACGATGAACATCACCGAACCCTTAGGCCGTAATGCAGCGGACGCCCACCTGGCGGCGGACGACTCCAACAACAACACTTCGCAGACGGCCCAGACCTTGTCGCGCCTGCGCGGCCTGGTGCTGTCGGGCGAGCTGCGAGCCGGCTCGCGCATCGCCGAGCTCGGGCTGGTGGAGAAGCTGGGCGTCTCGCGCACACCCATCCGGGCCGCATTGCAGCGGCTGGAACTCGAAGGCGTGCTGGAAGCCCTGCCCACCGGCGGCTACCGCGTGCGCGAGTTCGAGATCTCCGACATCGAGGACGCGATCGAGCTGCGCGGCGTGATGGAAGGCCTGGCTGCCCGCCTGGCTGCCGAGCGCGGCGCGACGCCCGCCCAGCTCACGCGGGCCCGGGAACTGCTGGTCTGCATGGACATCGTGCTCAGCGAGCCCGTGTTCGACGAGGAGCAGATCAACAACTTCTACGGTCGCAACGACGAGTTCCACCAACTCATCGTGGAGATGTGCGGCAGCCGCGTGGTCAGGCACCAGCTGCAGCGCACGCACAGCATGCCCTTCGCCTCGCCCGGCGCCTTCCTGCGGGTCAACCATCTGCTGCCGCAGGCCAAGGTGGCGATGCGCATCTCCCAGGAACAGCACCAGGCCATCATCGACGCCATCAGCCGCCGCGAGGGCGCGCGCGCCGAGGCCCTGTCGCAGGAGCATGCGAGGCGTACGCGGCAGAACCTGCTGGTGGCGCTGAAGTACCGGGCCACCGACCTCGTCGAAGGCGGCGCACTGATCCGCCGACCGGTCTCGGTCTGAGTTCTCAGACCTTTTCGATCAGGGCGGCGATGCCCTGGCCGACGCCGATGCACATCGTCACCAGCGCGTAGCGGCCGCCCGAGCGGTGCAACTGGTTGACCGCGGTCGCGGCCAGCCGCGCACCTGAAGCACCCAACGGATGCCCGAGCGCGATCGCGCCGCCGTTGGGGTTCACGCGCGCATCGTCATCCGCGATGCCCAGCTGGCGCAGCACCGCCAGCCCCTGCGCGGCGAAAGCCTCGTTCAGCTCGATCACGTCGATCTGCTCCAGCTTCAGGCCGGTCAGCGCCAGCACGCGGCGCACGGCCGGCACGGGGCCGATGCCCATCAACCGGGGCTCCACGCCGGCCGTGGCCATGCCGAGCACCCGGGCACGCGGCTTCAGGCCGTGACGCCGGACGGCTGCGTCCGACGCCAGCAGCAGCGCGCAGGCGCCGTCGTTGACACCCGATGCGTTGCCCGCGGTCACCGTGCCGCCGGGACGCACGATGGGCTTGAGCCCGGACAAGGATTCCAGAGAGGTCTCGCGCGGATGCTCGTCCCGGGCGACGACGACGGGATCTCCCTTCTTCTGCGGCAGCGTGACCGGCGCGACCTCGGCATCGAAGACGCCGGCGCGTTGCGCGGCCACCGCCTTGGCCTGCGAGGCCAGCGCGAAACGGTCCTGGTCCCCACGCGAGACGCCGAACTGCGCGGCGACGTTCTCGGCAGTCTCGGGCATGGAGTCGATGCCGTATTGCGCCTGCATCGCCGGATTGACGAAGCGCCAGCCTATGGTCGTGTCGAAGACGGCGGCCTGGCGCGAGAAGGCGGTCTCGGCCTTGCCCATCACGAAGGGCGCGCGGCTCATGCTCTCGACGCCACCGGCGACGACCAGATCCGCCTCGCCGCTGCGTATCGCGCGTGCCGCGCTGCCCACCGCGTCGAGGCCGGAGCCGCACAGGCGGTTGATGGTCGCCCCGGGAACGGCGATCGGCAGCCCGGCCAGCAGGCTCGCCATGCGTGCGACGTTGCGGTTGTCCTCGCCGGCCTGGTTGGCGCAGCCATAGAGCACCTCGTCGACCGCGGACCAGTCCAGCTGCGGATGCCGCGCGACCAGCGCCTTGATCGGCAGTGCCGCGAGGTCGTCCGTGCGCACGGACGACAGGGCGCCGCCGTAGCGGCCGAAGGGCGTGCGTTGC
>SCTQ01000079.1 GCA_004322345.1 Aquabacterium sp. | reverse complement strand
TGCTGTCGGCCAAGGCGCTGGCCGCGCTCAAGCGAACGGGCCTCAAGCGCCTGGTGGTGGCCGGCGGCGTGGGCGCGAACAAGGCCCTGCGCGCCAGGCTGGACGAACAAGGTGCGCGGCTGGGCGTGCGGGTGCACTATCCGGAGCTGTCCCTGTGCACCGACAACGGCGCGATGATCGCGCTGGCCGCGGCGATGCGGCTGCAGGCCGGCATCGGGCAGCCGCGGCGCGACTACGGCTTCGACGTCAAGCCGCGCTGGGACCTGGCGGCGATCGACGACCAGGCCCAGGCAGCATGATCAGTTGATGGTCAGCTGCGCCGCGCCGGCCGGCGTCTTCTTCACCAGCGTCAGCTTCAGCACGCCGTCTTCCAGCTTGGCGCTGGATGCGGCCTGGTCCACGTCGCCGGGCAGCGCGAACTTGCGGGCGTAGGCGATCTCGGAGCGCTCGCGGTACAGCACGCGCTCCCCGTCCTTCTGTTCCTTGGCGGCACGCGTGGAGGCCTCGATCTGCACGCGCTTGCCTTCGATGCTGACCTTCAGGTCCTCCTTGGCCACGCCGGGCAGGTCGACCACGGCCAGGTAGGCGGTGTCGGTCTCGGTGATGTCCAGTGCGGGAGCGCGCCGGGCTTCGGCCTCGCCGGCCGGGCGTCCCAGGACGCGGTCCAGGGTCTCGTCGAAGAAGCGGTCGACCGCGCGGGTCAGCTGCGGGTTCAGGTGGGAGCGGCGGGTCACGGGGATCACGAACATGGCAGTCTCCTATCGAGGATGGCTGTGGATGGGTGCCGCGAGGCGGCAGAACTCTCGATGCAGCGTCAGATGGGTAGGCCGCCAAGGCTTTCAAGGGCTGCTGGGCGTGCCTCGATGCGGCAAGAGTGCACGCGCGGGCGCCTGTTGTCCGCGGCGCGCAAGCAGTGGCCGGGCGCGCCGTTTGGGCTACAATCGCCGGCTTTGGTGTTTCCAGCTGCCTTCATGGGTGGGGTGGGGCGCCAGAAGTCCAGCACGGCGCGGGTCGGTTTCACCTGCTGCCGCAAGTCCAACCGGAAACCGTCGGCCAGATGTGCCAGTCCCCTACCGGGCTCTTGCGTGGAGCCAGATGGGGCGGGGCCTGCATCGACCCAGCGGTGTTCCAGCCAACCTAGGAAATCGTCATGGCAGTCGCCGACATCAACACGGCCGAGATCGTCAAGGCCAACGCCCGTTCCGCCGCCGACACCGGCTCTCCCGAAGTGCAGGTCGCCCTCCTGACCTCGCGCATCAACGAACTGACCCCGCACTTCAAGACGCACGCCAAGGACCACCACGGCCGCCGCGGCCTGCTGCGCATGGTCAGCCGCCGCCGCAAGCTGCTGGACTACCTCAAGGCCAAGGACGCCGATCGCTACACCGCACTGATCCAGAAGCTGGGTCTGCGCAAGTAAGGCAAAGAGATGAGAAAGAGCCTGTCTGGAACAACCGCCAGCACAGGCTCTTTGTCTTTGGAGCAGGCCGGCACGAGGGCGGGGCTGTGTCATTCCAGCAAGGCGCGAGACGCGTCTTCCTGGAATGGCATCTCGCCAAGGGCCTCCTGATCCTGGCGCCGCACGCAGCCGACAACCGCGTGCACACGCATAGAAATGGAGACCAGCAATGAGCATCTTCAACAAGGTCACGAAGACCTTCCAATGGGGTTCCCACACCGTCAAGCTCGAGACCGGTGAGGTCGCCCGCCAGTCCGGCGGCGCCGTCATCGTCGACATCGAAGGCACCGTGGTGCTGGCCACCGTCGTGGCCGCCAAGAACCCGAAGCCCGGCCAGGACTTCTTCCCCCTGACCGTCGACTACATCGAGAAGACCTACGCCGCCGGCCGCATCCCCGGCAGCTTCTTCAAGCGCGAGGCCAAGCCCAGCGAACACGAGACGCTGACGTCCCGCCTGATCGACCGCCCCATCCGCCCGCTGTTCCCCGAGGACTTCTACAACGAGGTCCAGGTGGTGGTGCATGTGCTGTCGCTGAACCCCGAGGTCTCCAGCGACATCGCCGCCCTGATCGGCTCCAGCGCCGCGCTGTCCATCTCCGGCATCCCGTTCAACGGCCCGATCGGCGCCGCGCGCGTGGGCTACATCAACGGCGAGTACGTGCTGAACCCCAGCCTGGCCCAGCTGGCCGACTCCAAGCTGGACCTGGTGGTCGCCGGCACCGAGGCCGCCGTCCTGATGGTCGAGTCCGAGGCTGACCAGCTGTCCGAAGAGGTGATGCTGGGCGGCGTGGTCTTCGGCCACGAGCAGAGCAAGATCGCCATCAACGCCATCCACGAGCTGGTGCGCGACGCCGGCAAGCCGGAATGGGACTGGCAGCCGCCGGCCAAGGACGAAGCCTTCATCGCCAAGGTGCAAGGCCTGGCCGACGAGAAGCTGCGCGCCGCCTACCAGATCCGCTCCAAGCAGGCCCGCACGCAAGCCACCCGCGCCGTCTACGCCGACGTGAAGGCCGCGCTGACCGCCGAAGGCGTGGCGTTCGACGGTGTGAAGGTCGACAACCAGCTGTTCGCCATCGAGGCCAACATCGTGCGCGGCCAGATCCTGTCCGGTGAGCCCCGCATCGACGGCCGCGACACCCGCACCGTGCGCGACATCGAGATCCGTACCGGCGTGCTGCCGCGCACCCACGGCTCGGCGCTGTTCACCCGTGGTGAAACGCAGGCCCTGGTGGTCGCCACCCTGGGCACCGACCAGGACAGCCAGCGCATCGACGCCCTGACCGGCGACTACCGCGACACCTTCCTGTTCCACTACAACATGCCCCCCTTCGCCACCGGCGAGACGGGCCGCGTCGGCTCCCCCAAGCGCCGCGAGATCGGCCACGGCCGCCTGGCCAAGCGTGCCCTGGTGCCGCTGCTGCCGCCGAAGGACGAGTTCGGCTACACCGTGCGCGTGGTCTCCGAGATCACGGAGTCCAACGGCTCGTCGTCGATGGCGTCCGTGTGCGGCGGCTGTCTGGCGCTGCTGGACGCCGGCGTGCCGCTGAAGGCCCACGTGGCCGGCATCGCCATGGGCCTGATCAAGGAAGGCAACCGCTTCGCCGTGCTGACCGACATCCTGGGCGACGAGGATCACCTCGGCGACATGGACTTCAAGGTGGCCGGCACCTCCACCGGCGTGACCGCCCTGCAGATGGACATCAAGATCCAGGGCATCACCAAGGAAATCATGCAGGTCGCCCTGGCCCAGGCCAAGGAAGCGCGCCTGCACATCCTGGGCAAGATGGTCGAGGCCATGGGCGGTGCGCGCACCGAGGTCTCCGAGTTCGCGCCCCGCCTGTACACGATCAAGATCAACCCCGAGAAGATCCGCGACGTGATCGGCAAGGGCGGCGCCACCATCCGCGCGCTGACCGAAGAAACCGGCACCCAGATCGACATCGCCGAGGACGGCACCATCACCATCGCGTCCACCGACGCGGCGATGGCCGAGCTGGCGAAGAAGAAGATCGCCGAGATCACCGCTGAAGTGGAGATCGGCAAGGTCTACGAAGGCCCGATCACCAAGCTGTTCGACTTCGGTGCCCTGGTCAACCTGCTGCCGGGCAAGGACGGCCTGCTGCACATCAGCCAGATCTCCCACGAGCGCGTGGAGAAGGTCTCCGACGTGCTGAAGGAAGGCCAGGTCGTCAAGGTCAAGGTCCTGGAGGCCGACGAGAAGGGCCGCGTCAAGCTGTCCATGAAGGTGCTGCAGGAACGTGGCGAGCGCCCGGGCCGCACCGGCACCGACGGCGGCCTGCAGCAGCAGGAACAGCAGCAGCAACAGCAGCAGTGATGCTGCTGCCGCGCGCCCGCAGCGGGCGTGCGGCGCTGCCTGGTCCGTCCGCGTCGTGAAAGCCATCGAGATCAGCAGGAGCGGCGCCCCCGAGGTGCTGCGCCTGGTCGATCGTCCGGATCCCGCATGGGGCCCGGGCGAGGCCTTGCTGCGCGTGTCCGCCGCCGGCGTCAACCGGCCCGACGTGCTCCAGCGCAAAGGCCTGTATCCGCCGCCCGCGGGCGCGTCGGACCTGCCGGGGCTGGAAGTCGCCGGCACGATAGAGGCCGGTGACACCAAGGCGCTGGCCGAAGCCGGCCTGGCCATCGGCGACCGCGTCTGCGCGCTGCTGGCCGGCGGCGGTTATGCCGAGCTGGCCGCCGCCCCGGTGGGCCAGTGCCTGCCGGTGCCCGCAGGCTTCAGCGACGCCGAGGCGGCCGCGCTGCCGGAGACCTTCTTCACCGTCTGGACCAACGTCTTCGAGCGCTCGCGCCTGGCCGCCGGCGAGACCCTGCTGGTCCATGGCGGCACCAGCGGCATCGGCGTGACGGCCATCCAGCTGAGCAAGGCCCTCGGCGCCACGGTGATCGTCACGGCGGGCAGCGACCGCAAGTGCGCGGCCTGCCGGGCGCTGGGCGCCGACCATGCGATCAACTACCGGAGCCAGGATTTCGTGGCTGAAGTGCAACGCCTGACCGCAGGGAAGGGCGCCGACGTCATCCTCGACATGGTGGCCGGCGACTATCTCGGCCGCGAGCTGGGCTGCCTGGCCGACGACGGACGGGTGGCGATCATCGCGGTCCAGGGCGGCGTGCGCTGCGAGATCAACGCCGCGGATGTGCTGCGGCGCCGCCTGACGATCTCCGGCTCCACGCTGCGCGCTCGTCCGGTGGCCTTCAAGTCGCAGATCGCTTCCCGCCTGCGCGAGCAGGTCTGGCCCCTGCTGGCATCCGGCCGCATCAAGCCGGTGATCGACCGCATCTTCCCTGCCGCCGAGGCCGCCGCGGCCCATGCGCGCATGGAGTCCGGCGAGCATGTCGGCAAGCTGGTTCTGGCCTGGAATTGAGCTTCTTCCCACTACCCACCATGAGCAAACCCAAGAAACTCGTCGTCGGCAACTGGAAACTGCACGGCAGCAAGGCCGCCAACGCGCAGCTGCTGAGCGGCGTGCTGGCCGCCGGCCCCTATGCGGCCGACGTCGGCGTCTGTGCTCCTTTCCCCTACCTGGCCGACCTGCAGGCGCAGCTGGCCTCGTCGGCGGTGACCTGGGGCGCCCAGGACGTGTCGGCCCACGAGCAGGGTGCCTACACCGGCGAGGTGAACGCGGCCATGCTGGCCGAGTTCGGTTGCCGCTGGGCGATCGTCGGCCACTCCGAGCGCCGCGCCTACCACGCAGAGTCCGACCAACTGGTGGCCGACAAGGCAAAGGCCGCGCTGGCCAAGGGCGTGACGCCCATCGTCTGCGTCGGCGAGACACTGGAGCAGCGCGAGGCCGGCCACACCGAGGAGGTCGTCAAGCGCCAGCTCTCGGCCGTCATCCACACGCTGGGTGCCTGCATCGCCGAGATCGTCGTCGCCTACGAGCCCGTCTGGGCCATCGGCACCGGCAAGACCGCCACGCCCGAACAGGCCCAGGCCGTGCACGCGCTGCTGCGTGCCCAGCTGGCAGCAGCCACGCCCAAGGCATCCACCATCCGTCTGCTGTACGGCGGCAGCGTCAAGCCGGACAACGCGGCGACGCTCTTCGCCCAGGCCGACATCGACGGCGGCCTGATCGGCGGCGCGTCATTGAAGGCCGCCGACTTCGCCGCCATCTGCCGCGCGGCCGGCTGAGCATCATCGAATCAAGCTAGGAGACTTCTCACATGCAAATCTGGATCACCCTGATCGCCGCAGCCCAGGTGCTGGCGGCCCTGGCCATGATCGGCCTCGTGCTCGTCCAGCACGGCAAGGGCGCCGACATGGGCGCCTCCTTCGGCAGCGGCTCCTCGGGCAGCCTGTTCGGCGCCTCGGGCAGCGCGAACTTCCTGTCGCGCTCGACGGCCGTGTGCGCGACCATCTTCTTCTCCAGCACCCTGGCCCTGGCCTACCTGGGCGGTGGCGGCGGTCAGCGTGGCGAGCAGGCCCCGGCCGGCAGCGTCCTCGATGCCCCGGTGTCGGCGTCGGCCGCCTCGGCGGCGATCGTGGCGCCCGCTGCCAGCGCAGCGGCCTCGGCGGCGGTGGTGCCCGCATCGGCGCCCGCCAAGTGATGTGCCGTTGAACGGCAGCAAGGGCAGTTCAGCGGAGAGCACAGCACGCGCGCCGTTGCAAGCGTACCCGACCAAGGGCTGCGCCCTGGCACAGAGCCGGTGCGCGGCCTTTGCTTTGTCATAGAATGAGTGGCTTGGTCGAAAGGCCCTGCACGCAATGTCGGCGAGGTCCTGCAGGATCATCCGGCGCAGCGCGTGCAAGGCTCCCCCTCACACGATCGACCAAGGCGCAAGAGAAGTTTGAAAAGCGGCGGGCACCGCGGCTGCGATGAGCAGTGGATGAGCCCTTCGCGAACATGCCGACGTGGTGAAATTGGTAGACACGCTATCTTGAGGGGGTAGTGGCGAAAGCTGTGCGAGTTCGAGTCTCGCCGTCGGCACCAGAACAATAAAGAACTCAAATCCGGATTGGAGGCAGGTCCGGTGGATGCTCAAGTCCAACAAAACAGATTCAGCACCGAAGCCCCATGAGTCTCGAAGCCTACCTCCCCGTCATCCTCTTCATCCTGGTCGGCGTCGGTGTAGGCGTCGCTCCCCAGCTCCTCGGCTTCCTGCTCGGCCCGCGCCGTCCTGACGCGGCCAAGAACTCCCCCTACGAATGCGGCTTCGAGGCCTTCGAGGACGCGCGCATGAAGTTCGACGTGCGCTACTACCTCGTCGCGATCCTCTTCATCCTGTTCGATCTGGAGATCGCTTTCCTGTTTCCCTGGGCCGTTTCCCTGCGCGAGATCGGCGCAGTGGGCTTCTGGACCGTGATGCTCTTCCTCGCCATCCTCGTGGTCGGTTTCGCCTACGAGTGGAAGAAGGGCGCCCTCGACTGGGAATGAGGCCGCAAGGCCAGGATGTGAACCATGGGTATCGAAGGTGTTTTCAAGGAAGGGTTCGTCACCACGTCGGCTGACGCCCTGATCAACTGGTCCAAGACCGGGTCGCTGTGGCCGATGACCTTCGGCCTGGCCTGCTGTGCCGTGGAGATGATGCACGCGGGCGCCGCCCGCTACGACATCGACCGCTTCGGCATGGTGTTCCGGCCCAGCCCGCGGCAGTCCGACCTGATGATCGTCGCCGGCACGCTGTGCAACAAGATGGCGCCGGCCCTGCGCAAGGTCTACGACCAGATGGCCGAGCCGCGCTGGGTGTTGTCGATGGGCTCCTGCGCCAACGGCGGCGGCTACTACCACTACAGCTATTCCGTCGTCCGCGGCTGTGATCGCATCGTGCCCGTGGACGTCTACGTGCCCGGCTGCCCGCCCACCGCCGAAGCGCTTCTCTATGGCGTGCTGCAGCTGCAGGCCAAGATCCGTCGCGAGAACACGATCGCGCGCTGAACCCGAACCCTGTTCCCCGCACCGTACAACAACGCCCCATCCCCTCATGAGTGCCATCGAGACCTTGCAGTCCGCGCTCCAGTCCGTCCTGGGCGAGCGCGTGAAGAGTCTGGTTCTGGAGCGCGGCGAGCTGACGCTCACCGTGGCCGCCGAGCACTACCTGGACGTGGCGCTGACGCTGCGTGACCATGCCGCGCTGAAGCTGGAGCAGCTGATCGACCTGTGCGGCGTCGACTATTCCACCTACAAGGAAGGCGCCTCGCCGCTGGCCGAGGGCCCGCGCTACTGCGTGGTGTCTCATCTGCTGTCGGTGTCGAAGAACTGGCGGCTGCGCTTGAAGGCCTTCTGCCCGGACGACGAGCTGCCGGTCATCGCCTCGGTCAACGACGTGTGGAGCTCGGCCAACTGGTTCGAGCGCGAGGCCTTCGACCTCTACGGCATCGTCTTCGAGGGCCACGTGGACCTGCGCCGCATCCTCACCGACTACGGCTTCATCGGCCACCCCTTCCGCAAGGACTTCCCGGTCTCCGGCCATGTCGAGATGCGCTACGACGAAGAGCAGCAGCGCGTGATCTACCAGCCCGTGACCATCGAGCCGCGCGAGATCACGCCCCGCATCGTCCGCGAGGACAACTACGGCGGATTGAAATGACCCACCCCCTACGCGCTTCGCGCGCCCCCTCAAGGGGGCAACACCAGCGGACCGGCAAAGCCGGATCCGCGGTGTTCGCTGGGCCCGCTCGCGGCATGCGGGTGGTGGAGAGCTGATATGGCAGACATCAAGAACTACACGCTGAACTTCGGCCCCCAGCACCCGGCCGCCCACGGCGTGCTGCGGCTGGTGCTGGAGCTCGACGGCGAGGTCATCCAGCGCGCCGATCCGCACATCGGCCTGCTGCATCGCGCGACCGAGAAGCTGGCCGAGACCCGCACCTTCATCCAGTCGCTGCCCTACATGGACCGTCTCGACTACGTGTCCATGATGAGCAACGAGCACGCCTACTGCCTGGCCATCGAGAAGCTGCTGGGCGTGGACGTGCCGGTGCGCGCCCAGTACATCCGCGTGATGTTCGGCGAGATCACCCGCCTGCTGAACCACCTGCTGTGGCTGGGCTGCCACGGGCTGGACTGCGGCGCGATGAACATCTTCCTCTACTGCTTCCGCGAGCGCGAGGACCTGTTCGACCTCTACGAAGCCGTGTCCGGCGCCCGCATGCACGCGGCCTACTTCCGTCCGGGCGGCGTCTACCGCGACCTGCCCGACAGCATGCCGCAGTACACGGTCAACAAGATCAAGAACGCGAAGGCGGTCGCCCGGCTGAACGAGAACCGCCAGGGTTCGATGCTCGACTTCATCGACGACTTCGTCGCCCGCTTCCCCAAGCTGGTCGACGAGTACGAGACCCTGCTGACCGACAACCGCATCTGGAAGCAGCGCACGGTGGGCATCGGCGTGGTCTCGCCGGAGCGTGCGCTGAACCTGGGCTTCACCGGCGCCATGCTGCGCGGCTCGGGCATCGCCTGGGACCTGCGCAAGCACCAGCCCTACGACGTCTACGCCCAGATGGACTTCGACATCCCCGTGGGCCGCAACGGCGACTGCTACGACCGCTACCTGGTGCGCGTCGAGGAGATGCGCCAGTCCAACCGCATCATCAAGCAGTGCGTGGACTGGCTGCGCGCCAATCCGGGTCCCGTGATCACCGACAACCACAAGGTCGCTCCGCCCTCGCGCGTCGAGATGAAGACCAACATGGAAGAGCTGATCCACCACTTCAAGCTCTTCACCGAAGGCTTCCATGTCCCAGAGGGCCAGGCCTATGCCGCGGTCGAGCACCCGAAGGGCGAATTCGGCATCTACATCGTCAGCGACGGCGCCAACAAGCCCTACCGCCTGAAGATCCGCGCGCCCGGCTTCGCCCACCTCGCCGCGATGGACGAGATGTCCCGCGGCCACATGATCGCCGACGCGGTCGCCGTCATCGGCACGATGGACGTCGTGTTCGGTGAGATCGACCGCTGAACGAACTGAGCCCCTTCGAACACACCATGCTCAGCGATACCACCAAGCAGCGCTTCGATGCCGAAGTCGCCAAGTACCCCGCGGACCAGAAGCAGTCCGCCGTGATGGCCTGCCTGTCCATCGTCCAGCAGGAACGCGGCTGGGTCTCGTCCGAGAGCGAGCAGGACGTGGCCGACTATCTCGGCATGCCGGCCATCGCCGTGCACGAGGTCGTCACCTTCTACAACATGTACAACCAGCAGCCGGTGGGCCAGTTCAAGCTCGCCGTCTGCACCAACCTGCCGTGCCAGCTGCGCGACGGCCAGAAGGCGCTGGAGCACGTGTGCTCGCGCCTGGGCGTCGAGAAGGGCGGCACGACGGCCGACGGCCTGTTCACCGTGCAGCAGAGCGAGTGCTTGGGCGCCTGCGCCGACGCGCCGGTGGCCCTGGTGAACGATCGCCAGATGGTCAGCTTCATGAGCAACGAGCGCCTCGATGCCCTCATCGACACGCTGAAGGCCAACGCCAAGTGAGCGGGAACGACATGCTGGACCTCTCCCGATTCCAGGCCACCGGGGCAGAGACCTGCTTCCACGGCCGACACATCGATCCGCAGATCTATGCCGGCCTGGACGGCAGGAACTGGCGCCTGGCCGACTACCAGGCACGCGGCGGCTACCAGGCCTTGCGCAAGATCCTGGGCCAGGACGGCGGGGCGGGGCTGACGCCCGAGCAGGTGATCGCCGAGGTGAAGACCTCGGCCCTGCGCGGCCGCGGCGGCGCAGGCTTCCCCACGGGCCTGAAGTGGAGCTTCATGCCGCGCGCGCTGCCGGTGCAGAAGTACCTGGTGTGCAACTCCGACGAGGGCGAGCCGGGCACCTGCAAGGACCGCGACATCCTCATGTACAACCCGCACATCGTGATCGAGGGCATGGCGATCGCCGCCTACGCGATGGGCATCACCGTGGGCTACAACTACATCCACGGCGAGGTGTTCGAGGTCTACGAGCGCTTCGAGGCTGCGCTGCAGGAGGCCCGCGAGGCCGGCTTGCTGGGCGACAACATCTTCGGCTCCAACTTCAGCTTCCGCCTGTTCGCCCACCATGGCTTCGGCGCGTACATCTGCGGCGAGGAAACCGCGCTGCTGGAGTCGCTGGAAGGCAAGAAGGGCCAGCCGCGCTTCAAGCCGCCTTTCCCGGCCAGCTTCGGCCTCTACGGCAAGCCGACCACGATCAACAACACCGAGACCTTCGCCGCGGTGCCCTGGATCATCCGCAACGGCGGGGAAGCCTTCCTGGCCGCGGGCAAGCCGAACAACGGCGGGACCAAGCTGTTCTCCGTCTCCGGTGACGTCGAGCGCCCGGGCAACTACGAGATCCCGCTGGGCACCCCGTTCTCCAAGCTGCTGGAACTGGCAGGCGGCGTGCGCGCCGGCCGCAAGCTGAAGGCCGTCATCCCCGGCGGCTCCTCCGCCCCGGTGGTGCCCGCAGCGATGATGATGGAGTGCACGATGGACTACGACTCCATCGCCAAGGCCGGCTCCATGCTGGGCTCGGGCGCCGTCATCGTGCTGGACGACTCCCGCTGCATGGTCAAGAGCCTGCAGCGCCTGTCCTACTTCTACATGCACGAGTCCTGCGGCCAGTGCACGCCCTGCCGCGAAGGCACGGGCTGGATGTGGCGCATGGTCGATCGCATCGAGCGCGGCCTGGGCCGCCCCGAGGACCTGGACCTGCTGAACTCCGTGGCCGACAACATCCAGGGCCGCACCATCTGCGCGCTGGGTGACGCCGCCGCGATGCCGGTGCGCGCCTTCATCAAGCATTTCCGCGACGAGTTCGCCCACCACATCGAGCACAAGGGTTGCGTGGTTCCGGCCTACGTCTGAGAAGAACTGACCATGATCGAAATCGAACTGGACGGCAAGAAGGTCGAAGTGCCCGAGGGCAGCATGGTCATGCATGCGGCCGAGCACGCGGGCACCTACGTGCCGCACTTCTGCTATCACAAGAAGCTGTCCATCGCGGCCAACTGCCGCATGTGCCTGGTGGACATCGAGAAGGCGCCCAAGCCCATGCCGGCCTGCGCCACGCCCGTCACCCAGGGCATGATCGTGCGCACCAAGAGCGACAAGGCGCTCAAGGCCCAGCAGGGCGTCATGGAGTTCCTGCTGATCAACCATCCGCTGGACTGCCCGATCTGCGACCAGGGCGGCGAGTGCCAGCTGCAGGATCTGGCGGTCGGCTACGGCAAGTCGGCCTCGCGCTACGAGGAAGAAAAGCGCGTCGTCTTCCACAAGAACGTCGGCCCGCTGATCTCCATGGAGGAGATGAGCCGCTGCATCCATTGCACCCGCTGCGTGCGCTTCGGCCAGGAAGTGGCCGGCGTGATGGAGCTGGGCATGGCTCACCGTGGCGAGCACGCCGAGATCACCACCTTCGTCGGCAACTCGGTGGACTCCGAGCTGTCCGGCAACATGATCGACATCTGCCCGGTCGGCGCGCTGACCAGCAAGCCCTTCCGCTACAGCGCCCGCACCTGGGAGCTGTCGCGCCGCAAGAGCGTCGCGCCGCACGACGGCAGCGGCGCCAACCTCATCGTCCAGGTCAAGGGCGCACGCGTGATGCGCGTGGTGCCGCTGGAGAACGAGGCCGTCAACGAATGCTGGATCTCCGACCGCGACCGCTTCTCCTATGAAGCCGTCAACAGCGAATCCCGCCTGACCAGGCCGCGCATCAAGCAGGACGGCAAGTGGCAGGACGTGGACTGGACGACCGCGCTGGAGTACGTCGCCAACGGCCTCAAGCAGATCAAGGCCGAGCACGGCTCCGCCGCCATCGGCGCGCTGGCTTCGCCGCACAGCACGCTGGAGGAGTTGCACCTGCTGACCCAGCTGGTGCGTGGCCTGGGCAGCGACAACATCGACCACCGCCTGCGCCATGCCGATTTCGGCAATGCCGCGCCGGCCGGCCAGGCCCGCTGGCTGGGCCTGCCCATCGCCGAGCTGGGCAAGCTGGACCGCGCGCTGGTCGTCGGCTCCTTCCTGCGCAAGGACCAGCCGCTGTTCGCGCTGCGCCTGCGCCATGCCGCGCGCCACGGCGCACAGATCAGCGCCATCGGCGGCGTGGCCGATGACTGGGCCATGGCCATCGCCCAGCGCGTGGTCGCCGCGCCCTCCGTCTGGCTGCAGTCCCTGATCGAGGTGGCCGCCGCCGTCGCCGCTGCCAAGGGCGTCACCGCGCCGATGGCCGTGCAGCCTGGTGCCGAGGCCCAGGCCATCGCCCAGTCGCTGCTGTCCGGCGCGCACAAGGCCGTGCTGCTGGGCAATGCCGCTGCCCAGCACCCGCAGGCCGGGGCGCTGCTGAGCGTCGCCTCCTGGATCGCCGAGCAGATCGGCGGCACCGTCGGCTACCTGACCGAGGCCGCCAACAGCGTCGGCGCCCAGCTGGTCGGCGCCCAGCCGCACGGCACCGGCCTGAACGCCGGCCAGATGCTGGACAAGCCGCTGAAGGCCTACCTGCTCCTGAACACCGAGCCCGAGCTGGACGCCGCCGATCCGGCGCGCGCCGTTGCAGCGCTCAACGGCGCCGCCATGGTCGTGGCGCTGACCTCCTTCGCATCGGACGCCGCCGCGGCCTATGCCGACGTGCTGTTGCCGATCTCGCCCTTCACCGAGACCTCCGGCAGCTTCGTCAACGCCGAAGGCCGCGTGCAGAGTTTCTACGGCGTGGTCAAGCCGCTGGGCGAGACGCGTCCGGGCTGGAAGGTCCTGCGCGTGCTGGCCGACCTGCTGGGCGTGCCCAACCTGGCCTTCGACACCTCCGAGCAGGCCAAGGCCCAGGCCCTGGGCGACGTGGGCGCACTGGCCTCGCGCCTGAACAACGCACCGGTGGCCGCCTCGGGTGCCGACCCGGTCGCACCTGCCGCCGGCCTGGAGCGCCTGTCCGACGTGCCCATCTACAGCAGCGATGTGCTGGTCCGGCGTGCGCCCTCGCTGCAGCTTACGGCCGACGGCCAAGCCGCGCTCGTCGCCAGCCTGCCGTCCGCGCTGTGGGAGCAACTGGGCCAGCCGGCCCAGGTGCGCGTCACGCAAGGGCAGGGCAGCGCCGTGCTGGCCGCACGCCTGGACGCCTCGCTGCCGGCCACGGTGGTGCGGGTGCCGGCTGCGGGGGCGGCTGTCTCCAGCCTCGGCCCGCTGTTCGGCCCGCTGAGCGTCGAACGCGCGTGAGGAAGGAACAGAAATGATC
>SCTQ01000078.1 GCA_004322345.1 Aquabacterium sp. | reverse complement strand
CACCGATCTCGGCGACGGCCAACTGGCCGCCCTTGCGCGTCTGGCCGTTGGAATAGCTGACCACCAGCGTACCGGTGTCGTCGAAGCCGAACTTGGTGATCGAGCCGGGGCCGCGGCCGTCCACCTTCTCGACGGCCAGGGTCGACGAGCTGCCGGTCGAGAAGCCGGTGGCGTTCGGGCCCAGCTTCAGCGCGATGGTGGCGGTCTGCCCACTGGCGGTGACCGGGAAGCTGATCGACGAGAACAGCGGGTCCGGCGAGTTGGTGGCGATCTTGAACGTGCCGGTGCCCAGGGTCGTCGCCCCTTCGGAGATGGTCACCGTCCACTCCCCGCCGGTGCCGGGGACCAGCTTGACGGTCAGCGTGTGCGCACCGCCGACGGCGTCGAAGACCTGCACGTTGCTGATGGTGTGGTCGCTGACGCCAGCGGTCGAGCTGGGCGTCGACGTGAGGTTGCCGTTGAGCACGATGGACGTGGTGGTCACCGGCGGATCCATCTTCAGGCTGCCCTGCTCCAGGCTCTGCAGCCGGCCGCCGGACAGCGACATCACCGTGAAGCCGTTGTCCACCGTCACCAGCTTGCCGTCGGCGTCGAACTCGAAGCGGCCGGCCTTGGTGTAGACGTCGCGGCCGTTGTCGTCGCGCAGCACGAAGAAGCCGGGGCCGTCCAGCGCGGCGTCCAGGTCACGGCCCGTGGCGCGGATCTCGCCGGCGGCGAAGTTCAGCGTGGCCGGCAGGGCCTGCACGCCGCCACCGCCGCCATCGGAGCCGGCGCCGGCCGGGTCGCCGCCGCTGGAGAGGAACACGTCGGTGAACTGCGCCTGCGAGGACTTGAAGCCCGGCGTGTTCATGTTGGCCACGTTGTTGCTCAAGGTCTTGAGCCCCTTCTCGTGGCCGCCCAGGCCGGACTGGGCGATGAAGATGGAATCGATCATCGCGGGCTCCTTCAGCGCACGTTCTGGATCTGGCCGAGGCCGATGTTGGCGATGGTCTCGCCCGCAGCGGTCTTGACGGTGATGAGCGGCTGTCCCGTGCTCAGGTTCAGCGCGGTGACCGTGCCGGAGACGATGGCGGTGTCCGTCGCCGCGTCCACCGTCTTGCCGAGCAACCCCACAGACTGATTCAGCGACTGCAGCGACAACATGCTCTGGATGTTCTCGTTGAGCTGGCGCGTCGTGTCCAGCGAGGAGAACTGCGCCATCTGGGCCAGGAAGTCCTTGTTCTCGACCGGCTTCATCGGGTCCTGGTAGGTCAGCTCGGTCAGCAGCAGCTTGAGCAGGTCGTCCATCGACAGGCCCGCGGACTTGATCGCGTCGTTGACGCCGGTGGCGTTGATTGCACTGGTGGCCATGGCTTACTCCTGGTCGATGTGGTCTGGGTTCGCGGCGCGCGCGTGGTCGGCATAGGCGCGGCCGGGCAGCGTGTGGATGTCCTGGATGGCCGGCTGCAGGGCAGCGGCCCCGGTGCGATAGAGCAGGCGGCCGTTGAGCCGCACGCTCACGGCGTCGGCCGCGCCGCCCTGGGCCGCCGCGGCCCGGGCGGCCAGTTCCAGCGCCTGGCGCTCGTCCAGCGCGCCGCGCAGGTAGACACGGCGTTCGCCGTCCTCGGCGAGGACGACGGTGGCGGCGAACTCGGCGGGACGCGGCCCGCGCAGCACAGCCATGCCGCGCGCGACAGGCTCGTCGGCGTCGGCCCCGGCCTCTGCCTGAGGCACCACGGCCACGCCGGTGGGCAGGCCGGAGCCCGGCCGCGCAGGCGAAGCCACGACGCGATCGGCGGAGCGCTGCGGCAACACGGCCCAGGCCGGTTGCGCCGCGGGCTGGGCGACACCAGCAAGCGCCGCAGCGGCGGGCGCACGCAGGGCATCCGCAGGGCGGCCCGGTGGCGTGGCGGGCTCGCGAGCGGACGTGGACTCCGTGGCGCGGCCATGCTGGGCGACGGCCTGGGCCTGGCCGAACACGTCGCGCCAGAAGCCATCGTCGGGCGCGGAACGCTCGCGGCCGGCGCGCTGCCTGTCGTCGGACTGCAGCGCGGCCGCCAGCCCCGTGGATGGATCCAGCGGCAGGCTCATGCCTCGTCCTCCAGGTGCGCGCGACGCATCAGCCAGGCCGCATCCAGCTCCACCGCGGCCTTGCGCTCGTGCTCCAGCTCCGCACGCTTGCGCACCGCCTTCAGGGCGTCGTCCAGCGTGCGCAGCTCGGAGCGGCAGCGTTGCACGGCTTGTTGTTCCTCGTCGAGCACGGCGTCGGCTTCGGCCTCGGCCCGCTGGCGCACAGCCAGCAGATCGGCTGCGGCCACGGCTTGGCGCGACAGCATGCCCAGCGTGCCCAGGCGCAGGGCCTGGCCCTCGGCGGACAGCTCGCGCCGTGCGGCCTCGATGGCCAGGGCCTGGTCCGTGGCCTGCGCCATGGCCGAGTCGGCCTGCTCATGCAATGCCGCCGCCTGCTGCAACCGCGCCGCGGCATGCGCCGCGCGTGCGGTCGTCAGGGTGCGCACGGCCTGCAGCGCGCGCCAGTCGCTGCGGCGTTCAAGCGCGCGTCGCATGGCGGCCCCCTGTGGATAGGCTGGTCGGCTGGTTCGATGGCCTGGCCGCGGCCTGGGGGCGCAGCAGCAGCGCCAGCTGCTGCCAGAACTGCGCTTGCGCGGCAGCCTCGGGCAGTTGCTCCTCGCCGCGCTGGGCCAGCAGGCGGCGCAGCGCGGGCACCACCTGCACGGCGCGGTCCAGCTCGGCATTGGCGCCTTCGCGCCAGGCTCCGATCTCGATCAGCTGGCGGTTGCGTTCGTAGGTGGACAGGCACTCCAGCAGCTGGGCCACCAGGGTGCGCTGCTCGGCACTCCACAGCACGCCGGCCAGGCGGCTCACGCTCTGCAGCAGGTCCACCGGCGGATAGTGCCCGGCGGCGGCCAGCTCGCGCGTGAGCATGATGTGGCCGTCCAGCGTGGCGCGCGCGGTGTCGGACACCGGCTCGTTGAAATCGTCGCCCTCCACCAGCACCGTGAAGACGCCGGTGATGGAGCCGCTGCCAGCCGATGTGCCGCAGCGCTCGCACAGCGCCGGCAGCTCGGAGAAGACCGAAGGCGTGTAGCCGCGCGAGGTCGGCGGCTCACCGGCGGCCAGGCCGATCTCGCGCCGCGCCATCGCCACGCGCGTCAGGGAGTCCACCGTCAGCAGCACCGAGCGGCCTTCGTCGCGGAAGTATTCGGCGATGGCCGTCGCGCTGTAGGCCGCGCTCAACCGCACGATGGCCGGCGTATCCGCCGTGGCGACGACGACCACCGAGCGCTTCAGCCCTTCCTCGCCCAGGTGGTCCTCGACGAACTCGCGCACCTCGCGGCCGCGTTCGCCCACCAGGGCCACCACGTTGATCTCCACGTCCACGCCGCGCACGACCATGCCCAGCAGCGTGCTCTTGCCCACGCCGCTGCCGGCGAACAGGCCCACGCGCTGGCCCAGTCCCAGCGGCAGGAAGGCGTCGATGGCCTTGACGCCCGTATGCACGGCCTGCGCGATACGCCGGCGCGTCATCGCCGGCACGGCAGACGCCCGCAGTGGCATGCGCTGCGAGGCCTCGATGGCGGGCCCGCCGTCCAGCGGCCGGCCGAAGGGATCGATCACGCGGCCCAGCAGCTGCGGCCCCACCGGCACCGCGAAGGCCTCGCCCGTGGCCACCACTGAGGCCCCCACCGACAGCCCGTGCGGATCCGCGAAGGGCGTCAGGCAGACGCGGCCGTCGCGGAAGCCCACGACCTCGGCCTGCAGCGGCTCGCGCGCGTGCGGGCTGCGGATCTCGCAGACCTCGCCGAGGAAGGCGTCCGGGCCGTCGGCCTCGATGGCCTGGCCCTTGACCTCGACCACCCGGCCGACGCGCTCGTAGAGCTCGACGCGACGCAGCGGGCTAGGCACGCCGGGCCTCCTCGTCGACGATCTCGCCGTCGAACAGGACGTCCGAGCGGCGGTCGTCCAGCAGCTGGCGCAGGCGGCGCAGCTGCACGTCGAAGCTGCCGCGGTAGTCCCCGCGCGGCGTGTCGATCACGCATCCGCCCGTCGCGAGTTCCGCATCCGCAACCAGGCGATCGGCCACGCGCGCCAGCGGCGAGGCGTCGCCTTCGCGCTCCAGCGATTCGCGCAGCGACTGCAGCTCGGCCGGGTGCAGCCGGATGCACAGCACGTCGGCCTCGCGCAGCGGGCGCATCAGCTGGCGCACGACGCCGGCCACGGCCTCGGGCTTGACCGCGGCATGGCCCAGGATCTGGCAGACCGCCTGGAAGGCCAGGTCCGATGCGGTGGACTCCGCACCATCCAGCCAGCCGGCCCATGCGGTGTCCACGGCGCCGGCCGCGGCGGCCAGCGTCGCGGCCTGCTGGTTCAGCGCCTCGGCGCCCATCTCGCGCCCCTCGGCGTGGCCGGCCTCGAAGCCTTCCTTGTAGCCGCGCTCGACGGCCGCGTCGTGCTCGGCCTTGAGCCGGAGCTTCTCCTCCTCCTGCGCGTCGGAGCGCGGGGCAGGCTGCGACGGCCCGGCGGGCTGGGCCACGGGTGCCGGCTGCGGCCGCAGCGGCACGCGGAGTTCGTCCATGGCGGGAGACTTGAGGATGGACATGTTCAAGACCTGCTGCGTTTGCCCACCAGGCGGGCGATCAGGCCCCGGCCTGCCACGCGGTCTGCGGCGGCTGCGGAGCGACGGGTATCGGGCGCCTGCTGCAGCGCCTGCGTGAACTGCTCGAGCAGCGCCCGGCGCAGGGCCGGCGCGATGCCACCGGCGCGCTGCAGCGCCTGCAGCTTCTGGCGCAGGTGAGGCGCCAGCGTCTCGAGATAGGCCGCCTGCCAGGGCCAGTCCTCCAGGGACAGGATGGCGGCGACGGTCTGCGTGGACTGGCCGTGCAGCGCCACGGCGGCCTGGGCGGCGGACAGGCGGCGCAAGGCGTCGAGGCCGTCGGCCGGAAGCGCCACCGGTGCGTCCAGCTCGATGCCTTCGGCGGCGCGGGGCGGAATGCCCAGTTCCTCCAGCTCGCGCACCAGCTCACCCAGGCGCGCCTGCACGTCTTGCGGGAAACGCTGGAGCACCGCCGCGCGGTCCGCGCCGGACAGGCTGTGCAGCAGCAGCGCGGCCCGGCGCTGGCCCTGGGCGCCCATGCCTGGATCAGTGCGTTCCATTGGGAGCAGCCTCCTCGTTGAGCCAGGCGCGGATGCGATCGGCGACGGCGTCGACATTGGCGGCCGGCGCAGCCGGCGGGGCCTCGTCGTTGCGGCGCAGGAGCAGCGCGAGCGCCCCCAGCACCGCCACCACGCCCGCAGCAGCCAGCAACCCCCAGGCCAGGCGCTGCACCGGTGCCTGCGCGGGCTCGGGCGGCTGCGCTGCGGCGCGCGGCGTGCCGGCCGGTGGCAGCAGCTTGGGCACTGCAGGCACGACGGCCTCCTGCTGCTCCTGCAACGCGGGCAGGAAGATCACGGCGACGGAATCGCCGCGGGCCTCGTCTGCGCCCACGGCGTGCAGCACGATGGACTTCACCGACGCGACGTCCGCGCCGCCGGCCAGCGGGCGGCCGACGACGGCCACGCTGATGCGCTCAATGCCGCCGGGCGCAGTGGCCACCTGCTCGACCCGATGGCCGACCTTGTACTCGACCTCCCGCACCAGGTTGCTGGAGCCGGGCGCGGCGGGCTGGCCGGTGGCCGCCTCGCTGGCAGCAGCCGAGCCTTCCAGGCGCGAGTTCTGGCGCTCGCGGATCACGACGCCGGTGCTGCGGCCGGCGGCGTTCTTGCCGTCCGCAGGCAGCACGTCCTCGGTGGTCACCTTGACCTCGTCGAGGTTCAGCGTCGCGTCCACCGACACGCTGAACTCGCAG
>SCTQ01000077.1 GCA_004322345.1 Aquabacterium sp. | reverse complement strand
GCTCAAGAGCCCGGTGCTCAGCTTGCGGGAGGTGAGCCGTCCTTCGGTCCATACATAGATCTCCCGGGCCTGATTGGTTCCTGCGGGAGTCACTTGGCTGGCCGGTGGCTTTGAATACCGATAGATCAATTGCCCTGCGGCGTCGTAGACCCAATTGATTTCGCCACCATCGGCGAATATCGTCTTGGCCGGGTTGCCGAACACGTCGTATGTCGTCGTGGTAGTTGCCGCGATCCCGTCCAGTGTCCGCGTCACCTTCCACACCCTGCCGCGCGCGTCGTATTGCCGGCTGACGACGAACGCGTTGGGATCCGTCGTGGTGGCCGGCAGACCCAATCCGTCATGGCCGGCGTAGGCCGTCTGCTGGCCGAGTGCATTCGTCTTGGAAACAAGATTCCCGGATGCATCGAACTTGATGGTGGACACGTCGCTCACATCAGTCCGCGGCCCATCGATCGTTGCGGTATCGATCAGCTTGTTGGGGTGGAAGGTGTAGGCGAAGCTGGTCTTTCGGGTCTGCCCGGCAACGCCGTTGGAGGTCTTGTTGACCACCGTCACGGACTTGATCCGGTTCTGGGAAGGGGTGCCGTCGGGGTAGTACTCGTAGACCGTCTCAGCCAGCGGATCGGACGTCGAGGCGCCATACGTCCTGACGGCGGTGACGCGGTTCTTCGTGGCATCCCAGACGTAGTCGGTGAACCGCTGCTGTCCTGGTTTGTCTGCTCGGATACCTGTCGTGAAGTCCTCCAGCTGGCCCGTTGCGGTGTAGGTGTAATCCGTCCTATTGCCGTTGAAATCGACGGAGTAGTCGATGAAGCCGTTGGTATCGTAGACGGTCTGCGCCGCAGCATTGGGGCAGTTCGTCACGCCGGAACGGTCGACTCGGACGGGGCGCCGTGATGAGTACGTGTAGCGCGTTATTGCGCCATTGCGGTTCGTCACCTCCGTATAGGTCGTGCCGTCTGCGTTGGTGCCGTAGACGAAGGTGTCCTTCTCGCCGCTGACCAAGCCACTATGGAAGGCGCGGCCGTCGGGGTGGTAGTCGTAGTTGCTGTAGCGTGCGCCGTTGTTCGAGATCCCGGTCAATTGCTCGGGGACGGCGCTTTCGTAGTGGTAGGTGCGCGTAGAGGCAGGGCTGCCAGGAAAGCTCACGGTGTTCAGCATGCCCGCCGTGTAGCCATATCCGTAGACGTTTCCTCCGGGATCGGTCACGGATGTCACCACCCGGCCGGTCCATCCGAACTGGACATACTTGCCGCTCGAATGGGTTGCGCGCTGAAGCAGATTCGCGGTGTAGCTGTACGTGTAGCCCACACCGGTCGGGTCGACGCTGGAAGTGATGAACCCGCTCGGGTTGTACGTCTCCTTGCTGCCGTTCTTGCCCACGACGGACCAGGTCCCGTCCGCTTCACGCGTGACGTATTCGGTGGCATCCAGGAAGGAGCTCGTCCAGCGCCCGGTCGCACCATCCCACTTGTACTCGTGCTGGCCACCATCGGCCGTCGTACTGGTGACAACCGATATGGAGGAACTCGGGGTAGCGGAGGTGATGCAGGTTGCCGAAAGACCTGGGCTGGCCGTGCAGCTCCCGCCATTCGTGAAAGCAAAGCTCAGGAAGCCATCGAAGCTCGAGAACCAGTTGGGCCCGAAGATGCCAGCCTGCTTGGACAGGCGGTTGTAGTGTCTGCTGAGCTCGATCGGATGCTGGTGAGAGGAGACGAAATCCGTTTCGTCCTTCACCTTGTTGCCGGTTGCATAGACGACGGGATGGGCGCTGGTTTCGCAATTCTTGTCCGGCTTCGGCGGGGAGTTGTCGGCCGGGGCCGGAGCCGGCGCGGACGGTGCGGGTTCAGATCCGATGCCTATGCCGTCGAAACCTCGTCCTATCAAGACGAACGGGAAGCCCTCGTCGAAGATCGCCTTGGCGCGAACCGTGACCGGCGCAAGCGGGTGGCCTGTGGCGGGGGGAGGAGGAGGCGAAGGAGGTTCTTCAACCGGGTCGCCGGGCCCCACATCGTTGTTTTCGTCGTTGGCCCATCCCAAAGGTTGAACCAGGACGGAAAGCATCAAGAACGACAGCGAGGCAATTCGGGCATTGGATTTCATTTGTTTCTCCCTGACGAGTTCGATCAAGTTATGTCGACGGGACGACGAGCAGATGGTTTTCCCACTCGACGTCGATGCTGCGATCGCTGGAAGACCATTCGGTGCTGGGCAACACGCGGGTGGCATAGCCGGCTTCTGTTGCGGCGAACAGCATGTTCTGCATGGCCCCTAGGGCACACGCGGAAGGCTGTGCCATCGCGCGTTCCCAACTTCCGTCCGATCGCCACCAAGCGACCTGATTCGCGTGGGTGCAGCCGACAGCAAAGTACTCCCGCCCGCCGTCTTCGAGCGCAGCGACGTCACCGGCGTAGCCCCTGAGGGCAACGGACCGGGCGCTTTCGCAGACGGACAGACTTCTGCCGTCGAAGATGGCGAGCACAGGCGCGGCAAGTCTTTCTTCCAGATCGAAGTGGGCTCCCTGGAGCGCCACGCCTACCTTGCCGTTGCGACCACGTGCGATGTGCCGGATGCTCAACTGAGGATCCTTGAGGCGCCACTGTGCGATCAGCTGCCCGTCTCGGAGGTCGATTTGCGTCAGGGAGGGATCCATCCGAAGAGGCGCACCCTTGCCTGCATCGGGGATGACCTGCACACCTCCATTGGCAATCAGGAGGGTATCGTCGATGCGCAGGATGCCGTGCGGGCCGACGCCATACGAAGAGAACTCCGCATACTTCGCGAGCGTATCGGCGTGTCGTAGCCCGATGAAACCGTTTCCGGTCTTGCGATCGTTCTCGCTGGTGTAGAGGGTTGCGCCGTCCTCGGAGAAAACGGCGTGCCCGTTGAGCGTTCGGCCTTCCTCTATCTCTCGGCTGGCGATGACCGACGACGCCTCGAAATCGACACGCGCGATGCGGCGACCCGGGCGGCGTGCGATGGCAATGGCCTGAGAGGGTCGCGAGGGGTCCAGTAGAACCTGGTGGCCCCGGAATCCGGTCTCGACGCCATGAACGCCAGCGCCCAAGGACCAATAGCCGACGTAGTTCCCGGCTCCTTTCCGCCATGCGCCCACCAAGCGCGGCCAAGAGCCGAATGCCGTTGAGAAGTCGCCTTCTTCTGGAGATGGCGATGCTTGCGCGAGAGTCCAGCCACCAGATGTCGCCAGCGCGATGCCGCTTAGGAACCGCCTCCTCAAAAGCGAACGCGAGGCGTCGATCGGATGGGGGTGAAGCGACGGTTCTGCCCCGCAGCGCTTGGGCTGCACCAAGGCTGTATCTCTTCCCTGCATGTCAAATCCTCCCAGACTTGTCGTGACTCAACTCGCCCTTGCGATTAGGGGCTGTTTGCCGCGTGGCGTAATCTACTGAGCGGGATGCGGGCGAGGGAATGAGCCGAGCGTCTCATTGGAGACCGACCCGCATCCTGCTCAAGAGAGGTCAGGCCGCAATCGAGCTGGCAGAACGGGGATTGACTAGGCGCGTGCGCAGGCCCGTACCGGGCGGTACGGGCCTGTGGACGCAACGACGCATGCGGCCCGATACGGCTCAGCCCAAGGGGTTCTGACCAGGCGAGGCCCTCCACGCACCTGGGCAAGGGGTCCAGACGCCCAGTCTGGACCCCTTGCCCAGGCACGCCGATCTTCCTCGCCTGGTCAGAACAAAAGTACAGATCTGAGTGGCGCACCACACTAGACATGCCGCTTCCGGTGGCTATTGCAATCTGGCTTCGGCCTCACCGGGCCGGTCCACTACGGTCGGGCCTGGTGTAGACGTCGGCGGATCTACTTGAACCCGCGCTTGTACGCCGCCTTGAAGCGCGCCACGCGCTCGGGCTCGAACGCTGCCAGCAGGTTGGGAAACCGCATCTCCAGGATGTGGTGGTACATCGCCGTATAGCGGTCGCTCTCGTCGTGCAGGTCCAGGTAGCGGTCGCGGTCCACCGCGTAGAGCACGGGGAAGATGGACAGCAGCAGGTCGAAGAAGTCCGGCACGGAGGTGCGCTGGAAGGCGTTCAGGCACCAGTGGTTGAGCTCCAGCACGACCGTGGGCTTGAACTGCTGCAGCACGGCGCGGCCGCCCTTGAGGACCTCGCCCTCGAAGCCCTCGACGTCGATCTTGATGAAGTCCAGGCGCTGCAGGCCCAGCGCAGGAACCACCTCGTCGAGCTGGCGGATGGCGATGGTCTCCACCGTGTGGCCGGCACTGGCCTGGGTGAGGTTGGAGACGAAGCCGCCCGAGCGGTTGGTGGGGGCGAAGGTCAGCGTGAACTCGCCGGGCTGGGCGCCCAGGCCGTAGTTCTGCGGGTGGATGTTGGGCAGGCCGGACGCACGGGCGTTGCGGCTGAGGAAGTCGAAGGTCGTGCGCGAGGGCTCGAAGGCGTAGACGCTGGCTGCGGTCTCCCCGAAGAGCAGGGCGGTGCAGCCGATGTTGGCGCCGACGTCCAGCACCGTGTCGCCGCTGCGCAGGACGGACCGGAACAGCCGGACCATCTCCGGCTCGAAGCCCTTGCGGATGTGGTCCAGGTAGTCGTCGTCGGAGGCGATCCTGTACTTCTTGCCGCCGATGTCCACCTTCAATTCCCTGACGCCCGCCATCGTGCCCTCCCAGGACTGATCGAATGAAAAATGCCGGTGGCGCAGTTGCGCCGCCGGCATGGATTGTCGGGGCAGGCAGGCCGGCTCCGGCCTGCCGTTGCTTCAGTGCTTCACCGCCGGCGCTGCCTCGGCCGCCAGCGCACCGGCCTCGTCGCTCACCTGGCTGCTCTCGTCCAGCCGCGACACCAGCCGCGTCAGGTTGCCCAGCGAGACCAGGTGGGCCTCGATCCAGCTGAGGTAGCCCAGGCGGAAGAGCTCGACCACGCGGGCGTCGTCGATGCTGCGCAGGCGCTGCACGTCGACGATCCACAGGCCCTGCAGCGTCTGCTTCTTGCCGTTGCGCTCGACATTGATGACCTTGGGCACCAGCAGGCCCAGGGCCTTCAGGCGGTTGGCGAACTCGGTGGTGCGTTGGGCTTCGGTGTGGAAGAGCTGCAGGAACTCCAGTACGCGCTTCAGGTACGCGGTCTCGTTGCCGCCGTCCTCGAAGAGCTGCTCGCCGCTGGCTTCGCTCAGGCCGGGATAGACCTCGTCGATGCACACGGTGAGCTTGTCGTCGTTCTCGGTCTTGGCCAGCACGAAGGGATAGCGGCGGGCGAAGGCGGGGATGTAGGCGCCGGGGCTCCACTGGCCCTGCTCGTCGACCATCAGGTTCTCGCTGTCGCGCAGGCCCACCAGGGCGGCCACGCTGAAGGGGCCGCCTTCCTCGCCGACGAAGACGATGGGGTAGTCGCGCGCGGCTTCGGTGAACTCGGTGCTGGCGATGGGCACGGCGTTCGTCTTGGCGGCGAAGCTGAAGTGGTTGGGCGCCACGGACAGGCGCAGCTTCTGGTGGCGTTCGCGGTTGAGGGCGATCGGGCGCTCGTAGAACATCAGTTGGGCCATGGTGTCTTCTCCGGAATCTGAGGTGCGGCGCTGGGCGCCGCTGCGGATTGTGGGGGCTCCGTGGAGCCCGGCAGCCCGCCGGATCGCGGGCACTCTCACGGGTGGCTGGAAGCCGCCCCGTCGGGTAGGGCGGTCATTGTGCAGCGCCGATGTGACGGCGCTGTCACATGGCATCTCAGGGCTCGCCGGACGCGTCGCCCGAGGGCTCGGGTTCGGACGGGGTCGGGCGCAGCAGCGGCTTGGGTTGCGGGATGACCACCGGCGCGGGGCCGGGCAGCGGCGCGGGCTCGGGGCGGTAGGCGGCCGAGGCCGGCGTGTCCAGCGCCCAGTAGCCCAGCTGCCCCAGGCTGGCCAGCAGCTTCAGCCGCGCGGTGCGCCAGGCCGACAGCGAGCGGATGCGCTCCTGCCGCGCCTGGGCCAGGTCCTTCTGGGCCGACAGCAGGTCCAGGATGTCGATGGCGCCGGACTTGTAGCGGGCGCGGGCGGCATCCAGGGCCTCCTCGTTGCCGCGCACCAGGTCGGCCGAGGCGCCCACCGCGGTGGTCTCCACCAGCAGGCTCTGGTAGTTGCGCCAGGCCTCGACGCTGGTCTGCGACTGCACGTTGGCCAGGTCGGCCTGGCGGGCCTGCACCTGGGCGCGTGCCTCCTGGATGCGGTAGTTGCGCGAGAAGCCCTCGAACAGCGGGATGGCCAGGGTCAGCGTGGTCACCGTCTCGAAGCTCTTGGTCTGGGTGACGGCATTGTTCGGGCGGCCGCTGATGTAGCGGCCCATGCTCAGCGAGACCGAGGGCAGGCCCTCGGAGATCACGCCCTGGGTGCGGGCCTCGGCGGCGGCCAGCTGGGCGCGCGCGGACTGCACGGCGGGGTGGTTGCGGCTGGCCTCGTCCATCAGCCGGTCCAGGTTGTCGAGGAAGCGCACGCGGTCGGTGGGCTGCTCGGGCGCGGCGCTGCCGGGGTCGTCGTCGCTGGCCAGCTTCAGCGGCGTACGGGCATCCATGCCGAGTGCCGCGGCCAGCAGGCCGACGGCCATGCGTGCGCTGCCCTCGGCACGCACGCGGTCCAGCGTGGTCTTGGACAACGCGGCCTGGGCCTGCAGTTCCTCCACGCGCGTGCCGGTACCGAACTTCAGCTTGGCCTGGGCGGCGGACAGGTTCTCCTTCGCGCTGGATTCGGCCTCCAGCGCCGCGGCCAGCGCGGCCTGGGCGGCCCAGGTGTCGTAGTAGGCCTGGGCGGCGTTGGCGAAGACGTTCTGCACGGTGGCGTTCTGCGTGGCCAGGGCGGCGACGAAGAGCTGCTGGGCCTGCTCGATGTTGGCCGAGCGCGCGCCCAGGTCCAGCAGCAGCCAGTTCATGCTGACGTTGCGGCCGAAGGCGATCAGCTTGCTGTCCGAGCGGCTGTTGCCGACGGTGCCGATGACCTCCTGGTCCAGTTCGTCGCGGATGCGGCTGAGGTTGGCGTTGACCGTGGGCAGGTAGGCGGCCTTGGCGGCGCCGATCTGCGCGGCTTTGGCGCGGGCTTCGGCCCAGGCGCCCTGGGTCTGCGGATTGCGGCACAGCGCCAGCTCCACGGCCTGCTGCAGGGTCAGCAGCCCCGCGGGCACCTCTGCTGCGCAGCCGTCAGGGGCCGTCTGGTCGCCGGGCAGGGCCCCGCCGGGACGCTCGGGCGGCATCACGCGCCAGGGATCGAAGGTGGGGAAGGTGGGGGTCAGGTCGTGCAGGTAGCCGCCCAGCTTGTCCACGCCGAGGTCCAGGGCGTGGACCGGCCCCAGGCAGGCCGTCAGGGACAGGGCGAGGGCGGTAAGGCGCAGGTTCGCGTGCGTCGGAAGGTGTTTCATGGCCGGATGTGAAGGTTTTTGTCGGCGGGCAGCACAGGACGCCGTGCGCCTCCCCAGGGAGCGCGCATCGTAAGGCCGCCCTGTTTCACCCGATGGGGCGAGGCGACGCCGCCCCCCGGTTCCCGCGCCCGCGGCCGCGCGGGTCGTGGGGCAGGGGCGCGGCGCCGGAAGCTGGCACGCTACGTGTATCGAAGCCGGTTCCCCGCACAGACGAGGAGCACCCGCCATGTCCGCCGCCGCCACCATCACCGTCACCGACCGCAATTTCGAGGATCTCCTCGAATCCCATCCCATCCTGGTGCTCGACTTCTGGGCCAGCTGGTGCGGTCCCTGCCGCGGCTTCGCGCCGGTCTTCGAGCAGGCGGCCGACCGCCATGCGGACATCGCCTTCGGCAAGATCGACACCGACGTCGAGGAAGACCTGGCGCGCGACTTCGAGATCCGATCCATCCCCACCGTCATCGTGCTGCGCGAGCAGGTGATGGTGGCGCGCCAGAGCGGCGCGCTGACGGCCGCGGCGCTGGAGAAGCTGATCGCCCACGTGCGCGAACTGGACATGGACCAGGTGCGTGCCGAGCTGGACGCCGAGGATCCCGAGGACCTGGACGCGCCCGACACGCCGCCGGCCCAGGCCTGACCCCCCGGGGCATCGCCGCCCCCGATATGCGCGTTCGTGCATACCCGTGGCTGGCGCCGCGGGGCAATTGCGCGGCTTGCGCGGAGAGGACGCCGCGCTTGCGCGTTCGAACAATGCGCCGCATTCAGCGGGCTGCCGGGACCCTGTCCCGGACGCCGCGTGCGTGGCTCGCTGGATGACGCCTCCACATCCAACGACTACCCGGAAGGTCCGCCACCATGAGATCCCACAAGCCCACGCTCGCAGCAGCCGCTGCCGTCCTCGCCTGCTTCGGCACGGCCGCGCTCGCCCAGTCCAACCCCTACCAGAAGGGCCCGGATCCGACCCACGCCTCGATCGAGGCCGACGGTCCCTATGCGGTGTCGACGCAGGCGCTGAAGGGCTCGGGCTTCGGCAGCGGCACGGTGTACTCGCCCAACGCCGCCGGCAGCTATGCACTGGTGGCGGTGTGCCCGGGCTTCGTCTCGGCGCAATCATCCATCGCGCAGATCAGCCGCCGCCTGGCCACGCACGGCTTCGTCGTCGTGACCATCGACACCAACACCATCTTCGACTTCCCCGACAGCCGTTCCACCCAGCTGCTGGCTGCGCTGAAAGCTGTCGCGGCGCTGAGCACCGGCCCGGCCGCCGGCAAGATCGACACCGCACGTCAGGCCGTGGCCGGCTGGTCCATGGGCGGCGGCGGCACGCTGCTGGCAGCGGGCAGCACGCCGGCGCTGAAGGGCGCGGTGGCCTATGCGCCCTGGGCGCTGAACAACAACCTGAAGGCCAGCAAGGTGCCCGCCGCCATCCTGGGCGGCACGGCCGACATCGTGGCGCCGCCGGGGATCTTCGCCGACGTGTTCTACAAGGCCATCCCGGCCGGCTCGTCCAAGCTGCTGGGCATCGTCAAGGGCGCGGACCATTTCTTCTCCAATACCGCGTCGCAGCCGGCGAGCTACACGACGGTGGCCTGGTTCAAGCGCTTCGTCGACAACGATACGCGCTACGGCCCCTTCCTCAACGGCGATACACGCTACTCGCGCTTCTCGTACACCGGGCCGTTCTGAGTCCACGATGAACCCGCCCGCGCCGCGTGCGCGGGTGCCTGCCGCAAAGAGCCGACATGAGGAAACCCAAGTACCGCATCGCACTGGGCGCCGTCGCCTTGGTGCTCCTGCTGGCCCTGGCCTGGGCCTGGGGCGATCGTGCAAGACCCGGTGCGGCAGCAGGTGCCGGCCTGCCCGTGGGCGCTGCGGCGCCGGCGGCCTCGGGGGCGCCTTTTCCGTGGGACGGCCTGCCGGCCACGGCCGCCGCAGCGGCGTCCGCGCCGTCGGCCGAGCCCCTCGCGCTGGAGCGTGCGGCGCCCCTGCGCTTCAAGGCCGACGACAAGGGCAGGCTGCTGGCCGACGCCCAGGCCGGCCACGACATCGAGCGCCTGGCCGCGCTGTCCACGCGCGACCAGGCACTGGCCCAGTTGCGGCGGGCCGGGCAATCGCTGCCGCCTGCCGCGCAGCGTGAACTGACCGACCTGTTCCACCACCACGAGCAGTACGCCGCCGCGGTGGCCAACACCTTCGTGCCGGGCCAGGTGCCGGCCGACGAGCAGGAGGCGCTGCGCCAGCTCGACACCCTGCACCGCCTGCGCGTCGAGCACTTCGGCGAGGACGCGGCGGCCTCGCTGTTCGGCGAGGAGGAAGCGGCGTCGCGCCAGCTGCTGGCGTTGATGCGCGCGCAGAACGATCCCGCGTTGACGCTGCAGCAGAAGGCCGAACTCGCGCAGGCGGCCTGGGCGCGGAAGCAGGGCGGGGCGCCGGACAGGCGCTGAACGCCCTCAGCCTGTTGCGCGGTGGTCGGCCAGCCGTGGCGCCTGGCTGCCCGGAGGGCGGCCACGTGCGCGCGGCGATAGGCGGCCGGCCAGGTATCCGTCCAGCGCTTGAACGCGCGGTGGAAGCTGGCCGGCGTCGCAAAGCCCAGTGCGCGGCTGACGATGGGCAGGGCGGCGATGTCCTCGTCGCGATCGAAGCGCACCGTGCCGCCGAAGATGCGCCGGTAGGCCGTCGCATCGGCTGGCGGCGGGCCGCGGAAATCGACATCCAGGCGCAGGTCCGTGCGTCCGGTCAGCCCGCGCAGGCGCACGGCCCAGCCGGTGAGCATCAGCCGCGCCAGCCGCTGGGACGTCTCGGCCGTCACCGGCACCAGGCGCAGGAAGAAGCGGCCGCCCTCGATGTCGCGTGCGACGGTGTAGACGCCGTTGAGGAGATGGTGGAAGCGCACCAGCATGCGCCCGATCTCCTCGACCGAGCCGCTGGCCATCAGCATGAAACCGAGCGGGCCGGCGCGTTCACTTCTCCGAAATCGGACCCGCCGCCAAGATGCAACTTCGTTGCGACGAATCAGAACCGTGCACGCAGGTACAGGGCAGGCCCGTTGAGCTTGAGCTTCAGGCGCGCCTCGTCGTTGCCGTCGCGCTGGCTCAGGTGGATGCGGGTGACGCCGTACTCCGCGCCCACGCCGATGTTGGTGAAGGGGAACCACTCGACGCCCGCTGCGGCGTTGACGATGTGGCCGGAGAGGTCGCTGCCGTTCTTCTTCGAGCCGGAGACGTCGGCATAGATGCGGAAGTCGTCCGAGATGCGCGTGCGCCAGCCCAGCGTCACCAGCGGTGCCCAGGCCGACTTGTTGTAGCTGCCGAGTTGCTCGTAGGTCGCGCCCAGCACGTTGGCCTGCGCACGCAGCGAGGCGTCCAGCCGGTAGTAAGCCGCGCCCAGGCCGAGGCCGAACACGGTGTCCCCGCCGCCGAACCACCAGCGGTAGGAGAAGTTGCCGATGTCGATCTGCGCGTCGGCAGAGACGCTGGCGCTGGCGTCGTAGGTCGTGCCGTTGAAGTCGAAGCTGCCGCCCACCGAACGCGTGCGGTCGCCGTGCACGCGGAAGTAGTCGACCGAGAAGCCCTGCGAGTCGAACAGCAGCCAGTCCAGCCGCGCGCGCTGCAGGGTGTCCTTGCCGCTGAGGATCTTCTGCTCGCCGGTGTCGAGGTTGTTGCTCTCGTTGCGGATCGAGGCGTAGCCCTCGATGTCGGCGCGATAGCCGCCCAGCCAGATGCTGACGCGGTCCAGCGCAGGAGAGTGGTCTGCCCGGGCCTGCTGGGCGATGAAGCTCGCGGCGATGGCGAGGGCAATGGGTGCGATCTGCAGGGCGCGTCGGGACATGCTTTTTTCTCCTGGACGATTGAGTCGGTGTAACGGGTGTCGAACAGCGGGCCCAAGCGTAGAAGCCGATGCCGCGTGCCTGAGCCGGACGGGAGCGGCAGCCCGGGCAGGACAAGCCTGAATGTGGTGTAGGACTAGCCTGACGCATGACGCCTGGGAGGGCCTCCTGCGGGCTGCCGGGCGCGTGGCTTGCCGAGCTTGACGAGACCTCTTTCGAAAGCGCCAGACGATGACTCCCAGACGCCCTTGCATGCGGCTGCATACGGTGCCGCCGGACCCTCCTACGCCAGAGCAACCAGTGCCTCATCCGCCACCTGCGGGGCCCGACGTGATCCCGCCGGAAATCGACGATCCGCCGCCCAACGAGCTGCCGGTTCCGCTCCACGAACCGCCCGTACGACATCCGCCGATGGCGGCCTGAAACGGGCTGGGCGGGACATCGGGCGCCGTCCCGGGAATGGGACGGCGCGGCCGCATCGCGCCTATGATTTGGGCGACCCGTCACCGCATGCGATGTTCCGCGGCGATGGCCCAGACCCCCAAGGACCGCCCATGCCCCATGCCCTCATCGTGGACGACGAGGCCGATTCGGCCGAGATGCTCGCCGCGCTGATTTCCACCGAAGGTTTCACCGTCTCCACCGCCGGCTCGCTGCGCGATGCGCGTCGCCAGCTCGCCCTGCAGGAGCCCGAGCTGCTGCTGCTCGACCTGATGTTGCCCGACGGCAGCGGCATGCAGCTCTTCGACGACACCAAGGCACTGGCCAATACCGAGGTCGTGCTGATCACCGGCCACGCCAGTCTGGAGACATCGATCCAGGCCCTGCGCATGGGGGCGGCGGACTACCTGGTCAAGCCGGTCAACATGAAGCAGCTGCACGGCATCCTGTCGCGCGTGACGAAGCCCTCGGCGCTGAAGGCCGAGGTCCGCGACCTGGAGGACGAGCTGGAACGCGAGGGCCACTTCGGCCTGCTGTGGGGCCAGACGGCCGTCATGCGGCGGGTGTACGAACAGATCTCGCGCGTGGCGGGCACCGGCGTCACCGTCTTCATCACCGGCGAGAGCGGCACCGGCAAGGAGGTGGTGGCCAGTACCGTGCACGACCTCAGCCGCCGCCGCGGTCAGCCGTTCCTGGCGGTCAACTGCGGTGCCATCTCGCCCCACCTGATCGAAAGCGAGATCTTCGGCCACGAGAAGGGCAGTTTCACCGGCGCCGATCGCCAGCACCGCGGCTTCTTCGAGCGTGCCAGCGGCGGCACGCTCTTCCTCGACGAGATCACGGAGATGCCGCTGGACCTGCAGGTCAAGCTGCTGCGCGTTCTGGAGACCGGCACCTTCATGCGCGTGGGCTCCACGCAGGTGCAGGAGACCGACGTGCGCATCATCGCGGCGACGAACCGCTCGCCGGCACAGGCCGTGGGTTCGGGCAAGCTGCGCGAGGACCTGCTGTATCGCCTCAATGTCTTCCCGATCCACCTGCCGCCGCTGCGCGAACGCGCCGAGGATGTGCCGTTGATCGCCCGCCACTTCCTGGCCGACATCTCGCGACGCGAGGGCCAGACCAAGCAGTTCGCGCCCGAGGCGCTGTCCCGCCTGGCGGCCTACCCTTGGCCGGGCAACGTACGCGAGTTGCGCAACATCGTGCATCGCGCCTACGTGATGGCCCCCGACAGCGTCATCGTCGACGAGTGCCTGCCCACCTCCGACGCCCCGCTGCCGGTGATGACCGGTGCGCCGGTGCTGACGATCGCGGTCGGCACGCCGCTGGCGGAGGTGGAAAAACGCGTCACCCTGGCCACCCTGGAGTATCTGGGCCGCCACAAGGAGAAGACGGCGGCCACCCTCGGGGTAAGCCTCAAGACGCTCTACAACCGGCTGAAGGAATATTCCACCGTGCCGCAGCGCCTGGAAGACGACGGCGCACGGCAGCCAGAACGCATGCCCTGACGCGGCCCGGGGCATCCCGTTTGCTGAATGGAGGCCGTGTGCATCGCACGGAGGCGCTCATGGCACTGCAAAAGATGACCAAGGACCATTTCCCCCTGTCCTTTGGTGTGTTCAAGCCGGTGGGGCACGTCGTCATCGCGGTCAGGGACGACGCGGCAGCCCGCAGCCTGTCCGACGCGCTCGGCGAAGAAGGATTCGCCGACGACGAGGTGCTCTGCTTTACCGCGGCGGAGATGGCGCATCACCTGCAGGAACTGCTGCCGGGTGTCGGCACCGCGGCCGGCTTCGGTTCGGAGATCCAGTCCATGCGCCAGTACGAACGCATGGCACGCCACGAAGGCCGCGGCTGGGTGGTGGTCTTCTCGCCCGACGAGGAGGCTCATGAACGCATCCGCAACCTCGCCGCATCGCACGGCGCCACGCTGGTCAACAAGTACAACCGGCTGACGGTCGAAGAGCTGCTGTAGGGTGGCGCGCCACCCTAGTGTCGTGAGTTGGAAGTTCGTTGAACAAGTCTGCCGAGATCAACGTCATGCGGCGTGGCAAATGCTCGCAATGCCTAGGGGCATTGCTGTGCTTTGCGCCTTGCCTGACGCTGATCTCGACAGACTTTCTTCTTCAACGAACTTCCAACTCACGACACTAGGCAGCCGAAGCCGACAGGAAGGCGAGTAGCCGGGATTCGCCCCGCTGCAGCCCGCGCGGTACGCGGCGCGGGCAGCAGGGCGGCTCCCAGCATGCCGCGCAGGCCGCCTCCAGGATGCCGGGGTGCACGTAGGACTTGCGGCAGACGGCGGGTGTGTTGCGCAGCCGGCAGGCGACGGCGGCGAGGATCTCGGCCGCGCGCTTCTTCGTCGGCCGCTCGTCGGCAGGGCGCTTGAGCAGCAGCTCCAGGGCATGGGCCGATGCATGCCAGGTGCGGAAATCCTTGGCCGTGAAGTCGGCGCCGGCGGCCTCGCGCAGGTAGGCGTTGACGTCCGCCGAATCCACGCAGCGGGTGTGGCCCTCCTCGTCCTCGTACTGGAACAACTCCTGTCCGGGCATGGCCTGGCAGCGACGCACGATGGCGGCCACGCGCGGATCGTCCAGCGCCACCTCGTGCGGCACCCCGCTCTTGCCGCGAAAGCGCAGGCGCAGCGTGCTGCCCGCCACGCTGGCATGGCGGTCGCGCAGCGTGGTCAGCCCGTAGGAGCCGTTGCTGCGTGCGTACTCGTCGTTGCCCACCCGCACCAGCGTCGTGTCCAGCAGTCGCACCAGCGCCGCCAGCACGGCCTCGCGGCCGGGTTGGCGGCCGACGGGCTGCTCGAGATCGCGCTGCACCCGCGCGCGGATGCGTGGCAAGGCACGGCCGAACTCGCACATGCGGGCGAACTTGTCCGCATCGCGGCTGCGGCGCCATTCGGGGTGGTAGCGGTACTGCTTGCGCCCACGCGCATCGCGGCCGGTGGCCTGGAGGTGGCCGTGGGACAAGGGGCAGATCCAGACCTCGTCGTAGGCTGGCGGGATGGCCAGGCTGCGGATGCGCTGCAGCTCATGCCGGTCGCGCAGCCAGCCGCCGTCGGGCAGCCGGTAGGCGAAGGACTTGCCGCGACGCAGCCGGCGGATGCCCGGCATGGCGTCGCTGACGTAGACCAGCGGCGCCACCGCGTCTGTCCGGGGCACCGCGGCAGCCATCAGCCGGCATCCGGCGCCTGGCTGGCGACGTCCATGCGGGGCGCGTCGAGCAGGTGCTCCGCTGCCGCCAGGTTGGAACGCAGGGCCGGCAGCGTGGCCTCGATGTACTTGCGCAGGTCGGCGTCCTGCACCTCCTGGCCGGCGCGCTCGAAGCGGGCGACGTCGTTGCGATGGTCGCGGATGCCGATGATCTGGACGAAGAGACGGTCGAACTCGCGCCCCTGGGCCGCCGACAACGCGGCGAACTGCTCCTGCAACTTCTGCGGCAGGATCACGGGCAGGTCCAGCCGACGGCGCTCGGCCAGCAACTGCAGGCGCTCGTTGGCCGCGGTGTGGTCGTCCAGCAGCTTGTAGGCGTAGGACTGGATGATGGGATCGACGCTGCGGTTGACGGCGAGCTTGGCCACCTCGATGTCGAACAGCCGGCCCACGGCGGCGTCGTTCAGGAAGGCCCGGTCGGTGGCCGTCAGCTGGGCAACGACCTCATTCACGCTGACGGGGATGCCGGCCCCCGTCGGGTTCTCGTTGAGGATCTCCTCCGGTGACTTGGCGCTGGCGTGCTCGTCGCGCTCGCACTGGCAGGCGGCCAGGCCGGCTGCGGCGAGCAGGACGATGAGGGAACGCAGGGGAAGGGTGCGGGCGGTGCTCATCATGCGGACTCCTGACATGCAGTGACGCCTCACTGCGAGGGGCGGCGATGTTCCACCGCGGGAATGTCGAGCATCTGGCGGTACTTGGTGACCGTGCGGCGCGCGACCTGCAGGCCCTGTCTGGTCAGCAGCCGGGTGATCTCGGCGTCCGACAACGGTGCGGACGGGCTCTCCGCATCGATCATGTCCTTGATAAGGCCGCGTATGGCCAGCGGCGAGCACGCGCCGCCGCTGGCGGTGGGCATCGCGCGCGAGAAGAAATACTTGAGTTCGAACACGCCCGCCGGCGTGGCCATGTACTTGTTGTTGGTGACGCGCGAGACCGTGGACTCGTGGACGCCCACCTCGTCGGCAATCTCGCGCAAACCCAAGGGCTTCATGGCCAGCGATCCGAATTCCAGGAAGTGCTGTTGGCGCTTCAGGATGGCCTGGGCCACGCTCAGGATGGTGGAGAAGCGCTGCTCCACGTTGCGCACCGTCCAGCGCGCCTCCTGCAGGTGGGCCGCGAGCTCGCCATGCTGGGCATCACGATGCTGCTGGAACAGCTCGGCATACGTCTGGTTGATGCGCACGCGCGGGACCACGGCCGGGTTGAGCATAGCCGTCCACTTTCCGGCCACCTTGCGCACCAGCACGTCGGGCGTGACGAACTGCACGTTTCCGGATCCGAATCTCCAACCCGGCCTTGGATCGAGATGGCGGATGCGCTGCAAGACCGCCTCGGCCTCCTCGCCGCTGCAGCCCAGTGCGCGCGCGAGGGCTGCGGCATCGCGGTGGGCGAGATGGTCGAGGTGCTCACCGATGGCGCGGCGCGCCAGCTCACGCTGCGCCGGGTCGTGTATCAGGTCCAGTTGCAGAAGCAGGCATTCGCCGACGCTGCGCGCGCCCGCGCCGCAGGGATCCAGGGACTGCACCAGGCGCAGCGCGATGCGCATCTCGCCGATGTCCGCGGGCGGGACCATCGAGTGGTCGCGGTTGATCCATTCGAGCAGTTCCTCAAGCTCGATGCGCAGGTATCCATCGTCGTCGACCGCCTCGGTGATCACGCAGGCCAGCAGGTGGTCGCGCTCGGGCAGGGACATCAGGTTGACCTGGCCGCGCAGGTGGGCCCGCAGCGTGGTCTCGTCGGGCATGCGCTCCATCAGGCTGGTCTGCGCGTCGGGCGAGGCCACGCGCGGCGCAGCGCTGGTCATCCATTCCTGGCGCTCCAGCCTTTCGGCGGGGGCGTCGAAATCCTCGGCTGCGCCGCCCAGGGGCTCAGGGGCGAACTGCTCGGCCTGGGCGGGTGTCTGCGTGTCGGCCTGGGCCTCGGGGGAGGACTCATCGCTCTCCAGGAAAGGATTTCGCCCCATCATGTCCTGGACCTCGTGGGCGAAGTCCAGCGAAGACAGCTGCAACAGGCGCACGGCCTGCTGCAGGCGCGGCGTCATCGTCTGGCGCTGTCGGGAATCGATACGCAAGCCTGGCGAATTCATGGCACCTCCGTTGTCGCGTCGTCGTCGATCGGCACCGAAGCAGAGGGCCTGCTCCGGGCTCATCCAACTGCAACAGTCGTGCCTCTCGTGCGGCTTGTAGTCCTGCCTTGTAGGCATCCGGCTTGCGCGGCGTCGACGCCTGGAAAAACTGCAGGCCCGCATCGGCGGCTGCCGAAAAAACTGCCGCGGGCAGGGCTATCGGATTCAGCCGGGTCGCCCGGGTCGCTTCAGGTTGCGCCGGTACACCTCGTCCATCGGTGGCCCGCGGTCGGTGTCCACCAGGCCGGCATCGAGATCTCGCTTGGCCTGGTGGATGACCTCGCGGGGGCCGCTGACCTGGCTGTCCCCGGACTCGTCGCGTTCATGTGGAAGCCGGGGGGCGGGCTCGCGGTCCAGGCTCGGGCCGGAAGCGGTCCGGGTGTGATGGCTGTCTTGTGGCTTGCGTGGCATGGTGATGTCTCCTGTGACTCATGCAGCAGGCCGTGCAATCGGTGTGCCCCTGTCTCCGGCCCCGGCCATCTGCGGCGCGGCTGCTTCGTCCAGCTCGGCTCCCAGCGCGCCGCCGAACAGGAGGATCTGCGCCGAGTAGTAGACCCATAGCATGATGACGACGAAGGACCCGGCGGCCCCGTAGGCCGAGGCCACGCTGGCATGCGCCAGGTACAACCCGATCAGGTGCTTGCCGATGGCAAACAGCACCGCGGCGACCGCGGCGCCCACCCACACCGCGCGCCGGCTCGGAGGGATGTCCGGCAGCCAGCGCAACAAGGCGGCGAAGGCCACGCTGAGCACGGCGGTGGACAAGGCGAAGTCCAGCACCGAGAGCAGTTCGCCCACGCCCAGCGAGACGAAGCTCAGGTAGGCGCGCATGGCGGACAGGGAGGCGCTCAGCAGCAGCGAGGTGATGGCCAGGAAGCCGAAGCCCAGCACCAGAGCGAAGCCGATCAGCCGCGCACGCACGAAGGCGCCGATGGCCGACGGCGGCCGGTGCACCGCATAGATGGCATTGAGCGCGAAACGCAGCATCGCGAACACGCCGCTGGCACCGATGAGCAGGGTGGCGATGCCCAGGGCGCTGGCCCACAGGCTGCCCGGATGGCGCCATGCGGACTGGATCATCGTCTCGATGTCGTGTGCCGCCGCCTGGCCCACCAGGCCCTGGATCTGCGCGACGATCTGCCCGCGCGCCGCGTCCGGCCCGAAGACCGCGCCGGCGATCGCGATGGCCACCACCAGCAGCGGGGCCACCGCGAACATCGTGTAGAAGGCGATCGCCGCGCCCAGCTGCGACCCACCTGTGTCGATCCAGCGCTCCACCGCGCGGACGAACAGCTCCAGCGGCCAGCGTATGGGAGAGGGCACCCGGCGCCACAGTCCCCGACTCCATTGCGCGGCATCCATCGGTTGCGGGCTCCATCGAGTTGTGATGGACGGGCCCATGCAATCCCTGTGCGCATCGCCGCCGCAGGCCCGGGCACGGGGCTTGCCACCGCTGCGTTTGCCACACTGCTTTCGCAGGCGCGATGCAGTCCACAACGCAACAACCAATTGGAGCAGCCATCATGGGCAAATACCTTCTAGCCTGGGTCATGGGCGTGCCGGCCGTCGTGCTGGTGGTCGTCTACCTCATCTTCCATTGATGCATGCCGCAGCGGACCCGGGCCGCGGCCCGGTGTCGCAACATGGCAGCGCGACCAGCATGAGCCGCCCCGAGGTCCTCGACGTGCTGGGCGAGCTGATCTCGGCCTGCGAGACCGAGGCACTGCGCTTCCACGCGTATGCGGACATCGTCGGGTCGGTGGAGCTGTGCTGCCTGTGCACGCGCCGCGCCGTCGAGTGCATGCAGGCGGCGCACGACCTTGAGGCCGAACTGCTGCGCCTGGGCGGCGAGGCCGAAGGGCCGCGCTTCGACGAGCAGCGTGGCTGGACGGCCATGCGCGGCGCGCTGGGCCGCTATCAGCGCGAGGGCTTGTCCGGGGAAGGCGCCGACAGCGACTTCGCTGCTCTGGGCTGCTATCGCCGCGCGCTGGATCGCGAACTGCCGGCCGAAGTGAGGGCCGTGATCGAGCGCCAGTCGCACCGCCTGCAGCTCACCCACGAGCAGATGCTGCACGCCTGCCAGGAGGAGGGTGGCGCGCAGGTGCCATAGTGCGGGCTCCGCCGGCCGGTGCATCGTGCGCCGCGGCGCGCGACGAAAGGGACAGATGCAAGCCTCAGGCGGCACAGCGGACAAGGCCGGCTCCGGCATCTCACTGCGTACCTTCCTGGTCGGGATGATCCTGCTGGCCAGCGTGCCCATCGCGCTGCTGATGTCCTACCAGGTTCTCGCCGGTGCCATGGAAGAGGAGCGGCGCCTGCACGGGCGCCTGCAGCAGGCATCGCGTGCGGCGGCACACCTCGTCAACCGTGAACTGGCGGCCTCGGCGGAAGCGCTGAAGCTGCTGGCCCGCGAGGACGGCCTGCGGCGCGACGCACCCGCCGTGCTGCAACGCATGGTGCGCGAGGACGGCGCGCTTTATCCCGGCTGGCACAGCATCTACCTGGTGGATGCCCAGGGGCAGGTCCTGTTCGATTCCGCTCCCGGCGCCCGCGGGCCGGAACCCGGACCTCGCGCCGCGGCTTTGCCATCCGTGCGGCAGGTGGCGGCAGTCGATGGCAAGTCCTACACGCTGATCGAGGTTCGCGCAGCCATGCAGGGAACGCCGGCCCGTGTGCTGGGCGTGCGGATCGCCACGGACCATTGGCTGCGGCTGCTGCAGATCTCGCTGCCCCCTGAGGCGGCCGACGACGTCGTGCTGGCGGACCCGGGGCACGACGTCATCGTGCGCCGCTCCCGCCCCGCCGGTGCGGGCAGCTACTCGGCCTGGTCCCCCATTCCGCTGGCGGGCTGGTCGGCAGGCGCGGTGCTGCGCAGCGAGCCTGTCGTCGCGGCCCAGCGTCGCGCGGTGCTGGCGGCGCTGGGGACGGCCGGCGGCTGCCTGCTGGTCGGCGTGACGCTGGCCTTGCTGGCCGCACGGCGCGTGACGACGCCGCTGCGCCTGCTGGCCGAGGGCAAGACCGCGGCCGAAGGCGAGGGCGGCGACGGCATCCGCGAGATCACGCTGCTGCGCGCGGCCTTGCTGGCCGCCCAGGAGCAGGACCGCGAGTCGCACGAGCGCCTGCAGATCAAGGCCGACGAGTTCGAGGCTCTCTTCAACGGCAGCCCGGTGGCCCTGGCCGTGGCACAGGACACGCGCTGCGAGGAGGTGCTGCACAACGCCGCGATGACGCGCCTGCTGGCGCCCCGAGATCTCCAGGCCGGCGGCTCGCGCGTGCTGCGACGCGGACGCGAGCTGCCGCCCGACCAGCAGCCGCTGCAGCACGCCGCGCGTTCGGGCGAGCCGGTGGCGGCCACCGAGTTGGAGATCCGCCTGGGCGAGCAGCGCTCGGTCTTCGTGCTGGCCCAGGCGGTGCCCCTGCGCGACGCGGCGGGCCGCCCGCGCGGCGCGATCAGCGCCTACATGGACATCACCGAACGCAAGCTGGCCGAGGCACGGCTGCTCAGCGCCGATCAGCGCCTGCACGAGAAGCAGCACCTGATCGACTTGGCCCAGGAAGCGGGCCGCGTGGGCTTCTTCCACTACCAGTTCGACTCCGACGTGCTGGCCTGGACACCGGGCCAGGCCAAGCTCTTCGGGCTGGACGACGGCCACAACGACAGCACGCTGGGCGACTGGGAGCGCCGCATCGAGCCGCAGGACCGTGCAGGCGTCGAAGCCGCGCTGCGCGACATGCTGAGGCGGCGCACCGAGAAGCAGACCATCGAGTGCCGCGTGCTGCCCGGCGGCACGGCGGCGCGCTGGCTGTCCACGCGCGTGCTCATGACCTATGCCGCCGACGGGCGGCCGCTGCAACTGATCGGCGTGACCATGGACGTCACCGACCAGAAGGAAGTGGAGCGCGAGCGCGCCGCGCTGGTCGAGCGCGAGCAGGCAGCGCGCCGCGAGGCCGAGGCCGCCAGCCGGGCGAAGGACGAGTTCCTCGCCATGCTGGGCCACGAGCTGCGCAATCCGCTGAGCGCGATCTCCTCCGCCGCAGAGGTGCTCAACCGCAGCGACCCGCAGGCCGAGGTGTCGGGCCGCGCGCGCACGATCATCGGCCGCCAGACGCGCCACCTGGCCCACATGGTGGACGACCTGCTGGACGTTTCGCGGGTCATCTCCGGCAAGGTGCTGCTGTCGCGCAGCCGCGTCGACCTCGAGGCTCTGGTGCGACGCGTGTCGACCACGCTGGAGGTCACCGGTGCGCTACGCCAGCACGAGCTGAAGCTGGACCTGCAGCCGGCCTGCATCGACGCCGACACGACGCGCATCGAGCAGGTGATCAACAACCTGCTGACCAATGCACTGAAGTACACGCCGGCTGGCGGCCACATCGCGGTGGAACTGCGGCGCGAAGACACCCAGGCCGTCCTGCGCGTGCGCGACGACGGCTTCGGCATCCCGCCGGAACTGCTGCCGCGCATCTTCGATCTCTTCGTGCAGGGCGAACGCACGCTGGACCGCCGCGGCGGTGGCCTGGGGATCGGGCTGACGCTGGTGCGACGGCTGGTGGAATTGCAAGGGGGCCGCATAGAGGTGGCGAGCAGCAGCGCGGGCAGCGTCTTCGAACTGCGCTTTCCGGCACTGGACCAAGCGGCTGCAGAGCCCGCGCCTGCCCGCGGCGCCGCGTCCGGCCATCCCTGCCGCGTTGCGGTCATCGAGGACAACGACGACGCCCTGCAGGCTCTGCAGTCGCTGCTCGAACTCGACGGCCACGACGTGGTGACGGCGGTCGACGGCATCGCCGGCCTGGACGCGGTGCTGCAGCAGCGCCCCGACGTGGCCGTGGTCGACATCGGCCTGCCGGGCCTCACGGGCTTCGAGGTCGCCCGCCGCAGCCGCGCCGCCGGCTACACCGGCCGCATGATCGCCTTGTCCGGCTACGGCCTGGAGCAGGACATCGGCCAGGCCCTCGAGGCCGGCTTCGACGCCCACCTGGTCAAGCCCGTGGATGCCGCGGAGCTCAGGCGCCTTCTGGCAGAGGCCTGACCGGACTTTTTTGGACGCCCGCAACGCGTTGTCATGACAGCGAAAAAAAACTCGCTATACTTGCGGGCTCTGTTCCCTGATAGCTCAGTCGGTAGAGCGACGGACTGTTAATCCGCAGGTCCCTGGTTCGAGTCCAGGTCGGGGAGCCAAGAAACACCGAAGTCAGCAGGTTGGCGCCTGCTGACTTTTTTGTTTTCCGGGAGATGCTGGTGCCAGTCTGGTGCCAGTTCTTGAGATGGACAGACGGTAAGCGCGAAGTACGTGCGTCTGGCCCGGGCAAGCCGTCCGCCCCAAGCAACCGTGTTGGGCGTCAAGCCGGATGAAGCGAGGCATCCCAGGGGCGGCCGGACTTGGCGATGGCGTTGAGCATAGTCAGTAGCTTGCGCATGGCGGCGACCTGGGCGACCTT
>SCTQ01000076.1 GCA_004322345.1 Aquabacterium sp. | reverse complement strand
ACCACCCGCAGCGCACGCCGCAAGCCATGCGTGCGGACGACGGCGGGCTGCAGCAGCTCTACGGCGGCGTCTGGGAATGGACGGCGAGCGCCTACTCGCCCTACCCGGGCTTCCGCGCCGCAGCGGGCGCCGTCGGCGAATACAACGGCAAGTTCATGGCAGGCCAGTACGTGCTGCGCGGCGGCTCCTGCTTCACGCCGCCCACCCACCTGCGGGCCAGCTACCGCAACTTCTTCCACCCCGACAAACGCTGGCAGGCCTCGGGCCTCAGGCTGGCGGAGGACATCTGAACATGGCAGCGAACATGGACCTGGAACTGCTGGAGCTGGCCGATACGGTCGAGCTGTCACCGCTGGCCGAGGCCGCACTGGAAGGCCTGACGAAACGCCCGCGCCAGATGTCGCCCAAGTGGTTCTACGACGAGCGCGGCTCGCAGCTCTTCGAGCAGATCACCGATCTGCCCGAGTACTACCTGACGCGCACCGAGATCGCGCTGTACGAGGACCACGCGCTGGACATGGTGGACGGCATCGGCGCCGGCGCAGTGGTCGTCGAGTTCGGCTCCGGCTCCTCGCGCAAGACCCCGCTGCTGCTGGACGCGCTGGACCGCCCCGCCGTCTATGCACCGATCGACATCTCGCTGAGTGCCCTGCGCGAGGCCTGCGACCGGCTGATGGACCGCTACCCCCGCCTGTCGCTGATGCCGCTGCAGGCCGACTTCACCGGCGGCGTGGAGCTGCCGCACACGCTGGACAGCGAGGCCGGCCCGCGCCTGGGCTTCTTCCCCGGCTCCACGCTGGGAAACTTCCACCCCGCGCAGGCACAGATCTTCCTGCAGCGCGTGCTCAAGCTGCTGGGGCCGGGCGCCTCGCTGCTGATCGGCGTGGACACCGTGAAGGACGTGGGCACGCTGCTGCGCGCCTACGACGACGCAGCCGGCGTCACCGCGGCCTTCAACCTCAACCTGCTGAGCCGCCTGAACAACGAGCTGGACGCCGACTTCGACCTGCTGTCCTTCGCCCACGAGGCGCGCTGGAACGCCGAGCTCAGCCGCATCGAGATGCACCTGGTCAGCACGCGCCGCCAGGAGGTGCAGCTGTGCGGCGAACGCATCCCCTTCCTCAACGGCGAGAGCATCCACACCGAGTGCTCCTACAAGTACGCGCCAGCCGCGGCCCAGGCGCTGTTCGAGCGCGCGGGCTGGGTGCTGGAGCGCAGCTGGCTGGCACCGGAGGATGCGTTCGCGGTGTACCGGCTGCGGGCGCCTGCCTGAGTCAGCGGCCGTGCGCGTCGCGCGAGTCGCCCGGCGCCTCGTCCCGCTCGTCGAAGCCGTAATCCCGCAGCACCTGCGCCACGCGCAGCCGATAGTCCGCGAACACGCCGCCGCGCCCCGCCGCCTGGGCCCGCCGGTGGGGGACCTGGTTGCGCCAGTTGCGCACCGCCTCCTCGTCGCGCCAGAAAGACAGCGACAGCAGCTTGCCGGGATCGCTCAGGCTCTGGAAGCGCTCCACCGAGATGAAGCCGTCCTGCTGCTCCAGCAGCGGCTTGAGAGCGGCGGCGATGTCCAGGTACTGGTCCGCACGGCCGTCCGCGGCGCGGACCTCGAAGATGACGGCGATCATGGCGTGGGCTCCTGCAGGGGCACGTCCTCCAGGAAGCGGCGCTCCTCGCGCAGGATGAAGCGCCGCTCCTGCGCGTAGGCGAAGTTTGCACGGCCCTCGGGGTCGGCCTTCAGCCGGGTGCGGTAGGCCTCGTAGCCGGCCAGGCTGTCGAAGCCGACCAGGCCCCAGGCCTCGACGTTGCTGCCCTCGTGCGGCAGGAAGTAGCCCAGCAGCCGCCCGCCGCAGCGGGGGATGATGCGGCCCCAGGCCAGCGCGTAGTCGCGGAAGGCCTCGCGCTGGAAGGGATCGATCTCGTAGCGGATGAAGCAGGTCAGGGGCATGGCGTTCTCCCGTGTGGTGGCGATGGATCGACGTTAGCCGCGCACGCCACCGCGATGGTTCGCCACGCGACGAACCATGGATGCGCGCCACGCGTGCATGATGGCCACATGAGAGACGGCCCCCACATCGCCCGCATCGCCGCGCTGATCGGCGAAGCCGCCCGCGCGGAGATGCTCAGCGCGCTGATGGGCGGCCAGGCCCTGACCGCCACCGAACTGGCCGCCGCCTGCGAAGTCACCAAGCAGACGGCCAGCGCCCACCTGGCCAGGCTGCTGGACGCGCAACTCGTCAGCGTGTGGCCCCAGGGCCGGCACCGCTACTACCGGCTGGCCGACGAAGACGTGGCCCGCCTGCTGGAGCAGCTGATGGGCGTGGCGGTGCGCGCCGGCGCCATGCGGGTTCGCACCGGCCCGCGCGAACCCGCGCTGCGCGAGGCGCGCGTGTGCTACGACCACCTGGCCGGCGAGCGCGGCGTCGCGCTGTTCGACAGCTTCATCGAGCGCCGCCTGCTGCGGCACGCAGCCGACGAGTTGCAGCTCACGCAAGAAGGCATGGCCTTCTTCCGCCGGCTGGGCATCGACATCGACGCGCTGCATGCTGAGCGCCGGGCGCTGTGCCGCGGCTGCCTGGACTGGAGCGCACGCCGCCAACACCTGGCCGGCGCGCTCGGCGCCGCCTTGCTGCAGCGCATCTACGCCCTGCGCTGGGCACGCCGCGCGAAGGACTCGCGGGCCGTGGTGTTCACGCCGGCAGGCCTGGAGGCCTGGAAGCGAGAACTCCTGCATAACTGAGCGGAACGGCCGCTTTCCATTTGGCCGGGGGTTGTCCCTGGACTGTCGGTGTTTATTCCATTCTGTCGCCGCAGGTGCACCTGCATGCCGGGCCGGCTTCCTACAGTGCGGCCCAACGTACCGAGGAAGCAGTCCCATGGCACAGCACAACATCGACAAGCCCGACGCCATCACCCCGCGCGAGAAGCTCGACTTCGGCATCGACGCCGAGACCCCGCGCTTCTGGTATGGCGGCGATGCCTTCAAGACCCGCCTGTTCGACGGCATGCAGGCCGCTTTCCCGGACGGCGAGCGCTACTTCATCACCAGCGTGCGCGCCTTCCGCGAACAGATCATCGATCCCAAGCTGCGCGAGGACGTCAAGAACTTCATCCGCCAGGAGGGCCAGCACGGCATCGCCCATACGCACTTCAACGAGGTGCTGGCCCAGCAGGGCCTGGACATGGGCCCGCTGCTGCAGGAGATCCGCGAGTTCTTCGACGACTACAACAAGCGCTGGTCGGCCAAGTACAACCTGGCGCTGACGGCCGCCTTCGAGCACTTCACCGCGATGATGGCCGACGCCCTGTTCAAGCATTCGGACGTGATGGCCCCCGCCGACGCCCGGGTGCGCGCCATGTGGGCCTGGCACGCCATCGAGGAGATGGAGCACAAGGCCGTCGCCTACGACGTGATGACCACCGTCGCCGGCGTGGGCTACGTGATGCGCTGCACCGCGCTGGTCCACGCGATGTTCAAGGTGATGTCCGACAGCCTGCGCCTGACCAACCGCCTGCTCAAGGGCGACGGCTACACCCGCCTGCAGCGCTGGACCATGACCGTGAAGAACCTGGGCTGGATCTACGGCCCCAAGGGCATCTTCGGGCGCAACGTGCCGCAGCTGCTGGCCTATTTCAAGCCGGGCTTCCATCCCTGGCAGCACAAGGTGATCCACAGCTATTCGGTCTGGGTCAGCACCTACGAGCAGACCAAGGACCCGATGGTGGCCGGCGCCGCGCTGTACGCCGCGGCCTTCGCCTGACCCCGGGGACGCACATGAGCAGCCAACACCCCATCGTCCCGCGCGAGAAGCTGGACTTCGGCCTCGACGGCGACATCCCGAAGTACTGGCTGGAGGGCGACGCCTTCAAGTCGCGCTTCTTCGACGCGATGTCCATCTTCTTCCCCGAGGGCGAGCGCTTCTTCATCACCTGCGTGCGCGACTTCCGCGACCAGATCACCGATCCCCAGTTGCTGAAGGAAGCCAAGGACTTCACCCGCCAGGAGGGCCAGCACGGCATGGTCCACCGCCAGTTCAACGACCGGCTGAAGGCACAGGGCA
>SCTQ01000075.1 GCA_004322345.1 Aquabacterium sp. | reverse complement strand
GGCGATGGCGCCGAGGCGGTGTGGTCGCTCAACGCCTCCTTCACCTCGGGCTGGCGCACCAAGAAGCCGGACTCCGACCTCATCGGCCCGGGCGACGGCGGCACCGGCTCGGCCTACACGGGATCGGCCGACAAGAACTTCGGCAAGGGCGCCAACTTCACCCAGCTGGCACGCATCGTGGGCGACGTGGACATCAAGGCCGGCCGCTACGGCGCCGTGCTGCGCGCCAAGGCCTGGAACAACCTGCGGCTGACGAGCAAGGGCGTGCCGCTGGGCTCGCCGGCCAACGACTACAGCCCCGGCTCGCGGCTGGACGACAGCGCCTTCGACAGCGAGCAGTCCAAGTTCAAGGGCGCGGTGCTGCTGGACGCCTACGGCTACGCCAGCTTCGACCTCGGCGACGAATCGCAGCTCAAGTTGCGCCTGGGCCAGCACGCCGTCAACTTCGGCGAGAGCATGTTCGTGCCCGGCGTCAACCAGTACCAGGCGCTGGACATCAATGCGCTGCGCGTGCCCGGCACGCTGCTGAAGGAGGCCATCCTGCCGGTGCCGCAGGTATCGGCCAACCTGGGCCTGGGCAACGGCTTCTCGGCCGAAGGCTTCTACCAGTTCCGCTGGCGCCGCAGCAGCATCGACGGCTGCGGCACCTTCTGGTCGCCGGCCACCGCGCTGAACTGCACCGACGACGCCACGCTGGTGGCCAACGACACGGTGTTCGGGCCCATGAGCTCCAACGCCTACTGGAACGGCACCGCCGGCTTGAACTTCCGCTTCTCGCTGCTGGACGACAAGCGGCCGAAGGACAGCGGCCAGTTCGGCTTCGCGCTGAAGAAGACGGTGGAGTCGCTGGACACCGAGCTGGGCGCCTACTACGTCAACTACACGACGCGCGTGCCCAACCTCTCCGGCGTGCGCGACCTGACCACCGTGCCGGGCTCGGCCTACTACCTGCTGGCACCGCTGGGCTCGGTGTTCTGGGACTACTCGGCCAGCGACATCAAGGTCTTGGGCCTCTCGGCGTCCACCGTCATCCGCGGCTGGTCGGTCAGCGGCGAGCTGTCCTACACCAAGGACTTCCCGGTGCAGATCAGCTCGGTCGACGGCTTCTACGCGATGGCCGCGCCCGGCCCGGGCGGCACCGTCGGCATCGGGCCCATGGCCTCGCGCTGGGGCTCTTCCGCCGCGCCGCTGGGCTCCGGCGCCTACAACCGCGGCTACGACCTGAAGAACAAGACCCAGCTGCAGCTGTCCACCGTCAAGCTGCTGTCCAACATCCTGGGCGCCTCGTCCGGCACGCTGCTGGGCGAGGTGGCCTTCCAGCACTGGAGCGGCATCGGCGATCCCTACACCAGCGTGCGCTACGGCCGCGGCTTCGAGTACGGTGCCGGCCCGCACGCGGCCTACGGCGGCCTGTGCCCCGCAGCCGCCACCAACCAGGCCAATTGCACGCAGGACGGCTACTTCACCAGCACCGCCTGGGGCCTGCGCGCGCTGTTCGAGCTGGAGTATCCGGACCTGATCCCGCAGGTCGTCGTCAAGCCGCGGCTGTTCTTCTCCAAGGACGTGAAGGGCTGGTCGGCCGACGGCCTGTTCAGCCAGGGCCGCCACGCCATCGCACCGGGCGTGAAGTTCGACTGGGACAAGCGCTACTCGCTGGACTTCAGCTACACGATGTTCAACAAGAACGCACGCTTCGACAGCTTCCACGACCGCGACTTCCTGGCCCTGGTCCTGGGCGCCAGCTTCTGATCCAAAAGACACGGAGACGACCATGAACCGACACCTCCTGCGTACGCCGCTGGCCGCGCTCTCGGCCGCCGCGCTGCTGGCCTTCGCCCCTGGCGCCCTCGCCCGCCCCACCGCCGAGCAGATCGCCCGCCTGGGCAAGGACCTGACCCCCGTGGGCGCCGAACGCGCCGGCAACAAGGACGGGACGATTCCCGCCTGGGAAGGCGGCGTCACCAAGCCGCCCGCGGGCTTCGATCCGGCCAAGGGCTGGGCCGACCCGTATGCCGCCGACAAGCCGCTCTACACCATCACCGCGGCCAACGCGGAGCAATACAAGGACAAGCTCGCCCCGGGCCAGCTGGCGCTGCTCAAGCGCTACCCGTCCTACAAGATGGTCGTCTATCCGACGCGCCGCTCGGCCGCCTTCCCGGAATCGATCTACAGCGCGGTGAAAGCCGAGGCCGGCAGGATCGACACCGCCAACGACGGCAACTCGGTGCTGGACGTGGTGGGCAGCACCGTGCCCTTCCCCATCCCCAACACCGGCGTGGAGGCCATCTGGAACCACGCCTTCCGCTACCGCGGCGCCACGCTCGTGCGGCACCAGACGGAGTTCCCGGTGCAGGCCAACGGCGCCTTCACGCCGGTCAAGCGCTACGAGGAAACGATCTTCGGCAACGGGCTGAAGGACACGCCCAACGTGCTGTTCTACTTCCGCACCAGCTACAAGGCGCCGTCGTCCATCGCCGGCGAGGTGCTGCTGGCGCACGACTACATCGACCAGGTCAAGCAACCGCGCGCCGCATGGGTCTACAACCCCGGCACCCGCCGCGTGCTGCGCGCGCCGCAGGTGGCCTACGACACGCCGCGCAACGGCGTCGACGGCCTGTCCACCGTGGACGACTACGACGGCTTCAACGGCTCGCCCGACCGCTTCATGTGGAAGCTGGTGGGCAAGAAGGAGATGATCGTCAGCTACAACAACAACCGGCTGACCGACAAGGGCCTGAAGTACGCCGACATCGTCAAGCCCGGCACGATGAACCAGGACCTGGTGCGCTACGAGCTGCACCGCGTGTGGGTGGTGGAGGCCACGCTGCGCCCGGGCCAGAACCACGTCTACGGCAAGCGCGTGTACTTCCTCGACGAGGACTCCTGGCAGATCGCCCACGGCGACCTCTACGACGGCCGCGGCGAGCTGTGGCGCGTGCTGGAGATCCACGGCGTGCAGTACTACGACGCCCCCGCCTTCTTCATCGCCGGCTCCGCTCAGTACGACCTGCAGGCGCGCCGCTACGTCTCCAGCGGCCTGACCAACGAGGAGAAGCCCATCCGCTTCAACACCCCGCTGCGCGCCGCGGACTTCACCACCGACGCGCTGCGCCGCGCGGGGATCTGAGGCATGCGCCGCCCGCCCCGCGCGAGCCTCGCGGCCGCTGCCATCGTCGTGCTGGCCGGCGTGTGGGCCGCCGGCGGCGGCGACAAGCTGAAGACCCTCGACCTGCTGGACCTGCCCGGCCCCGCCACGTCCCGCGGCGCCCACAAGCTGCTGCTGGACGTAGGCGCCGGCGGGCCCGGCCTGGTGGCCGTGGGCGAGATGGGGCTGATGCTGGCTTCGGCCGACCAGGGCCGCACCTGGACGCAGCAGCCCTCGCCCAGCTCGGTCATGTACACCGGCGTCAGCTTCGTCGACGCCCGCACCGGCTGGGCCGTCGGGCATGACGGCGTGATCGTGGCCACCACCGACGGTGGCCGCAGCTGGAAGCGCCAGTTCGACGGCCGCAAGGCCAACGAAGCGGTGCTGGCCGCCGCGCGCGCGCACCTGGAGCGCCTGAACGCGCAAGCCGGCAACGACGAGGCCGGCGCGAAGAAG
>SCTQ01000074.1 GCA_004322345.1 Aquabacterium sp. | reverse complement strand
ATGCGCGTGATTCAGGAAACGGGCGCCATCGAGGCGCAAAGCGCAGCCGTAGCGGTGGCTACGGCGAGCATTTGCAACGCGGAGGGCGCCCGTTTCCTGAAGGCACCCGAAGGGCTGGAGTCTGGCAAGGCGCTGGGCTAGGCGCAGCCAAGGCCGTGTGCCTTCGGCACACAACGAGGCTGCAACGACGCCCCAGCGCCTTGCCAGGCTCCAGCGCGCGTCCTCCGGTAGTGTTAACAGGCCCTAGAACTCGTACGCCAGCCGCAGCCCGCCCCAGTGCCGCCCTTGCACCGTGATCGGCGCGGCCGCCTCCTTCAGCAGCACGAAGCGCCCGCCGCCCATGTCGCGGCGGTACGTCTGCAGCAGGAAGGGCTTGGTGTTGCGCGCCGAGGCCAGCCCGGTGCGGTCGCTGAAGATGCGGCGCCAGCGGCTGTTCGCCGCGTTCCACAGGGCTTCGCCCGGGCGCTGCGGGTGGCAGTACTTCTGGTTGTGGGTGGAGATGTACCCGTTGCGATCGGCCGCGATGCAGAAGACGATCTTCGGCAGCGCCTTGAGCGCCGGCTCCTGCACTTGCGGGAAGAGGCGGTCGGTCAGCTCGTTGAAGGCCGTGGCGTGCTGGGCCGGGTCGGAGCCCTGCAGGCCGCGGTAGTTCTCGTCGAAGAGCGCGGCCGGCTTGATCTGGCCCTTGGCCAGGGCCTCCTCCAGCAGCGCTGAGATGCGTGCGGCCGCGTGCTGCGCCAGCTGGATGTAGGGCGTGTCCGCCGTCTGCACGCCGCAATTGGCGATCAGCTCCATCAGGTGCTCGGACACGCGCAGGAAGCTCTCGCTCCTGGTCTGCGCCTGGCCCAGGGTCTGGCTGGAGCGCTGCATGCCCTGCTCGATGGCCTGCATCTGCGTGTCGATGCCGGCGCCCATGCGGTGGCTCTCGGTGGCGGCGCGGGCGATGCGCTGCACGCCGGACTCCACCTCGGCCAGGGCCTGGTGGAAGCTGCTGGCCTTGCCGTTCTCACCGGCCGCGCCGCCCTCGTCGGCGCGGATCTCGCGCGCCAGGTTCTCGATGCGCGTGTCGAGGCGGCCCACCGTGGTCTTGATGTCCTTGGACGATTCCTCGACCTTGCCGGCCAGGTCCTTCACTGCATCTGCGACGACCGAGAAGCCGCGGCCCGACTCGCCGGCACGCTTGGCCTCCACGCTCGCGTTGAAGGCCACCAGCCGCGTCTGCAGCGCGATCTGCGTGATTTGCTCGGCCGCCTGCGCCACCTCGCGCAGCGAGTCGACGATGGCCTGCACCTCGCGCGCCACCTCGCCCACCGCCTGCCGCGCGCGCGAGGCTGCCTTCAGGCTCTCGCCGGTCTCGCCGCCTATGGTGTCCTGTGCCGACTGGATGGCCGCGATCTGGCGTGCCAGCTCGGCCACGGCCGTGCTGTGGCGCTGCGACAGCTGCAGCGTGTCGTCGATGACGCCGCGCACCTCGGCGGCCTCGCGGCCCAGGCCGGAGGTCTGCTGCTGCAGCGCACGGGCGAGCTTCATCGCGTCGGCGGAGACCGCCGCGCCGGCGTCCTCGGCCTGCACCGGCTCCGCCGGCGTCAGCTCCCGTGCCTGGTCCTTCTTGCGCAAGGCCCACATGCTCTCGTCTTCCTGTCCTGCCCGCAGAAGATTTCAAGCGACAAGGCCACCGCGGGCGGGTGGCCTTGGTCCGTCATGTCGCGATGCGGCGCCTCAGCGTCTCATCTCACCACTCGCGCAGCTTGCTGCGCAGCCGGGCGATCGACTGGCTGTGCAGCTGGCACACGCGCGATTCGGTCACCCCCAGCACGGCCGCGATCTCCTTGAGGTTCATGTCCTGCTCGTAGTACATGCTCATCACGTACTGCTCGCGCTCGGGCAGGTTCTTGATCGCGTCCACCAGGGCCGAGCGCATGCGGTGGTCCTGCAGCAGGCTCAGCGGGTCGGCGCCGTCGGCGGTGACGTGGCGGTCCAGGTAGTCGCTGTCGCCGTCCTCGCCGCTCATGTCCTCCAGGTAGACCAGCTGGGTGCCGCGCACCTTGCCGAGCAGCTCCTGGTAGTCGGGCAGCGTGAGGCCCATCTCCTTGGCGATCTCGCCCTCGTGCGGGGCGCGGCCCAGGCGCTGCTCCAGGCGGTGCACGGCTGCCTCGATCTCGCGCTGCTGCTTGCGGGTGCCGCGGCTCATCCAGTCGGAGCCGCGCAGCTCGTCGAGCATGGCGCCGCGGATGCGCTGGGTGGCGAAGGTCTCGAACTGCACGCCCTGGCCCGCGTCGAAGCGGCTCAGCGCGTCGGTCAGGCCGATCATGCCGACCTGGATCAGGTCGTCGATCTCCACGTTCGCAGGCAGCTTGGCGATCATCTGGTGGGCCAGGCGTCGCACCAGCGGGCTGTACTGCTGGAGCATCGCGTCTATGTCGAGTCGGCCTTTGGCGGTGTACATGGTCAGCTCCGCTTGTCTGCTTGTATTGCTTGGAGTTGTCGTCGTCAATTCAGCACCGGTGCGAGTCGGGCAGGCAGTGCAGCCTGCGGGTGCGGGGGCAGCATGGCGGCCGGCTGCACCAGCGCGCTTGCCAGGGTGTCACGCGCCAGCTGGGCCAGCGTGGGGCCGGGCACCGCGGTGGCCGGCTGCGTGGGGTCGATCTCGATCCAGCTGCGCTGGGCCGCGCCCAGGAAGCTGTCGGCGCATTCGGCCAGGCGCTGGGCCACTGCCGCGGGGGGGGTCTTGCCGGTGCGGCCGCAGACGATCAGGTCATGCGCCAGGAAGCCGCCGCGCTGGGCCAGGATCTTGATGGCCGCGTAGGCATGGGTGATGGCGGCCGGCTGGTCGTCCACGCTGATCAGCGGGCGCAGGCGTAGCGCGCCGTCGCGCCGCGGTGCATCGCAGAAGGTGCGCGACAGGTCGGAGGCGCTGCCGTAGACCAGCACCACGTCGACGTGGGGCGCGGCCTCGGCCAGGGAATCGAGGAAGCTGGAGCTGGAGCCGCGGGCGTCCACGTGGCGCAGCGGCAGGCCGCGGGCGGCCAGGTAGCTGCATTCGGAGGACAGGCGCTCGATGCCCTCGCGCAGGTCGAACTCGGCCAGCTCGCGCGGGGTGCCGGCACGCTCGCTGGCATCCACCACCAGCGTGTGCAGGCCCTGCGTGCCGAAGGCCGTGCACAGGCGCTCCAGCACGACGCCGCCGAACAGCAGGTGCGGGTTGGAGACGACGGGCACGAAACGCAGCATGCGCGTGCTGAACATCTGGCGCAGGCCGGCGGCCTGGTCGACGGGCTGGGAGCCTGGATGGAAGGCTTCGCTGGGCTGGGCGCTGGCGAACGGGCTCATCGGACTCGGTGCTTCTGGCGGTTTTCTGGCGGCGACGAAGTGATTGAACTGCGCAAGGCCGGGGTTCGATCGGTCAATAACCGGCAGGAGAACCGGCACCGGCGGCCGCTGCGCGGCGGGCTGCCAGCTGGGCCTGCTGGGCCTGGATCTGCGCCTGGGCCTGGGCATGGGCCTGCATCTGTGCCGCCATCGCCGCGGGGTTGGCGCTGGGGGTCGTGAAGACGAGGTTTACTTCATTCGGATCCAGGCGATAAGCCGGGCTGCCCCCCGAGCGCAGTGCACGATGCACGAGAGCGCGGCCGGACAGGCGGTGCCAGTCCTCGGGCACCCGCTGGCCGTTGGCCACGCCCACGACCTTCAGGCGGTGGCGGATCAGCGCGTCCAGGGCCGGGCCCAGCTTGACGGCCTCGTCCAGCTTGGAGAGCACCACGCCGGCGGCGGCGCTGGCCTGGTAGGCCACCAGCACGTCGTCGATGGTCTCGCCCTGGGCGGCGGCATTCACCACCACCAGCTTCTTGATGCGGCCACCCAGCATGTCCAGCAGCTCGCGGGCACGCGAGTCGCGCTGGGCCAGGCCGGCGGTGTCGATCAGCACCATCTTCTTGGCCGACAGCAGGTCCAGCAGGTCCTCCAGCGCGGCGCGGTCGTGCGCGGTGTGCACCGGCACGCCGAGGATGCGGCCGTAGGCGCGCAGCTGCTCGTGGGCGCCGACACGGTAGGCGTCCAGCGTGATCAGCCCCAGGTTGGCCGCGCCATGCTTGGCGGCGAAGGCGGCGGCGATCTTGGCGGTGGACGTGGTCTTGCCCACCCCCGTGGCGCCGACCATGGCGAACACGCCGCCCTGGTCCTCGATGGCGGGGTCATGCTCGCCGGTCAGCAGGTTGCGCTCCAGCACCTCGGCGGCCCAGGCATTGCCGTCGGCGCTGCCGTCGGTCACCTCGGGCGGCATGGCATCGACCAGCTTGCGGATCAACGCGGGCGAGAAACCGCAGTCCAGCAGCTTCTGCGTCAGGTGGGCATTGCTGGGCGAACGCTGCAGCTTCTCCAGGAAGGCGATGGCGCCGAAGCGCTCCTCGATCAGGCCCTTCATCGTGCGCAGCTCCTGCATCATCTCGGCGTTCTGCGGGCCGGACGGCGGGCGGGGCTGCTGCTGGGGCGCGGGCTGCTGCGGTTGGGCAGCGGCCTGGCGCTGGGGCTGTTGCGGCTGGTGGGCCTGCGGCTGGTCGGCCAGCGACGGAGCCGAAGCGGCCCAGGCCTGCTGGGGCGCCGGGCGCTGGGCGGGCTGCTGGTGGGCCTGCTGCTGAACGTGCTGGGCTTGCTGGTGAGCCTGGTGATGGGCGTACGCGGCCGGCTGCATCGGCACTTCCTCGCGCAGCACCGGCGGCTCGCGGCGTGCCGGCTGGGGCTGCTGGGCCTGAACTTGCGGCTGGGCTACGGGCTGCTGCACCGGGGCCTGGGCGGCCGCACGCTGCTGGGCGGCCATCTCGCGCTGCACCTGGGCGCGCTCCTGCGCGCGCTGGGCCAGGCGCTGCGCCAGGGCCTGGGCGGGCGGCTCGTCGGCGGCGGGCATGTCGAAGCTGGGCTCCACGTGCCTGGGCTCGCCCTTGCCCAGGGCCACCTGGCGGCGCTTGAGCAGGCGGTCGCGCACGTAGTCCTGGAAGGACAGGGTGCTCATGGACAGGCGCTTGACGTCGTCCTGCACCGTGGCGTGTTCGTCGACCGGCTCGGCGGCCTGGGCCGCGGCGGGCGGGGCCAGCATCTCGCGCATGGTCGGCGCGGTGCCCTGGGCGGCACGGGCGCGCGGCTGGGGCTGCTGCACGGGCGGCTGCTGGGCCATGCGCTCCTGCAGCTCCTCGCGGTGCTGCTCGATCGCGTCCAGGCCGTGCGGCGGCATCGCCAGCACTTCCACGCCACCGGGGCAGGGCTTGTTGGACAGCACGATGGCGTCCTCGCCGAAGGCATCACGCACTTTCTGCATGGCCTCACGAGAAGTGCGGCCGGTAAAACGAGTCATGTTCATGACTGCCCCCCGTCCGCTTCAAGCGGCCGGCCCCCCGAGGGGGCAGAGCCCGTCTTGGGACGGCCCGGCGCCGGGCTCCGCTTGTTGAAATCTGAGTAGGTCATGCGTGGCCCCCGATCAAGCTGCCGATACGGATGGAGTGGGTGTCAGGAATTTCACTGTGCGAGAGCACCCGCAGCCGCGGCGCCGCGCGCTTGAGCAGGCGGGCAATCGGTGTGCGGATCAGGTCCGGCACCAGGAGGCAGGCCGGGTGGCCCAGGCTCTCCTGGCGGTCGGATGCTTCGGCGGCCGAACGCGTCAGCTGGTCGGCCACGCCGGGGTCCAGCATCGGGCCGTTGGCCGAGGTCAGGGCCTGGGTGAGCAGGCGCTCCAGGTCGGGCTCGATGGCGATGACGTCCAGCTCGCGGGTGGGCCCGTAGATCTGCTGGACGATGGCCGGGGCCAGCTGCACCCGGGTGCGCTGGGCCAGCAGGGCCGGGTCGTGGATCTGGCCGGCGTGCTCCGCCAGGGCCTCGATGATCGAACGCATGTCGCGGATGTGCACGCCTTCGTCCAGCAGGAGCTGCAGGATCTTCTGGAGTGCCGCTATGCCGACCATCTTGGGAACCACGTCTTCGATCAGTTTGGGAGCCAACTTCGTCACATGCTCGACCAGTTGCTGTACTTCGACGCGGCCCAGCAGCTTGGCGGCATGTTGTTGCATCAAGTGTGAAAGGTGGGTCGCCACCACGGTCGAGGAATCAACGACGGTGTAGCCGGCCATTTGGGCCGCTTCTTTCTGGCGTTCCTCCACCCAGACGGCGGGCAGGCCGAAGGCGGGGTCGGTGGTGGCCTGGCCGGGCAGCGCGTTCTTCACGTGGCCGGGGTTGATGGCCATGTACATGCCGGGGAAGCACTCGCCCTCGCCCACCACGGCGCCGCGCAGCAGGATGCGGTAGGCGCTGGGGCGCAGCTCCAGGTTGTCGCGGATGTGCACGGGCGGCGGCAGGAAGCCGACGTCCTGCGCGAACTTGCGGCGCACGCCCTTGATGCGGGCCAGCAGGTCGCCCTGGCGTTCCTTGTCCACCAGCTGGATCAGGCGGTAGCCGACCTCCAGGCTGAGGGTGTCCACCGGCTGCAGGTCGTCCCAGGAAGCCTCGGCGCCGGGCTGGGGTTCACCCGGAGCACCGGCAGCGGCCGCGGCCTGGCCTTCGGCGCGGGCGGCCTCGGCAACGCGCAGCTTGGCGCGCTGGGTCAGGGTCCAGGCCAGCCAGCCCAGCAGGCCGCCGATCAGCAGGAAGACGAAGTGGGGCATGCCGGGCACCAGGCCGAGCACGCCGATGATCACGGCGGCCAGCATGATGGGGCGGGCGCTGCCGAAGACCTGGCCCATGATCTGGGTGCCGACGTCCTTCTCCTTGCCCACGCGGGTGACCACCATCGCGGAGGCCACGGAAATCAGCAGGGCCGGGATCTGCGCCACCAGCGCGTCGCCGACGGCCAGCAGCACGTAGGAGCTGGCGGCCTCGCCGGCCGACAGGTCGTGCTGGGCCACGCCGATGATGAAGCCGCCGACGATGTTGATGAAGAGGATCAGGATGCCGGCGATGGCGTCGCCGCGCACGAACTTCGAGGCACCGTCCATGGAGCCGTGGAACTCGGCTTCCTCGCCCACCTCGCGGCGGCGGCGCTTGGCTTCCTTCTCGTCGATCAGGCCGGCGTTCAGGTCGGCGTCGATGGCCATCTGCTTGCCGGGCATGGCGTCCAGGGTGAAGCGCGCGCTGACTTCGGCGATGCGCTCCGCGCCCTTCGTGATGACGATGAAGTTGATCACCACCAGCACCGCGAAGACGATGATGCCGACCGCGAAGTTGCCGCCGATCAGGAAGTGGCCGAAGGCCTCGATCACCTTGCCGGCCGCGCCGGTGCCGGTGTGGCCTTCCATCAGCACGACGCGGGTGGAGGCGACGTTCAGCGACAGCCGCAGCAGCGTGGTCAGCAGCAGCACCGCGGGGAAGGCGGCGAAGTCCAGCGGCTTGATCATGTAGGACGCCACCATCATCACCATCAGCGCCATCGCGATGTTGAAGGTGAAGAAAACGTCCAGCAGGAAGGCCGGCAGCGGCAGCACCATCATCGCCAGCACCATGACGATGACCAGCGGCGCGGCCAGGCCCTGGATCATCGCGGCATTGGGGCCGAGCCAGGCTTGCAGACGGGCGATCAGTTCTTTCATGGGGGGCGGGACTGCGGCGAAACCATCCCCGGGCGCCCGCGTTGCGGGCACTCGGCGCTATGGATGGGATCTTGAGGCGCCACTCCCTTTTCCTTGCCGCGGATAAGCGGCCCTGGCGGGCGGCTTATCGCGCTTGGCAGGCGCCGTCCGTGACGCTGTGCCGGGCGCGGCCGGGCGCGGAACGGGCCCTGCCCTGCTTCTCACGCTTGCCGGGCCTGCCCATGGCTCGCCCGCGCCGCCTGGCACCGGATGCGCGGCGGCGCGTCTCAGGCCGTGGCCTGGTGCAGCCTGGCCAGCGCGCGCAGCAGCGGGGTGCGGATGTCGGAGGCGAAGTCCGACACGTCCAGCACCACGTCGTCCTTGTCGACGTAGCGGATCAGCTCGGCCACCTGGCGTGCGCTGGCGGGCTCGGGCGTCAGGTTCTTGATCACCGCGTTGAGCTCGATGATGGCCTTGTTGGCCTCGGCGTCGCGCAGCACGGCGATCTCTTTGGCCACGTCCTTCAGCGTCGTGACGGCGGCCTCGCGTGCCTGCTTCCAGCCGTCCAGGGCCTGCCGCAGGGCCACATCGTCCCGGGCAGCGTCCTTCTTCGGCGGCGCCTTGCCCCCGGCTTCGGTCTCGGCCTCCTCCTCGTCCTGCTCCAGCGTCTTGCCTTCGAGGTCGACCAGCAGCACCTTGGTGATCGTGAAGCCGCAGGCCTTCACCGGCACGCGCACCTTCTTCACGAGGCCGCCGTAGGCCTTCTCCACCTGCAGCAGCAGCGTCGTGCCTTCGACACCGGCCAGGCCGTAAGCGCCCGTCTTGCGCCCGGTCTCCTTCTGCACCTTGGCGAAGAGCGTGCGGCCCGCGGTCTTGGGCGACAGCACGAACTGCGGCGGCGCATCCTTGCCGTCGCCGTCGATGAAGGCGAAGTCGACGCGGCGCGCGGGGTCGCGCCTGCATTGCTGCAGCTGGGCCAGCAGGCGCTTGGGATCGAGCAGCTGGCTGCCGCCGTCCTCGTCCTCGCCTTCGCCGGACTCCTCTTCCTGCGACGCGCGCTTGGCCAGGATCTTCTGCGCCTGCCCGGCCAGCTGCTCCAGCGCGGCGGCACCCGCGTCGATGGCCTTGGCATAGGCCTTCACCGCATCGGCGATGGCCTTGGCCGCCTCCAGCAGCGGCTTGCCCGCGGCCTTGTCCTTGGCCGCCTTCTGCGCGGCATCGGCCACGCCGTTGGCCTCCAGCTTCAGCGGCGCAACCTTGGCACGCCAGACACGGTCGCGCTCGGCGTAGGCGGCCTCGACGTCGGCCACGGACTTGGCGCCCTTCACCCAGGACGGGTCGAAGGGCTTCCAGTCCACGGCCTCGTGCTTCTTCTGCAGCGTCTTCAGCCGGGTCTCCAGGTCGCTGCCGGCGGGCACGCTGCCCTTCTTCTTGTCCCAGTGGGCCTTGCTCAGCTCCTGGGGATAGTCGATGACGGACATGTTCGGGTCTCCACGGTCAGGCGTCGGCTTCGACGGGATCCTCGGCGCCGGCCGGCACCAGCACGCGGTGCAGGTCGACGAAGAAGCCGCCGCCCACCTGCTCGCGCAGCGGCTTCCAGGCGGCGTCCTTGGCGATGCCGTCGTACAGCTCGCGCGGCACGGCCAGCACCTCGACCGGCCTGCCCGAGGGCACGGCCAGCCAGGCCAGCTGCAGCACGTCGCCCTCGACGGCCTGCAGGCGCAGCTCGTTGCCGTCGGCCAGCGGCTGGTCCGGCAGGCTGCGCAGCAGGCGCAGTTTCAGCATCTCCAGCACCACGTCGTCCAGCCCGTGCTCGGCGGCCACCAGCTTCTCGCGCAGCGCCTCCCAGCCGAAGGTGACGCGCGCCTTCAGGCCCTTGCCGATCTCGCGTGCCGGCGGCGCGGCACGCTCGCCGTAGGCCAGGGCGTAGCTGCTGCCGGCCTGCTCCTCGAGCTGGGGCCAGTCGGCCAGCCGCTCCACCGGCTGCAGCAGCAGCCACTGGCCGCGGGCCACGTCGAGGTAGGTGAACTCGGGCTCCAGGCGGAAGACCTTGCCGCAGGCCGGGCAGGCCTCGCACTGGAAGCTGCCGTCGAGGATGGCGGCGCGCAGGTCGGGGCGGCGGTCGGCGTTGACGCTGGCCACGAGGGCGAAGCTGACCGGCTTGCCGCAGGCCGGGCAATCGGCCTCTTGCTGGGTGAAGAGTGACATGCAGGGCTCCGCTTAGTTGATCCAGCTCATGGCCTGGGCATCGGGATGGTTCTCCGGCATCAGCCCCATCTGATAGGCCGCGTAGACCTCCGAGAACCATTCGCCGGGTGCCCGGAACTGGTACTGGCTGACACCCTTGCTGCGCGCCGACAGCAGGTAGCTCACCCATACGCCGCCGTAGGCCTGGTGGTAGATGCGACCGCCGACGGCGGCCGCGGTGATGCCGCCGGCGCCCTTTTCCCACAGGCCGTCGGCCGAGCCGCGCAGGCGGATGTAGTCGCACCAGCGCGCGGCGTCGTGGGCGGCGAGCAGGTTCCACTGGGGTGCTGCGGCCAGCAGCCCGGCGGCGGTGTCGGCAATGGCCTGGGCCGGCGCCGTGCGGTCGCGCAGGATGGCCTCGACCAGCGCGCGGCCGGCCTGGCGCTCCGGCCCGGTGCGGTAGGCGACGAGGCGCTGCGCATCGGTCACCGCGACGTTGACCTGGTCGTCGTCCCAGCCGTCGCGCGTGAAGACCGCATGGTCCTTGCTCGCCTGCTTGATGCCGGGGTCGGCCGCCCAGTCCGCCGCGGTGGGCGGCGCGCCGCCGGTGGCCACGAGGTTGAGCACGGCGCCCGAGGGCTGCCCGGGCGTGGAGCCGTTGAGGATGTCGAGCAGGAAAGCCTTGAGGAAGGACCGCGGCAGCGCCGGGAAGTCGGCGTAGAAGCCCTTCTGGTTGCACGCGACGTCGGCCACGCTGTCCACGGACTCTTCCCGCCAGCCGCCGAACTTCGCATCGCTGCCCTTGGCGCTCATGTAGCTGAGCTTGTCGTCCACGGCGTGGCCGATCTCGTGCAGCGTGCTGTGGTCGAAGTAGGAGACCTCCTTGTCCTTGATCCGCAGCTCCTTGGGCACCGTGTCGTCGGGCATGGGCTGGAACTTCTTCTCCTTGCGGCCGGTCTTGCCCAGGTTCAGCGTCAGCATGCCGCCGCTGGGATCGCGGCCGTAGCTGGAGGCGCCGGTGGAATGCTTGTCGCGCTTGATGCGGGAAACGCGCTCGTTCTCCGCCGCGTGCTCCTCGGGCACGCTGGCCAGCAGCTTGTACAGCCGCGGCAGGGCCTTGGTGGTCAGGTCGCCTTCGAGGATCTCGATGTTGAAGCGCGCCTTCATCGCCTCCTTGACGAAGCGCTTGGTCTCGTCGTCGCCGGCGCTGCTGCCCACGCCCGCGACCATCTTGTCCAGCAGCTCGCGGCCCTGGGGCAGCACGGCCAGTTCGCGCAGCAGGTCGGGGTCGCTGTCCAGCAGCTTCTTGGCGGCGCTGCGCGCGTCGCCGGATTTCTTGCCGCCTTTGGCCAGCGCCGTCAGGTGGGCCGCGCCGGCGGCGCGGAAGGCCTTCATCGCCGCGTCCATGGCGTCCAGCGCCGCGCCGACGGCCTGCGCGTTGTTGTTGGCCTCGGCCGTCGCCAGCTGCAGCTGGGCGGCCTGGATGTCACGGTCGTAGTCCGACAGCGCCTGCGCCGGCAGGTCCTTGTAGCGCCGGCCGTTGATGCCGGCCTGGATGTCGGCCGCCTTCTTGCGCACCGCCGCCTTGCGCGCGTCGGAATTGGCCGGGTCCTTGAAGTCCGCGTGGTTGGAGGCGATGCCGGCCGCCGCCGTCTCCAGTGCCAGCACGGCCGCGTCGATGTCGTCCAGCAGCGCCATGCTGGTCTCGTAGTCCTGCTTCATCACCGCGGTGCCCAGGCTCTGGTCGGCAGCCTGGAAGGCGGTGATGGCCTGCACCACGGCCGGCGCGACGGGCGGGTTGCCGTAGGCGTGGTCGCGGATGGCGTCGCGGTAGGACTGGACGCGGTCCTTCATCGCGCCCCAGCGCGTGGTGTAGCGGTTGCGCAGCTCGGACTTGGACTCCAGCGTGCTGTCCTCCAGCACCTCGGACATGTCCTTGCCCTGCGGGTTGAGCACGCGCTGGCCGTTGGCCGGATCGAGCCCGTCCACCTTGTCCTGCAGCGCGCGCAGGAGCTTGATGGCCTTGGCCGGGTCGGTGGCCGCGCCTTGGTCGATCATCGACAGCGCCTTCTCCAGCGCGGTCGCCCCCTGCACGCGCTGGTTCTTCAGCGCGGCGATGTCCTGCAGCAGTGTCGCGCGGGCGCCGGCCAGGGCCTGCCACTGCAGGGCGGGCGTGACCGCCCCGGTACCCTGCGGACGATCACCGACGGAGCCGGAGCGCTCGCGGCCGCCGTTCGCCCCGTCGTTGCCCACCGGCGGCGGCCCGCCGCTGTTGCGCCTGCTGCGCAGCAGGCTGCGCCCCACCACGGATCGTGCCCGTCCCAGTACCACGTCGTCGCCGTCAGCCATGCTGCTCGTCCCTCCGTTGTCGAACGGCGTGGATTGTGCAGCGCAGCCGAAGGACCGGCTTGCACCGATCAGATCAGCGGCCGGCGCGGCAGCTCGACCAGCCAGTAATCCGCCAAACGGCGCAGGGCTTGCGGATTGGGCACCGACAGGCGGCCCTCGGCCAGCTCGAACAACCCCATGCGGTAGAGCTTGCGCATGGTCTTGTTGGTGTGCACCAGCGACAGCCCGACTGCGTCGGCGATGTGCTGCTGGGTCAGCGGGAAATCGCAGCGGCCGTCGTGCGCCAGGCCCAGCGCGACGGCGCGCTTGAACAGCGTCATCATCAGCGCGGCGATGCGTTCCTCGGCGTTGCGGCGGCCGGCGGACAGCAGGTTCTCGTCGACGTGGGCCTCCTCGTGCGCGGCCAGCCAGGTGACGTCGAAGCCCAGCGAGGGATGCTCACGGTAGAGGTTCCAGAGCTCGTCGCGCGTGAACTGGCAGGCCTCCATCGCCGTCAGCGCCTCCACGCCGTGCGGCGCGCCATCGATGCCCAGGTCCTGCAGGCCGACGAAGTCTCCCGGCAGCAGGAAATTCAGGATCTGGCGCCGGCCGTCGCTCAGCGTCTTGTAGCGGAAGGCCCAGCCCGAATAGATGGTGTAGAGCTCGCTGCGCGCGCCTTCGCGCACCAGCGCCTCGCCTGCCTCCAGCCGCTTGTGCTGGCGCTTGAAGCGCTGGATGAAGGCGATCTCCTGGGGCGAGTTGGAACGGAAGGCGGCCTTGTCGCGCAGCGGGCACTGCAGGCAGGGGGGAGGCTGGACGGGGTTCATGTCGGACGCGGGCTCGGCGGGGCAGGCGCGGAAGGCTAACGCAAGACCGGTGCCGCGCCGGACGGTGCCATCGCGCCCGCTGCCCGCACGCGACGCATGTCAAAAGACGTAGGAGGACGGCAGCCTGCTGGCTAGCATGCCGCGGTTCCGCCTTGCACCCGCCCATGTACGAACTGGTCTACACGAGTCTTGCCACCGGGCCCCACGGGACCGCGGCGACGGCCGCCATCCTCGCCGCAGCACGCCTGCGCAATGCCGCCTGCGGCGTGACCGGGCTGCTGCTCTTCGACGGCCGGCGCTACGTCGGGCTGCTGGAGGGCGGCGAGCGCGAGGTCGGCGGGCTCAGCGTGCTGATCGCCGCCGACCCGCGCCATGCCGCCTTCGAGGTGCGCCACGAATCCTGCGACGGTCAACGCCGCTTCGACGGCTGCGCGCTGGCCTACGCGGAACTCGCCCGCGGCCCCGGCGGCCTGGAGGCCCTGGCGCAGCAGCAGGGCCTGCAGATCGTCGCCGGGCTGCTGGCGCTGCTGCCGCAGCTGCAGGTTCAGCGCGGCTGAGGCGGCAACAGCAGCTCCGCCAGCAGCCCGCCGCCTTCGCGGTTGGCCAGCCGCAGCTCGCCGCCCAGCGACTGCGCCAGCTGGCGTGCGATCGCCAGGCCCAGGCCCACGCCGCCGGTCTCGCGGCTGCGCGAGGGCTCCAGGCGCGCGAAGGGCAGCATCACCGCCTGCAGCTGGTCGTCCGGGATGCCCGGGCCGCGGTCCAGCACGCGGATGCTCAGGCCCTGCGCGACGGCCTCGACCTCGATGCTGGCCGCGCCGGCGAACTTCAAGGCGTTGTCCAGCAGGTTGCCGAGCAGGCGGCGCAGCGTCTGCGCGCGCGTGGGCCACACCAGCGGCGGCAGCTGCGGCGCCTCGACGGCCTGGCCGGCGTCGTGGTAGTCGCCGGCCAGGCTGTCGATCAGCGCGGCCACGTCCACCTGCTGCAGGGGCTCGGTCGGCGCCTGGCTGCTGCGGGCATAGGCCAGGCCGTCCTCCACCAGGGCCTGCATCTCGGCCAGGTCGGCCAGCAGCTTCTCGCGCGTCGCCGGGCTGTCGGGCAGCTCGGCGCGCAGGCGCATGCGGGCGATGGGCGTGCGCAGGTCGTGGGACACCGCGGCCAGGATCTGCGTGCGCTCGGCCACGTGGGCCGCGAGGCGCCGCTGCATGGTGTTGAAGGCACGCGCGGCGCGCGCCAGCTCGTCGCAGCCGGACTCCTCCAGCAGCGGCACGGGGCGCTCCAGCGTCAGGTCGTCCGCCGCTTGGGCCAGGCGCTCCAGCGGCCGCGTGGCCAGGCGCACCGCGGCCCAGGTGGCCAGGCCCAGCACCAGCATCTGCAGCACCAGCACCGAGGCCGTGCCCACGGAGATGCCCGAGGGCGGATGGTCGAAGGCAAGGGTCAGCGGCGTGCCGTCGCCCAGTTCCAGCTCGATCTCGAAGCGCAGCGGGTCGTCGCCGGTGTCCGCGCTCCAGCTGCCGCGCACGCGCTGGCGGCCGACGCCCTTGGCGAGGGTCGCGACGATGAAGTCGGAGCGCAGCGAGTGCACCACCGCCACGCCCTCGCCCTTGGCAGCGGGGCGCAGCACGTAGGCGTAGTTCTGGCGCGCCAGCTTGGGCAGCCAGGACGGGCGCTCGGCCGCCGGCACGCGCTCCAGGATGGCCATGGACGCGGCCACGTCGGCGGCCAGGTAGGCCGCCATCATCGAGCGCGACAGCGTCGCGCGCTCGTGCTGCAACCAGGCGAAGGTCAGCAGGTGGGCCACCGTCAGCCCGCCGAAGACGACGAGGGCGATGCACTTGACCAGCCCGGTGGGGCGCACGAAGAGCCACAGCCGGGCCAGCAGGCCCGGTGCGGCCGCCGCGGGCACGCCGGGAACGGCACCCGCCACGCTCATGCCGCGACCGCCTGCGGCTGCACCGCCGCGCAGAACACGTAGCCCTCGTTGCGCACGGTCTTGATGTAGCGCGGGTCGCGCGCGTCGTCGCGCAGGCGCTGGCGCAGGCGGCTGACCAGCAGGTCGATCGAGCGGTCGAAGGCCTCGGCCTCGCGGCCCTGGGTCAGGTCCAGCAGCTGGTCGCGGTTGAGCACGCGTTGCGGATGGTCCAGCAGCACGCGCAGCAGGCGGTACTCGGCGCCGGTCAGCGAGACCACCACGCCCGCGGTGTCCACCAGGTGGCGCGCCTGGGTGTCCAGCACCCAGCCCTCGAAGGCCAGCGCACGCGAGGCGTCGCCGCGCGCCAGGTTGGGCGGCAGGCTGCGCGTGCGGCGCAGGATGGCGCGGATGCGCGCGACCAGCTCGCGTGCGGCGAAGGGCTTGGTGAGGTAGTCGTCGGCGCCCAGCTCCAGGCCGACGACGCGGTCGGTCTCCTCGGCGCGGGCGGTCAGCATCAGGATGGGCAGGCCGTCGCCGGCCTTGGCGCGCAGGTCGCGGCACAGGCTCAGGCCGTCCTCGCCGGGCAGCATCAGGTCCAGCACGACGAGGTCCGGCTGGCTGGTGGCCAGCAGGCTGCGCATCTGGCGCCCGTCGGCCGCCGCGCTGACGCGAAAGCCGTGGCTGCCCAGCACCTGGACCAGCAGGTTGCGCAGTTCGCGGTCGTCGTCGACGACGAGGATGTGGTCGGGAGTGTCCATGGCGTCAGCTTAAGCGCCGGGCTTGACCACGCCGGGCCGGGTTTGTATCGCTCTTTGTCTGCGGCTGCGGCAGACACGCGGCCATGCAGATGCGCCGACGGCGGACACATGCGGGATACCTGCGGCGGGCGCAATGAGGGCTCCTCAACACGAACGCCAAGGAGCCCGACATGGCCCGCATCCTCTCCACCTTCCTGCGCCGCGGCGCCCTCGCCCTGTCCTGCCTGGCCGGCGCCGCCCATGCCGGTGACCTGCCGGCCCTGGCCGGGCGCTGGCTGACGGCCAACGGCAACCTAGAAGTCGACTTCCAGCCCTGCGGCGACGCCTGGTGCGGCAAGGTGATCCGCGAGCTGGGCAACCAGTCCATGAGCCGCCCCGGCGAGGCCATGGACGCGGCGGACCGCGCGCCCATCGTCGGCCGCACACTGGTGAGCGACCTGCGCCCCGGCAACTGCAACACCGCCGACGACATCACCTACTCGCTGCCCAGCGACTGCGGCACCTGGTACGGCACGATCTACAACCGCGAGAACGGCCGCAGCTACGACACCACGCTGCAGGTCGACGGCGAGGGCCGGCTGGTGGTGCGGCCCTACGTCGGCCTGCCCTTCATCGGCCGCACGCTGCTGTGGACCCGCGCCGACGACGGCCTGGCACCCACCGCCGCCGGCAAGCCGGACACCGCGCACACTGCGCAGGCTGCAAAGTGAGGCTGCACATGGACGGACACGACAAGCAGAACCGCCGCCGCCTGCTCGGCGCCCTGGCCGCGGCGGCGGCCGGCGCCGTGGGCGCGCGCTGGGCCCTGGCCGGCGACACGCCACGCCAGGCGCCCGAGTTCACCGGCATCACGCGCTGGCTCAACGGCCCGCCGCAGAGCATGGCCGCGCTGCGCGGCCAGGTGGTGCTGCTGGACTTCTGGACGCTGGGGTGCATCAACTGCCTGCACACGCTGCCCGCCTTGCGCGACTGGCATGCGCGCTTCGCCCCCAAGGGCCTGCGCATGATCGGCGTGCACACGCCGGAGACCGAGGCCGAGGCCGCCGAGGCCGCGGTGCAGGCCGCGGTGGACAAGCACCAGCTGCGCTATCCCATCGCGCTGGACACGCACTACAAGACCTGGGAGGCCTGGCGCAACCGCTACTGGCCGGCGCTCTACCTGGTGGACCGCAGCGGGGCGGTGGTGTTCAGCCACTACGGGGAAGGCGACTACGCGCGCGTCGAGGAGGCCGTGGAGGCCACGTTGCGGGCGAAGGGCTGAGCGGCGCGGTCAGTCGGCGTCGTCGACGGCCGCCGGCTTCTTCTTGTTGTGCGGATCCATGTCCGCCGGCACCGGCAGGTCGGGCAATTCGTCGGGCCAGGGGGCCTGGCCGGACAGCGCGGCGCGCAGCTGGTAGACGTAGGCCAGCACCTGGGCCACGGCGCTGTAGAGCGCGAAGGGAATCTCCTGGTCGACCTCGGTGTTGGCGTAGAGGGCGCGCGCCAGCGGCGGCGCCTCCAGCACCGGCACCTTGTGCTCGCGCGCCAGGTCGCGGATGCGCAGGGCCAGCAGGTCCGCGCCCTTGGCCACCACGCGCGGCGCGCCGAGGCTGCCTTCCTCGTACTGCAGCGCGACGGCATAGTGGGTCGGGTTCATCACCACCAGGTCGGCCTTGGGCACGCGGGCCAGCATGCGCTTGCGCAGGCGTTCGCGCGCCAGCGCCTTCATGCGGTTCTTGGCCTCCATGTTGCCTTCGGTCTGCTTGAGTTCGTCCTTCACCTCCTGGTGGGACATCTTCAGGCGCTTGGCATGCAGGTGGCGTTGCAGCGGCAGGTCGATGACGGCGAAGAGGGTCAGCGTCAGCAGCAGGTACTGCACGCCGGTGGCCAGCTTGCTGCCGACCACGCCCAGGCCCGCGGGCAGCGGCTGGGCCAGCACGGCGACGAAGTCCGGCCAGGTGCTGCGCAGGTAGAGCGCACCCACGGTGCCGACGATCAGCGCCAGCGCGCTGACCTTCAGTGCCTCGATGGCCTGGTCCTTGGACAGGATGCGGCCGAAGCCGGTGAGCGGATTGAGCCGGCTGAACTGCGGCTGCAGCGGCTTGAAGGTCCACACGAGGCCGCCGGAGGCGACGCTGGCCGCCACGCCGGCCAGGCCGACGACCAGGCAGAAGGGCACGACGACGATCAGCATCTGCACCGCCAGCGTGGCCAGCCGGTCCAGCATGACGCCGGGGTTGGCGACCGCACGCGCGTCGAAGCGCAGCCCGGTGGCCAGCAGCTCCTGGATATGGGCCGTGGCCTTGGGTGCCAGCGCCATCACCATGCCGAAGCCGGCCAGCATCGCCAGCAGGTGCCCCAGGTCGCGCGATCGCGGGACCTGGCCTTCCTCGCGCGCCTTGCTCAGGCGCCGCGCGGTGGCGGGTAGCTGTTTGTCCTGACTGTCTTCGCCGGCCATGGTGGGAGGTACTGCGGAGGGGCCAGGGGATTGTTCTCGGGGCGGCGGGGCGGCGCGGGCGGATAAGCGGGGGGTGGGGGGTGCTTATCGGGCCGGTGCGGGTGACAGCCGGGGAAGGCGCCAAGCGCAAGGCCCCCGAGAGGAGACCGATCGCACCAGGCGCCGAGACATATTCCGCACCTGCCTATGCCCGCGAAGAACCACCCCCTCCCCCCGGCGGACCCCCGCCCGCGGGCCATCGTGACGCCGCTCCCAGCCGACCTGCGCAGCCTGATAGACGCCTCATGTGCATCCATGCCGGCAACGGTGAACAACGAGGACTTCTACATCGACCTGCTTTTCTACAACCGCAGACTGCGACGCCTGGTGGCGGTGTAGCTGAAGCTCGACGAGTTCCGTGCCTCCTCGCGAAGTCTTCCAGCGAAGGGTGCAGGCAGCGCTGGCGGCGGCGCGGGCTCGTCTGCCACCCCGGCCTGAAGGAGAAGCGGCGCCCTGAAATCCGAGCTTGCGCGGGCTACACCCCGCAATCTCGCACGCACCGCGCCGTCCACCTCGCTAGCATCCCCTCACCGGACGCCCCCGTCAGCCGACCCATCGTCCGGGCAGGGAGAAGCACCATGGCCTGGTACGTCAGGCGCAAGGGCCTGGAACAGGGCCCGTTTTCGACGAGTGAGCTGAAGGACGCGCTGGACGAAGGACGGCTGGGCCCTTCGGACCTGATCCGTCCGGCCTTCGGCCACGAATGGGCCGAGCTCAGCAGCTACAGCGTGCTGCGCGAGGACCTGCGGCGCATCCGCTCGCAGCCGCGTCGCCCGCGTCCGTCCCATGCGAGCCGCCGCGCCGCGCCGCCGCCCTCGCGCGGGCGCGCCATTGCGGCCGCGCTGGTACCAGCCTACCTGCGCGCCCACTGGGGCGGCGAGCTGCCGCTGACCCTGAGCTACTGGGTCAATGGGCTGCTGCTGACGGCCGGCTTCGGCGCGGCGCTCAAGCTGGCTGCCGAGCTCTTCGGGCCGCGCCACCCCACGGTCATCTTCTCCTGGGCCATGGCCGCGCTGCTGGCCACCGGGATCCTGGCCCTGTGGCAGAACGTCGGCATCTGGCGCAGCGCCGGCCGCCACCTCAGCCGCGGCGGGCTGCCCTTCTGGGCCTGGGCGGCGCGTGCGATGGTGCTGCTTTCGCTGGCCGGCACCCTCGGCTTCCTGATGCGCTCCGGCCTGCCCCAGCTCACCGAGCTCGGCCGCATCGCCTTCGAGGGCGACCCTCTGGGCCGCTACGAGCTGCAGGTGCTGGGCAACGGCACCGAGTTGGAGATGCTGGGCCCCGTCACCTACGGCCTGGCCGACGACGTGCGCAAGCTGCTGGACGCGAACCCCGGCATCCGCACCCTGCGCATGAACAGCGACGGCGGCCGCGTGGGCCAGGCGCGCGAGCTGCGCACGCTGATCCGCGAGCGCCACCTGGCCACGCTGAGCACCACCGGCTGCCACAGCGCCTGCACCCTGGCGTTCCTGGGGGGCACACCGCGCTGGCTGGCACCGGGCGCGCGGCTGGGCTTCCACCAGTACAGCGCACCCGGCCGCACCAGCGCCGACATGCGCGAGGCCTACGTGGCCGACCGCGCCGACATGGTCGACCACGGCATCACGCCCGAGTTCGCCGCCGTCGCCTTCCAGGCGCCGCCCACCGACATGTGGTTCCCCAGCGTGGCCACGCTGCGCCAAGGCGGCGTCATCAGCGGCGTGACCCGGCGCGGCCAGTTCGCCGACGAGGACACGCCGGCCCTGGCCGCGGTGGAAGAACGCGTGCTGAAGCTGGGCGCCCTGCCGCCGCCGCTGGCCATGCTGAAGCAGCGCGACACGGCGGCCTACCGCGAGGCCCTGACCGGCCTGCGCCGCGCGGGCCTGGGCGCGCGCAGCGACGAGGACGTCGCCCTGCTGCTGCAGCAGGCCAGCAGCGGCGCTGCGATGCGCCACATCCCCACCGCAGCGGACGCCGCCGCCATCGCCTATGCGCGGGTGCTGGTCGAGCAGCTGCGCATCCTGGGCCGCCAGGACGCCCGCCTGTGCCAGCGCCTGCTCAGCGGCGGCATGGTGGAGGACCACAAGGCCATCGCCGCCGCGCTGCCGCGCAAGCTGCTGGACGACGAGAACGTCGCGCTGCGCCGCGTGGTGCAGACCAGCCTGGAGCAGGCCCGCCGCCCGCCCGCGCGCGCCGGCGTGCAGGCCAGCCTGGGCCACGTGCTGGGCGAGCTGCGCCGCAGCCAGGGCGAGGACGCCGAGCTGCTCAACAGCCCCAGCCGCCCCGGCATCGACGCGCGCCGCACCTGCCGCGTCTTCACCGAGTTCTACGACAAGGCCCTGGTGCTGCCCACTGCCGACGCCGGCCCGCTGCTGCGCTGGCTGTTCATCGAGCGGCCCTGAGCCGCAGCCTCAGGCCAGCAGGCTCGTTCCCACCCAGAGGGCGGCGCCGACGATGCCCGTCGAGACGACGGCGACCAGGGCCGAGGGCAGGAAGGGCAGGCCCAGCGCGACGCGAAAGCCCAGGAAGAAGGCCGCGACCTGGAAGGCCATCAGCCCCAGCCCCACGACGCTGCCGAACAGCAGCCGGCTCGCGTTGGTGCCGTGCGCCATCGCGTCGTGCATCGCCCCGCCGGTCGTGAAGCTCCAGATCGTCACCATCGCGACGAAGGAGAAGAAGACGGACAGCACGATGGCCCGCAGCGCCTCGCCCAGCGTGACCGGCGTGCGGCCGACGCCCGCGGCCGTGGCCTGCACCACCAGCGTGGCCAGCAGCAGGCCGCCGAAGAAGACCGCCGCGGTTTTCAGCGGCGCGATGAAGAGCACGGCCACGATGAACGTGACCAGCAGCAGTTGACTCATGGTTCCCTGACTTTCTTTCCCGGTGCCGCTTTGGATGGGCACCGCGGCAGTATCCCAGCTGCCGCGCCAGGGAGCACGCTAGTGTGGTGCGCCACGCAGATCTGTACTTTTGCCGAGCCGTATCAGGCCGCAGGCTAGGCGCGTGCGCAGGCCCGTACCGGGCGGTACGGGCCTGTGGACGCAACGACGCATGCGGCCCGATACGGCTCGGCCCCA
>SCTQ01000073.1 GCA_004322345.1 Aquabacterium sp. | reverse complement strand
CGCTCGAGGACGTTCCTGACCAGCCGCGCGCCGACCAGGACGTGATCCGCACGATCGACAAGGCGCTGTACGACGAGGGCCACCTGGCCATCCTGCGCGGCAACCTGTCCACCGAGGGCTGCGTGGCCAAGATCACCGGCCTGAAGAACCCGGTGATCACCGGCCCGGCGCGCGTCTTCGACGACGAACAGTCCGCCCTGGCCGCCATCATGGCCAAGCAGATCAAGGCCGGCGACGTGATGGTGCTGCGCTATCTCGGCCCCAAGGGCGGCCCCGGCATGCCGGAGATGCTGGCACCCACCGGGGCACTGATCGGCCAGGGCCTGGGCGACTCCGTCGGGCTGGTCACCGACGGGCGCTTCTCCGGCGGCACCTGGGGCATGGTGGTGGGCCACGTGGCGCCCGAGGCGGCCGTAGGCGGCACCATCGCGCTGGTGCAGGAGGGCGACTCCATCACGATCGACGCCCACCAGCTGCTGCTGCAGCTCAACGTCAGCGACGAGGAGCTGGCGCGCCGCCGCGCGGCGTGGACGGCGCCGGCACCACGCTACACACGCGGCGTGCTGGCCAAGTTCGCCAGGGGCAGTTCCAGCGCCAGCACCGGCGCGGTGCTGGACCGCTTCGAATGAGGAACGGGGCCCGCGGGCCCCGTCTTCCTTTCTGCGCGCCGGTCAGAAGCGCCGCTTCTTGCGCTGCTCCAGGCCCAGCGCCACCATGTTCTTGCTTACGCGCTCGCGCTTCCTGGCATCCATTTTCTCCATCGCCTTGCGCTGGTAGTAGCCGGTCGCGTCGGCCCATGCCCACCACAGTATGGCCAGGCCGAAAGGCGCCAGGATCGCGTACCAGGACCAGTTCTGCACCCCGCCGATCTCGGCGAACTTGAGCAGCAGGAAGATCACACCGATCGCGACGAACCACATGGCGTAGGAGGCTTTGAAGTAAGGACACCGGTCTTGTACAGGGCGCCATGCGGGCGCAACAGCGGACGGTCCCTAGAATTCCGCGTTCAGAAGCACTTTAACCGCCCCCGTAACCACGAAGAGACCGATATGCCCCACATCCGTCGCCCCATCGCAGCGCTTGCCGCCCTCGCCTGCACCCTCGCCGCCCTGCCCGCCCACGCCAGCAAGGATCTCGCCGACAAGAAAGGCTGCCTGGCCTGCCACGGCGTCGACAAGCGCATCGCCCCCACCGTGCCCTTCCCCTCCTACAAGGAGGTCGCCGCGCGCTACGCCGGCCAGAAGGACGCCGTCGACAAGCTGACGAAGAAGGTGCTGGAGGGCGGCAGCGGCTCCTGGGGCACCGTGCCCATGGTCGCCAACAAGGCGACGGTCACCGAGGCCGAGGCCCGGCAGATCGTCAAGTGGGTGCTGACGGTGAAGTAGCCCTCAAGAAAAAAGCCCCGCCGAGGCGGGGCTGGAGGACTTCAGGGAGATAGGCTGGCCTCAATCGTTCGCGTAGATGTCCACGTCCTTGGTCTCGCGCACGAAGAGCACGCCGACGATGAAGGTGATCGTCGCCACGGCGATCGGATACCACAGGCCGTTGTAGATGTTGCCCGTCTGGGCCACGATCGCGAAGGAGATCGTGGGCAGCAGGCCGCCGAACCAGCCATTGCCGATGTGATACGGCAGGCTCATCGAGGTGTAGCGGATGCGGGTGGGGAACATCTCGACCAGCATCGCGGCGATCGGGCCGTAGACCATGGTGACGAAGATCACCAGCAGCGTCAGGATGGCGCCGACCATGAAGTGGTTGATCTTCGCCGGGTCGGCCTTGGCGGGATAGCCGGCGGCCTTCAGCGCGTCGCCCACTTCCTTCTTGAAGGCCGTCTCCTTGGCCTTCAGCTCGTCCTTGGACAGGCCGGCGGCGCTGTAGGACGGGATCACCTTGTCACCGATGTGGATCGTCGCGTTGCCGCTGGCCTCCACGGTGTTGTAGTTCACCGAGCTCTGGGCCAGCAGCTTCTTCGCGATGTCGCAGGAACTGGTGAATTTGGCCTTGCCCACCGGGTCGAACTGGAAGGAGCACTCCTTCAGGTTGGCGTTGACCGTCACCGGCGCGGAGGCCTGTGCCTTGGCGAGATCAGGGTTGGCGGCCTCGGTCAGGGCATTGAACAGCGGGAAGTAGGTCAGCGCGGCGATCAGGCAGCCGGCCATGATGATGGGCTTGCGGCCGATGCGGTCGGACAGGACACCGAAGACGATGAAGAAGGGCGTGCCGATCAGCAACGCGGCGGCGATGAAGTAGTTGGCCGTCACCGGATCCACCTTCAGCGCCTGCGTCAGGAAGAACAGCGCGTAGAACTGGCCCGTGTACCAGACCACGGCCTGGCCGGCAGTCAGGCCCACCAGCGCGAGGATCACGATCTTCAGGTTCTTCCACTGGCCGAACGACTCGGTCAGCGGTGCCTTGGAGGTCTTGCCCTCTTCCTTCATCTTCCGGAAGGCCGGCGACTCGTTCATGCTCATCCGGATCCACACGGAGATGGCCAGCAGCAGGATGGACACCAGGAAGGGGATGCGCCAGCCCCAGTCCTGGAACTTCTCCTCGCCCATCGCGGTGCGGGTGCCCAGGATGACCAGCAAGGACAGGAACAGGCCCAGGGTGGCCGTGGTCTGGATCCACGCCGTGTAGGCGCCGCGCTTGCCGTGCGGCGCGTGTTCGGCGACGTAGGTGGCCGCGCCGCCGTATTCGCCACCCAGGGCGAGGCCCTGGATCAGGCGCAGCACGATGAGGATCGCAGGCGCCGCGACGCCGATGGCCGCGTAGTTGGGCAGCACCCCGACGATGAAGGTCGACACGCCCATCAGCAAGATGGTGACGAGGAAGGTGTACTTGCGCCCGATCAGGTCACCCAGGCGCCCGAACACCAGCGCGCCGAAGGGCCGCACGATGAAGCCGGCGGCGAAGGCCAGCAGAGCGAAGATGAAGCCCGAGGTTTCATCCAGCCCGGCGAAGAACTGCTTGGCGATGATGGCCGCCAAGGACCCGTAGAGGTAGAAGTCGTACCACTCGAAGACGGTACCGAGGCTGGAGGCGAAGATGACTTTCTTCTCTTCGCTGGTCATCGGCGCGGGACTGGCCCCGACGCCGGCTCTGGAGGTGGTTACGCTGCTCATGGAATTAGTCTCCTGTCGTCGATCGCCTCGAAGCGAAAATCGCTCGGGCCGACGGAATGGAATTTTCAAGACCCCTCATTCAGGGTGCATTGGTGTCAACGAGCATATGAATCCAGGATGAATGCAGGGGCATATTGGATTCGATGACGAAAATATGCAATGCAGCAATTTCCGGGACGGCACTTGGCCGGCAGCGCCAGTACCGGCGCGGGCTGCAACCTATCGCACGGTTGCAGTGCAGGGTTTGCGGCACCGGACAGGTGCCGCCAGGAATCCAGAGGGAAATACCCCCTCCGCGGCTTTCGGATACTGCCGCAGATATTCAGGCCGGCCTGCCTCGCCGAATATTTCGGGCGGCCGGCTCAATCGGCCAGGCTCAATTCTTCTGTGCCAATTGCTCCAGGATGGCCGGGTTTTCCAGCGTCGAGGTGTCTTGGCTGATGGGCTCGTCCTTGGCGACCGAGCGCAGCAGCCGGCGCATGATCTTTCCGGACCGTGTCTTGGGCAGGTTGTCGCCGAAGCGGATGTCCTTGGGCTTGGCGATCGGGCCGATCTCCTTGCCCACGTGGTTGCGCAACTCGGCGGCGATCTGCCGGGCTTCCTCGCCCGTGGGGCGCGGGCGCTTGAGCACGACGAAGGCGCAGACGGCCTCCCCGGTCACGTCGTCGGGACGGCCGACCACGGCGGCTTCGGCCACCAGCGGATGCGAGACCAGGGCCGACTCGACTTCCATCGTGCCCATGCGGTGGCCGGAGACGTTGAGCACGTCGTCGATGCGGCCGGTGATGGTGAAGTTGCCCGTGCCCGCGTCGCGGATCGCGCCGTCGCCCGCGAGGTAGAGCCTGCCCTGGAAGTCCTGCGGGAAGTAGCTCTTCTTGAAGCGCTCCGGGTCGCCCCAGATGGTGCGGATCATCGAGGGCCAGGGGCGCTTGATGACCAGGATGCCGCCCTGCCCCCAGGGCAGGTCCTTGCCGGTCTCGTCGACCACGGCGGCCTGGATGCCCGGGAAGGGCAAGGTGCAGGAGCCGGGCACCAGCGGGGTGACGCCGGGCAGCGGCGTGATCACGTGGCCGCCGGTCTCCGTCTGCCAGAAGGTGTCGACGATGGGGCAGCGGCCGCCGCCGATGTTCTGGTGGTACCACTCCCAGGCGGCCGGGTTGATGGGCTCGCCCACCGAGCCCAGCAGCCGCAGGCTGGACAGGTCGTAGCGGCGCGGATGGATCTCCGCGTTGGCCTCGGCTGCCTTGATCAGCGAGCGGATGGCCGTCGGCGCCGTATAGAAGATCGTGACCTTGTGGTCCTGGATCATGCGCCAGAAGCGCCCGGCGTCCGGGTAGGTGGGCACGCCCTCGAAGACGACCTGCGTGCCGCCGCAGGCCAGCGGGCCGTAGGTGATGTAGGTGTGGCCGGTGACCCAGCCGATGTCGGCCGTGCACCAGAAGATGTCGCTGTCCTTCAGGTCGAAGGTCCACCTGGTCGTCAGCGCCGCGTGGAGCAGGTAGCCGCCGGTGCTGTGCTGCACGCCCTTGGGCTTGCCGGTGGAGCCCGAGGTGTAGAGCAGGAAGAGCGGATGCTCGGCCTCCACCCATTCGGGCTCGCAGGTGGTGGGCTGGCCGGCGACGAAGTCGTGCAGCCAGACGTCGCGGCCGGCCGCCATCGTCACCGCACCGCCCGTGCGGCGCAGGACGACGACGCTGTGCACCAGGTCGCAGCCACCCAGGCCCAGCGCCTCGTCGACGATGGCCTTGATGGGGAGGTTCTTGCCGCCGCGCACTTGCTCGTCGGCCGTCAGCACCACCACGGCGCCGGCGTCCTCGATGCGGTCGCGCAGCGAGGACGCGGAGAAGCCGCCGAACACCACCGAGTGCGTCGCGCCGATGCGCGCGCAGGCCTGCATGGCGATCACGCCCTCGACCGACATCGGCATGTAGATGACGACCCGCTCGCCCTTCTTGACCCCGCGCGCCTTCAGTGCGTTGGCCAGCTGGCTGGTGCGCTCGAGCAGCTCGCGATAGCTCACCCGCGTCACCTTGCCGTCGTCGGACTCGAAGACGATGGCGGTGCGCTCGCCGCGCCCGGCCTCGACGTGGCGGTCCAGGCAGTTGTAGGAGGCATTGAGCCTGCCGTCCTCGAACCACTTGTAGAACGGCGCCTCCGTCTCGTTCAGCCCCTTGGTGAAGGGCTGCTTCCAGGAGAGGAACTCGCGCGCCAGGCGCGACCAGTAGCCGTCGTAGTCGGTTTCGGCCTCGGCGCAAAGCTTGAGATAGGCCTCCATCCCGCTGACGTTGGCCGCCTTCACGAAGTCGGCCGGCGGTGCGTAGAGCCGGGGCGCGTTCTCGGTGGCGGCATTCATGTTCTTCTCCTTTGGAATCGTGGTTCGAGCGGGTGGATTCATGATGCGCCGGGCACAATCCCGGCCATCGAGGGCTTTTCCTAGATGCATGCAAGCTCTGAACCGAGCCTGAACTCTCACTGAATCGAGGTTGTCGAATGAGCGTTGAACCGCGCAACACCCCTGTATCCAGCAATCGAGGCGCCTTGCGCTGGCTGCCCAACCTGATCTTCTCCAGCCGCTGGTTGCAGCTGCCCTTGTACCTCGGGCTGATCCTGGCGCAGGCCGTCTACGTCTTCCACTTCTGGGTCGAGCTGACGCACCTGATCGAGGCTGCATTGGGCGACGGCCACGCGCTGCAGATCCTGCAGGCTTCCGTCGGCTACAAGGGCGGCGAAGGTAAGCTGACCGAGACCATGATCATGCTGGTGGTCCTGGGCCTGATCGACGTGGTGATGATCTCCAACCTGCTGATCATGGTGATCGTCGGCGGCTACGAGACCTTCGTCTCGCGCATGAACCTCGACGGCCATCCGGACCAGCCGGAGTGGCTCAGCCACGTCAACGCCTCGGTGCTGAAGGTCAAGCTGGGCACGGCCATCATCGGCATCTCGTCCATCCACCTGCTCAAGACCTTCATCAACGCCGAGAACTACACCGAGAAGACGCTGATCGCACAGACCGTGATCCACCTGGCCTTCCTGCTGTCGGCGATGGCGATCGCGGCGTCCGACCGCATCCTCTACGGCACGCCGTCCTCCGAGAAGCACTGAGGCTTCAGCCGCGGCGGCCGAGGACCCAGGAGCCGAGCGCCGCCGCAATCAGCGAGCCACCGAGCACGCCCAGCTTCAACTCGGTCTCCAGCAGCGCCTGGCCCTCGAAGGCCAGGCCGCCGATGAACAGGCTCATCGTGAACCCGATGCCGCACAGCAGACTCACGCCGAAGAGCTGGCGCCAGTCGGCCAACGCAGGCAGGCGCGCGACGCCGGCGCGGATCAGCAGCCAGCAGGTGCCGAAGACGCCGATCGCCTTGCCCGCCACCAGCCCGCAGGCGATGCCCAGGGTCACCGGCGCCAGCAGCACCTCGGTCGATACGCCGCGCAGCGCGACGCCGGCATTGGTGAAGGCGAAACACGGCAGGATCACGAAGGCCACCCAGGGGTGCAGCGCATGCTCGGCCTCCTCCAGCGGCGAACTGCCGTCGGTGCGCCGGATGGGCACGGCCAGCGCGGTGGCCACGCCAGCCAGCGTGGCGTGCACGCCGGACTTCAGCACGAAGACCCACATCACCAGGCCGACCAGCATGTAGACGCCGACGTTCATCACCCGGGCCCGGTTCAGCAGCGCCAGGGCAGCCAGGCAGGCCACGGCACCACCCAGCATCGGGCCGGAAAGCTGGCTCGTGTAGAACAGCGCGATGACGACGATGGCCCCCAGGTCGTCGATGATGGCCACGGCCGTCAGGAAGACTTTCAGCGAGGCCGGCACGCGCGGCCCCAGCACGGTGACGATGCCGATGGCGAAGGCGATGTCGGTGGCCGACGGGATGGCCCAGCCCTTGAGCGCCACCGGGTCCGCATGATTGAAGGCCGCGTAGATCAGCGCCGGGACCGCCATCCCGCCCAGCGCGGCGGCTGCGGGCAGGATGGCCTGGCTGCGCGAGGCCAGTTCACCCGCGACGAACTCCCGCTTGATCTCCAGCCCGACGACGAAGAAGAAGACCGCCATCCACAGGTCGTTGACCCAGACCACCAGCGGCTTGGCCAGCACGAGCCAGCCGTCGGCGATGCTGACCTGCCCCTCCAGCTTCAGGAAGGCTGCGTAGGCCGGGCCCCATCGCGAATTGCTGACCACCAGCGCCAGCACGGCGGCCAGCGCCAGGACGATGCCTCCCGCGGATTCGTGGGCGAAGAAACGGCGCAGCGCTGGGGTCAAGGAGTCCTCCCTCGGTAAACTCGCGCTCATTCTGCCGCTGCCCCCGCGGCGTCCCCCCAGCGAGTCCTCCCATGACCACGATCCGCCACGACGACCTCGTCGAATCCGTCGCTGCCGCCCTGCAGTACATCAGCTACTACCACCCGGCCGACTACATCGCCCACCTGGCGCGCGCCTACGAGCGCGAGGAGTCGCCCGCGGCCAAGGACGCGATCGCGCAGATCCTGACCAACTCGCGCATGTGCGCCGAAGGCAAGCGCCCGATCTGCCAGGACACCGGCATCGTCAACGTCTTCCTGAAGATCGGCATGGGCGTGAAGTGGGAAGGCTTCGGCGCGCGCAGCATCCAGGATGCCGTCGACGAAGGCGTGCGCCGCGGCTACAACAACCCGGACAACAAGCTGCGCGCCTCGGTGCTGTCCGACCCCATCTTCGAGCGCAGGAACACCAAGGACAACACGCCGGCCGTCGTCTTCATGGAACTGGTGCCGGGCGACACGGTGGACGTCACCGTCGCGGCCAAGGGCGGCGGCTCGGAGAACAAGTCCAAGGTCTACATGCTCAACCCGTCGGACAACATCGTCGACTGGGTGCTGAAGACGGTGCCCACCATGGGCGCCGGCTGGTGCCCGCCCGGCATGCTGGGCATCGGCGTGGGCGGCACGGCCGAGAAGGCGGCCCTGCTGGCCAAGGAGTCGCTGATGGACGACATCGACATGTATGAGCTGCTGGAGCGCGGCCCCAAGGACAAGCTGGAAGAGCTGCGCATCGAGCTGTACGAGAAGGTCAACGCGCTGGGCATCGGCGCCCAGGGCCTGGGCGGCCTGACCACGGTGCTGGACGTCAAGATCAAGACCTACCCCACGCACGCGGCTTCCAAGCCCATCGCGATGATCCCCAACTGCGCGGCCACCCGCCACGCCCACTTCGTGATGGATGGCAGCGGCCCGGTCTACCTGGACCCGCCCAGCCTGGACCTGTGGCCCAACGTGCACTGGGCGCCGGACTACAACAAGTCCAAGCGCGTGGACCTCAACACGCTGACGCCGGCCGAGGTGGCCAGCTGGAAGCCGGGCGACACCCTGCTGCTCAACGGCAAGATGCTCACCGGCCGCGACGCCGCGCACAAGCGCATCCAGGACATGCTGGCCAAGGGCGAGCCGCTGCCGGTGGACTTCACCAATCGCGTCATCTACTACGTGGGACCGGTGGACCCGGTGCGCGACGAAGTGGTCGGCCCCGCAGGCCCGACCACCGCCACGCGCATGGACAAGTTCACCGACATGATGCTGGAGAAGACCGGCCTGATCGCCATGGTCGGCAAGGCCGAGCGCGGCCCGGTCGCCATCGAGGCCATCAAGAAGCACAAGTCGGCCTACCTGATGGCCGTGGGCGGCTCGGCTTACCTCGTGTCCAAGGCGATCAAGGCGGCCAAGGTGGTCGGCTTCGCCGACCTGGGCATGGAAGCCATCTACGAGTTCGACGTGGTCGACATGCCGGTCACCGTCGCGGTGGATGCCGGCGGCACCAGCGCCCACATCGAAGGACCGAAGGTCTGGCAGGCCAAGATCGGCAAGATCCCGGTCGCCACGGCCTGAGCACGCGGGAGCCGCCCTTGAACCCGACCGTGCCGCCGAAGAAGAAGCACCACCGGGCCAACGGCTTCCAGAACAACTACCTCGAGTTCCGGCGCAAGCGCCTGGGCGAGCTGCTGCGCTGGCGCTACGAGGCCTGGCAGCGCGGCCTGCCGCCGCCGCCCTCGACGCCGATACCCGTCGTCGCGCCGGACCTGGCCTTCATCCACGCCAATGCGAAGGCCGGTGCGGCGATGCAGCCGGCGGCCACCTGGATCGGCCACATCACGGTGCTGGTGCAGATCGCCGGGCTGAACATCCTGACCGACCCGGTGTTCTCGCAGCGCGCCTCGCCGGCGCAGTTCGCCGGCCCGAAGCGCTGGACGCCGCCGGGCCTGACGCTGGAGCAGCTGCCGCACATCGACGTGGTGCTGCTATCCCACAACCACTACGACCACCTCGACGAGCCCAGCACGCGGCACTTCGCGCGCCAGGCCGGTGGCGCACCGCTGTATTTCGTGCCGCTGGGGCTGAAGGACTGGATGGCCAAGCGCCGCATCACGCGCGTGGTGGAAATGGACTGGTGGGACGAGCACCTGCTGGACAACGGCGTGAGCGTGACGCTGACGCCGGCCCAGCACTGGTCCTCGCGCACGCTGGCCGACGCGCTGCGCACGCTCTGGGGCGGCTTCGCGGTGCTGGCGCCGGACTGCCACCTCTATTTCGCCGGGGACACCGCCTACTCGCCCGACTTCTCCGACATCCGCCGCCATTTCGCCGGGCGCCAGATGCCCGCGCATGGCGGAGGCTTCGACCTGGCCCTGCTGCCCATCGGCGCCTACGAGCCGCGCTGGTTCATGAAAGACCAGCACTGCAATCCCGCCGAGGCCGCGCAGATCCACCTCGACCTCGGGGCGAAGAAATCGCTGGGCGTGCACTGGGGCTGCTTCCAGCTCACCGACGAGCCGCTGGACCAGCCGCCGCGCGACCTGGCGGCCGCGCGCACCGACCGCGGCATCGCCGCGGACGACTTCTTCACGCTGGCTGTGGGCCAGACGTGGAAGATCCCTCCACGATCTGCCTGACCACGCGCTGTGCTCGCGGCACCTCGACACCCGCCGCACCCAGCACGCGCAGGATCGCCAGGTTCACGTCGGAGCGCACCGTCAGCTGGTTCTTGTCCGGATCGGCGATCCAGAACTGCACCGTCAGCTCCAGGCCGTCCGGCGTGAAGTTGCTCAGTTGCACCAGCGGCTGCGGGTCTTCCACCACGCGCTCCACCTCCAGCACGGCGGCAGCCACCTGCGGGCGCAGCGCATCGACGTCGGTGCCGTAGGGCACCTGCACCACCGACTGCAGCATCGTCTTGGTGTCGGCACGCGAGGCGTTCTCCACCCGCTGGGTGATCAGCAGCTCGTTGGGCACCAGGGACTCACGACCGTTGCTGGCGCGGATCACGGTGTAGCGGGTGCTGATGTCGGTGATGCGCCCCTCGAAGCTGTCCACCTTCACCAGGTCGCCGATGCGCAGCGCGCGCTCGGCCAGGATGACGAAGCCCGAGACGTAGTTCGACGCCAGCTTCTGCAGCCCGAAGCCCAGGCCGACGCCGACCGCGCCGCTGAGCACCGACAGCGCCGTCAGGTCGATGCCTGCGGCCGACAGCGCCATCAGGAGCCCGACGAAGAGCATCCCCGCGCGCAGTGCGTTGGCGGCGATCTTGCGCGTCGACAGGTCCTGCACCGAGGCGCCGCGCAGCAGCCGCGTCTCCAGTGCCGAGGACAGCCACAGCGAGACGATGAGCACGGTGATCGCGCTCAGCGAGCCCTCGACCACGTTGCGCAGGGTCAGCTGGGTTGCGCCGATCTTCCAGCTGATGGCGTCCATCTCGTCCAGCAGCCAGGGCATCACGCCGGTGATCCACAGCACGACGACGATCCAGGCGCCCCAGGAGAAGGAGCGCTCGATGACGCGCATCAGGTGGGAGTTGGGGAAGGCCGCCTGCAGCACGCGCACCGTCAGCCGGATCAGCGCCAGCGAGGTCAGGATGGGAATCGCCAGCTTGAAGACGGCGATGGGCACGACGCCGGTCAGCAGCTCGCGTGCGCCCAGCCCCAGCAGCGCGGCGAGCACCGGGAAGAACACGCCGTCGACGATGCGCTGGCCGAACCAGATCGAGCCCTGCAGCACCTGGCTGCCGCGCACGAGGCGCGCAATGCCCCAGGCGATGAACAGGCAGCCGGCCAGCACGGCCAGCTCGGTCAGCGCGGTGGGTCTGGTGAGATCGTCGGCGAGCTTGAGCAGCTCGTCGGGGCTGAAGACATGGTGTTTGATGTTCGGGTTCAAGGCCATTCGCAGGAGCTTACCTGCAGCCCCTCGTCCGACGCATGCGTCGGCCGATCCCGCATGGGAATAGCGCCGGATTGGAGCGGCCCGGTGCTCGGCCCTGTCGCCCGGGCGAAGCCACCCGCAGCGCCGGGATCAGGCCGACTGCAGCGGCAGCGGCTGGTTGCTCAGCACGCGCAGATGCGCTTCGACGCTGCGCGCCAGCGCGCTCAGGTTGTAGCCGCCTTCGAGGCAGGACACGAGGCGCCCATCCGCGAACCGGCGGGCGATGTCCATCACCCGCATCGTGATCCATTCGTAGTCGGCCTCGACCAGCCCCAGCTGGGCCAGGCCATCGTCGCGGTGGGCGTCGAAGCCGGCCGAGACGAAGACCATCTGCGGCTTGAAGCGCTCCAGCGCCGGGATCCACTGGGTCTCGATGACGTCGCGGATCTCCATGCCGCGGGTGCGCGGCGGGATCGGCACGTTGACCATGTTCGGCGCCGGGTTCTCGGTGCCGGAATACGGATACAGCGGGTGCTGGAAGAAGCTGACCATCAGCACGCGGTCGTCGCCGGCCAGGATGTCCTCGGTGCCGTTGCCGTGGTGCACGTCGAAGTCCACCACCGCCACGCGCTGCAGGCCGCGCACGTCCAGCGCATGGCGTGCGGCGATGGCCACGTTGTTGAAGAAGCAGAAGCCCATGGCCTGGCGCCGCGTGGCGTGATGGCCGGGCGGGCGCACGGCGCAGAAGGCGTTGGCGGCCTCGCCATCGATCACCGCGTCGGTGGCGGCCACCGCGGCGCCGGCGGCACGCAGCGCGGCCTCCAGGCTGCCGGGGCCGACCCAGGTGTCGGGGTCCACCGCGCGCGTCTTGCCGGAGGCGGCCACCTGGGCCATGAAGTCGGACAGGTTGGCCACGTAGCCGGCCTCGTGGGCCAGGCCGAGGTCGCTGGTCTGGGCGCTGGGCGCCTCGCGTCGCGCGAGGTGCGCGCCCAGGCCGCTGGCACGCAGCATCTGCTCGATGGCCTGCAGGCGCTCGGGGCACTCGGGGTGGCCGTCGCCCATGTCGTGCTCGAGGCAGGCCGGATGGGTATAGAAGGCAGTAGGTGCCATGGCACGCTCAGGCTTGAACAGACGACGGATGCCGGACAACAACATGGAATCTTGTGCGTTGATCGATCGGCCGGCTTTTGCTGCAGCTGCTAAGGTCGCGGGATGACCACCTTGCACACCCAGCTCGTCAATCTGGTGAACCAGATTAGCACGATCATCGTCGGCAAACGGCCGCAGATCGAGGACTGCGTCACCTGCCTGCTGTGCGGCGGGCATCTCCTGATCGAGGACGTGCCCGGCGTCGGCAAGACCACCCTGGCCCATGCACTGGCCGCCTCGCTGGGGCTGCAATTCTCGCGCGTGCAGTTCACGGCCGACCTGCTGCCCTCGGACATGACCGGCGTCAGCGTCTGGGAGCGCAACATCCAGGACGGCCAGGGCGGCTTCGTCTTCCACCCCGGCCCGGTCTTCACCCAGGTGCTGCTCGCCGACGAGATCAACCGCGCCGGCCCCAAGACGCAGAGCGCGCTGCTGGAGGCGATGGAGGAGCGCCAGGTCACGGTCGAGGGGCAGACCCGCCCGCTGCCCCAGCCGTTCTTCGTCATCGCCACCCAGAACCCCAGCGACCAGCTCGGCACCTACCCGCTGCCGGAGTCGCAGCTGGACCGCTTCGCCCTGCGCATCTCGCTGGGCTATCCGGACGCGGCCAGCGAGCGCGAGTTGCTGGCCGGCACCGACCGCCGCGCCGCACTGGCGGGCCTGAAGCCCGTGATGTCGCCCGAGGACCTTCAGGCCGCCCAGCGCGCGGTGCAGGCCGTGCACGTCTCCGGCCCGCTGCTGGACTACCTGCAGTTGCTGATCGGTGCCACGCGCTCCGGCCGCTGGTTCGTGCAGGGCATCAGCCCGCGCGCCGGCCTGGCCTGGCTGCACGCGGCCCAGGCGCGTGCGCTGCTGATGCGGCGCGACCACGTCTCGCCCGACGACCTGCAGGCCGTCGCGCCCCAGGTGCTGGCCCACCGCATGGTGCCGGTGCCGCAGGCCGGCCGCGGCAGCGTCGAGCAGGTGCGCGCGATGATCGCCGCCACGGAACTGCGCTGAAGCCCCCTTGCCTCCCGTCGCGGACTCCATGATCCCGGCCACCCCCGCACTGTCCGACATCGACCCCGCACCGCGGTCCCCGCTGGACCTGCCGCGGCGCCTGCGGCAGTTCTGGAACGCGCGCCATCCGCGCAAGGACAACCTGCAACTGCACCACGGCAACGTCTACATCCTGCCGACGCGTGCCGGCTGGGTGTTCTCCGCCGTGCTGCTGGTGTTGCTGCTGTCGTCGATCAACTTCCAGCTCAACCTGGGCTACCTGCTGACCTTCCTGCTGGGTGGCAGCGCGATCGTCTCGCTGCACATGACCCACCGCACGCTGCGCGGCCTGTCGCTGCATCTGCGCGAGCCGCAACCCGTGCACGCAGGCGAGGCCGCCGTCGTGGAGGCCGTGCTGGACAACGCCGACACCCACGCCCGGCCCGCCCTGGGGCTGCGCGTGGGCGACAAGGCCGCCGACCCGGCCGCCTGGACCTGGGTGGACGTGCCAGGCATGGGCAGCGCAACGGTGCACCTGAGCGTCGCGGCCGACCGCCGCGGGCGCTACCCGCTGCCGCGCATCACCATCCACACGCGCTTTCCCTTCGGCCTCTTCCATGCCTGGTCGATCTGGCGCCCGGCAGCCGAGGTGCTGGTGTGGCCCGCCCCCGAACGCCCGGCCCCGCCCCTGGCGGCCGGCCCGCAGGCCAGCGGCAACCATCCGCGCTCGCGCATCCTGGCCGGCGACGAGGTCGACGGCGTGCGCGACTGGCGGCGCGGCGACGCGCTGCGCCTGGTGGCCTGGAAGAAGTCCACCCGCACGCTGGCCGCCACGGGCACGCTGGTCAGCCGCGACCGCGAGACCCGGGTGCAGCAGGATCTCTGGCTGGACTGGACGAGCGCCGCACCGCTGCCGCCCGAAGCCCGGCTGTCGCGCCTGACCGCCTGGATCTGGTCGGCCGACCGCGGCGACCTGGCCTACGGCCTGCGCCTGCCCGGCCAGCAGATCGAGCCCTCCACCGGCGACCTGCACCGGCTGCGCTGCCTGGAGGCGCTGGCGATGTGGCAGGTCCGATCGTGAGCGCCGAAGCCCGCATCACCCAGGCCCCGCTGGCCACGGCCGCCGGCCGCCGCAGCGGCCTGGCGCGCGACAACCGCGACGTGCTCTTCCTGCTCGTGGTCATCGGCTGGACGGTGGCGCCGCACGCCGCGCGCCTGCCGGCCTGGGCCACCGCCTTCGCGGCGATCGCCCTGCTGTGGCGCGGCGTGCTGGCCTGGCGCGACGGCCCGCTGCCCAGCCGCTTCTTCCTCGGCTTTCTGCTGCTGCTGTCCTGCGCCCTGACCTGGTGGAGCCACCGCACGCTGCTGGGCCAGGAGCCGGGCGTCACGCTGGTGGTCGCACTGACCGCGCTGAAGACGCTGGAACTGCGCGCGCGGCGCGACGCCTTCGTCGTCTTCTTCCTTGGCTTCTTCCTGATCCTGACCCAGTTCCTGTACTCGCAGAGCCTGCTGACGGCCGCTGCGATGCTGCTGGCGGTGTGGGGCCTGCTGACCTCGCTGACCCTGGCCAACCTGCCGGTGGGCCGCCCCCGCGTGCGCGACGCCGCGGCGCTGGCCGCGCGCACCGCTGCGCTGGGTGCGCCCATCATGGTCGTGCTGTTCATGCTCTTCCCGCGCCTGCCGCCGCTGTGGGGCCGGCCGCAGGACGCAATGGCCAACACGGGGCTGTCGGGCCAGATGACGCTGGGCCAGATCGCCGAGATGGCGCTGGACGACTCGATCGCGATGCGCGTGCGCTTCCTGGGGGGCAGCGTGCCGTCCCAGCCGGCGCTGTACTTCCGCGGCCCGGTGCTGACCAGCTTCGACGGGCTGCGCTGGCGCGAGACCCCCTATCCGTACTCCCGCAGCGCGCTGGCCACGGCCGAGGCCATCACGGTCTCAGGCAAGCCGCTGGAATACGAGGTGACGCTCGAACCCACCCGGCAGAGCACGCTGCCCCTGCTGGAGGCCACGCCCTTCAAGCCCGAGGTCGACGGCGACCGCCCGCCGCGGCTGATGCAGCGGGGCATGCAATGGCAGACCGTGCTGCCGGTGACCGACCGCATGCGCCTGCGGGCCCGCGCCTGGATGGCCTTCCGCGCCGGGGCCGAGGCCGGCGAGGCCATGCTCGCCGAACACCTGGAGCTGCCGGCCGGCCGCAACCCGCGCACCCTGGCCTGGGCACGACAGCTGCGCGCCGATCCCGTCTTCGCGCAGGCCAATGCGTCCACCCTGACGCGGGCGGTGCTGGGCCACATCCGGCGCGAGAACTATCGCTACACGCTCAGCCCGGGCACCTATGGCAACGAGGCCGTCGACGAGTTCTGGTTCGACCGCCGCACCGGCTTCTGCGAGCACTTCGCAGCAGCCTATGTCGTCATCATGCGGGCCATGGGTGTGCCGGCCCGCGTGGTCACCGGCTTCCAGGGCGGTGAGCTCAACCCGGTGGACGGCTACTGGATCGTGCGCAACAGCGACGCCCACGCCTGGGCCGAGTACTGGCAGGAAGGCCTGGGCTGGGTGCGGGTGGATCCGACCGCGGCGGTGGACCCGGCACGGGTCGAGCGCGGGCGCCGGCTGGCGGCGCCGCCGACCGTGGTCAGCAGCACGCTGACGGCCCTCAACCCGGCCTTCGGCCAGCAGCTGCGCAACTTCTGGGACGCGATGAACAACACCTGGAACCAGTCGGTGCTGAACTACTCGCAGGGCCGCCAGCTCGATGTTCTGCGTCGGCTAGGTCTGGACGCCGAGGACTGGACCGACCTGGCCCGCGCCCTGGTCATCGCGCTGACCAACCTGAGCCTGGCGGCGCTGGTGTGGGCCTGGTGGGAGCGCCGCCGCTTCGATCCCTGGCTGGTGTCCTACGCCCAGGTACGCAGCCTGTTGGAAAGCGTGGGCATCGAGGCCGCGGCCCACCAGCCGCCGCTGACCCTGGCACGCCTGCTGCGCAAGGAATACGGCCGCGCCGCGCTGCCGCTGGTGAGCGAACTGGAGCGGCTCGACGCCCTGCGCTACGGCCCGCAGGACGCCAACCTGCCACGCCATCCTTCGCGCCGACAGCGGCGCAGGCTGCTGGCGGCGGCCAGGGCACTGGTGCGTTCGGTGCGGGCGCACCGCGGCGGCACGGCGGCATTACAGGCTCCCCAGGGGTAGCGGGGCTGCAACGCCCCGCGCGCCGCACACCGCGGCGGCGGCACGTCCTCGGATAGGCTCGGGGCCCTGCCTCCTTTGTGCTCCCCTTCTTCCGCCGATGACCCGCACGCGTTCCGACGACCTGCCCGCCGCCTTCCCGACCGCCGCCTCGCATCCCGCCAGCCCGCTCGCCGCCTGCCTCCTGGCCTGCGCGGCTGCCTGGGCCGTCGCCGCCTGCCAGAGCGCGCCGCCACCGCGACAGGAACCCGGCGCCGCGATCGAATCGGCGGCGGCCCGTGCACCGGCATCGGATGCCGCCGTGCAGCCGCCCACCGATGCGGCCCGCGCCAGCGTGGTCGCCGATGCGGGCCTGCCGCAGTCACGTGCGCTGGAAGCACCGGTGCCGGCTGCCGCGGCGTCCGCCGAGGCCCCCGCCACGCCCTCGCCCACCGAGCCGGGCCGCTACGCACAACGCGCCGACGTCGCACGCTGGGTCGCCGACGCCTCCCAGCGCCTGCAGCTGGATCCCGCATGGGTGGCCCAGGCCCTGGGCGAGGCGCGCTACCAGGCCACCGTCGCACGCGCGGTACTACCCTTCCCCGCGGGCACGCCGAAGAACTGGAAGGTCTACCGCTCGCGCTTCGTCGAACCCCGCCGCATCAAGGCTGCGCGCGCCTTCGAGCAGGCCAACGGCCGCTGGCTGCAACTGGCCGAGGAACGCTACGGCGTGCCCCAGCAAATCATCGTCGGCCTCATCGGCGTCGAAACCATATATGGCCAGCAAATAGGCAGCTGGCGGGCACTGGACGCGCTGGCGACGCTGGCCTTCGATTATCCGGGCGGCGCGCCACGCGACCGCAGCCCGTTTTTCCGCAACGAGCTGGAGCAGTTTCTGTTGCTGTGCAAAGAGCAGGGCCTGCGGCCCCAGGATCCGTCCAGCTCATATGCCGGCGCCCTGGGCCTGCCCCAATTCATGCCCGGTTCATGGCGGCGCTGGGCCATCGATTTCGATGGTGACGGTCACATCGATTTGTGGCGCAGCCCGGCCGACGCGATAGGCAGCGTGGCCCATTACCTGGCCGAACACGGCTGGCAGCGTGCCATATCCACGCATTACCCGGTACGCATACCGGCGGATGCTCAGGCGCTGGGCAAACTGATGGCTCCCGATATCCTGCCCACCTTCCGCCCCGGGCAAATGCGGGCGCTCGGCGCCCATCTGCCGCCTGCCGCCTACAGCCACCCCGGCCTGCTGGCCCTGGTCAAGCTGGAGAACGGCAACGCCGCACCCCAATACGTGGCCGGCACCGAGAACTTCTACGCCATCACCCGCTACAACCAGTCCAGCATGTACGCAATGGCGGTAATCGAACTGGGCGCGGCCGCCGCAGGCCGCTGATGGGGTAGCAACCTCCGCAATCATTAACGCCGGTTGCGTGGAAATACGCAATTTGCGCAATTTCCGCCGGGGTCTGTTGCGTCATCCCTCCGCAGGGCGAGGACAAATAGATAGAACTCCCAACCAGTATCGAGACTGGCTGGCTATACTTCTTGTCACTTCGGTAAAGGCGGTTTCCGCCGCCCGTGATCCTTTCCTCCCGGCACCGTCAGCGGGCGCCGTGCACGAGTTTGAGATACGCGCACCGAAACTGCGGCCCTCGGCGGCGCATTCGCTCCAGCACCAAGACCCAAGGACACGACTCATGAGCTCCTATCAGAATCTGCTCGCTCAGAAAGCAGCACTGGAAAAGCAGCAGGCCGATCTCGAAAAACAATTGCTCGATGCCCGCCGTGCCGAACGCGCCAGCGTCATCGCACAAATCAAATCGCTGATGACCGAACACGACCTGAGCGTGGCCGACCTCGGCGGCAAGGTCATCGGCACCAAGGCCGGCGGCAAGTCCAGCCAGGCCGGGCGCAAGGTCCCGCCGAAGTACCGCAACCCCGCCAGCGGCGAGACCTGGACCGGCCGCGGCCTGCAGCCCAAGTGGGTGCAGGCCGCGCTGGCCTCCGGCAAGAAACTGGAAGATTTCGCCATCTGAGCGGGCCCGCCCGCACACGGCGCAGGCAGGAACGAAGAGGGCCGCCCGGATCGCTCCGGGCGGCCTTCTTCGTTTCCGCAAGGGCGGCTTCGCCCCTGCTTCCTACTTGGCCGGTGCCGGAACCGGCTTGGCCAAGGCCGGCGCAGCGGCCGGTTTCGCCTCGAAATCGCCGGCCACGCCCCACACCAGCTTGTCGAGCGGCAGGTAGCGCTTGAGCGCGGCGTTGACCTGGGCCAGGGTCAGCGCCTTGAGCGCGGCATCCACCCGCGCCGCATCGGCAAAGCTGCGGCCCAGGTAGAGGTTCTGCGCCAGGCCGGCGGCCAGACGGCCATCCTGGGCACGCGAGAGCTGGCGGAAATTCAGCAGGCTGCGCTTGCCGGCCTCCAGTTCCTTCTCGCTGAAGCCTTGCGCGACGGCGCGCTCGATCTCCTCGCGCATGCCCTGCTCCACCTTGGCCCGGTTCGACGGGGCGAAGATGGCCTCGGCGTTCCAGGTCGAGTTGGGCTCCAGCGGATTCCACTGCACGGCGCTGTAGACGTTGTAGGACAGCCCCTCCTTCTCGCGGATGCGGTTCCACAGGCGGGAGTCGCCGCCGGCGCCCAGCAGGTGGTTGGCCATCATCAGCGCCGGATAGTCGGCATCGCGGTCGGTCAGCGGCAGCGGCAGGCGCAGCGCCAGCGTGGCGTTCTGCTTGTCGGGGGTGGCGAATTCCAGCTTGGCCGGCGGCAGCGGCACCAGTGGGTCGGGAATACGGGCATAGGGTTGGCTGCCCTTCCAGTCGCCGAAGGCCGTCTGCAGCGCCGCCTGCACTGCGGGCTCGTCGAGGTCGCCGACGGCGGCGAACTCGGCATGGCTTGCGCTCAGGAAGGCCTGGTGGAACTCGCGCACGCGCTCGAGCTTGACGGCCTTGAGGTCGGCTTCGATCTCGTCGAAGGTCGGCGCGTAGCGCACGTCACCCGCGGGGTAGGGGTTGCCGTGGCGCTCCATCGCGTTGGACAGCACGGCATCGGGTTCCTTGCGTTGCTGCTCCACCTGGGCGAGCGCCTGGCGACGCACCTCCTCGAGCACCGGCGCCGGCAGCGCGGGCGTGCGCAGCATCTGCGCGACGAGGTTGATCGCCTCCACCAGGTGGGCGCGTCGCGAACGCAGCTGGACCACCAGCTGGCCCGGCGCCTGGCTGATCGACAGCTCGGTCTGCAGTTCGTCGAGCTTGTCCTGGATCTGCTCGCGGTTCAGCGTCGCCGTGCCCTTGTCGAGCAGGGCCGCCAGCGCGTCGGGCGTGCGGCCCCAGTTGGCCAACGACTTCTCGTCGCCGTAGCGCAGGACCAGCGTGGCCTGCACCGCGCCGCCTCGCGTCGCCTTGGGCAGCAGCGCCACCTTCATGCCCACGGGCAGGCTGGAGACCTTGGTGCGGGCGTCGATGTTGGCCGGCGTGGCCTCGAAGGCCTCGGCCGCGGCCTGGGCGGCCTCGCCCTTGAAGTCCTTCAGCTGGGCCGCCACGTCCACGCGCGGCAGGCTCGGCGTCCGCAGCGGCTTGGCCGTCGGCACGTATTCGCCCAGCGTGCGGTTGGAAGTCACCAGCAGCGACTGCGCCACGCGCTGCACATCGGCCAGCTTCAGGGCCTTCACACGGTCGCGCGTGAGGAAGAACAGGCGCCAGTCGCCCTGGGCCACGGCCTCGGACAGCGAAACGCCCACGGTCTGCGGATCGGTGAAGGCGGTGCTCCAGCCCTTCAGCCACTTGGCCTTGGCGCGGTTCAGCTCCTCCTCGGTGATGGGCTCGGTGCGCAGCGACTCCAGGGTCTCCAGCAGGGCCTTGCGGGCGGGCTCGGGGTCCTGGCCGGCCCCCAGCTCGGCGCCGAAGAGCGCAAAGCCCGGATCAGCCAGGCCCTCGGTGAAGGAGAAGACCGAAGCCGCCAGCTCCTTCTCGGTCAGGCGCTTGTGCAGCCGGCCCGAAGGCGTGTCGCCCAGGATCAGTCCCAGGGCCTCGACGGCGGCGAAGTCGGGGTCCGCCGCCGCCGGCACGTGGTAGCCGGCGAACAGCAGCGGCGTGCCGCCGACGCGGCGCAGGGTCACGCTGCGCTCGCCGTCCTGAACCGCCTCCAGCGTGTAGAGCCTGGGCAGCACGCGCTTCGGCTTGGGGATCTTGCCGAAGAACTCCTTCACCCAGGACCGCACCTTGGCCTCGTCGAAGCGACCGGAGACGATCAGCGTCGCGTTGTCCGGCTGGTAGTACTGGCGGTAGAAGGCCTGCAGGCGCGGGATGTCGACGTTCTCGACGTCGGCGCGCGCGCCGATGGTGGACTTGCCGTAGTTGTGCCACTGGTACATCGCAGCCACGGTCTTCTCGAACAGGATGCGGTCGGGGCTGTTCTCGCCCATCTCCATCTCGTTGCGCACGACCGTCATCTCGCTGTCGAGGTCCTTGCGCGCGATGTAGCTGTTGACCATGGCGTCGGCCTGCCAGCCCAGGTACCAGCGCAGGTTGTCCTCGTTGGCGGCGAAGCTGGCGAAGTAGTTGGTACGGTCGAACCAGGTGCTGCCATTGGCGCGCAGCCCGCGCTTGTTGAACTCCGACCAGACCAGCGGATGCTTGGGCGAACCCTTGAACAGCAGGTGTTCCAGCAGGTGGGCCATGCCGGTCTCGCCGTAGTTCTCGTAGCGCGAGCCGACGTGGTAAGTCAGGTTGACCGTGGTCGTCGGCTTGCTGTCGTCGCGGATCAGCAGCACCTGCAGGCCGTTGGCCAGCCGGTATTCGTCTATGCCCTCGACCGAGGTCACGCGGGCCATGCCGGCAGGCAGGACTTCGGCCTTCGCCTTCACCGGCGCCGCGGCGCCCGCGGGCATGACGGACATCAGCATGGCGGCGGCCAGGGCCACCGGGGCGAGGGTCAGACGGCTTGCGAGGCGCAGGGTCGATGGGCTCATGAGCGGTGTGTATGTTGGCGCGCCGCCGATTCCGGCGCGGCGCAGAGTATGCGTCGGCCCCGGGGCCGGCACAGGCAAGAGCCTTGGGAGTGGCGGCAAGCCCCGCGGGTTCCCCAAAAGCGAACGCCCCGCACGGGGCGGGGCGTCGTCGGCAAGCGGATGCTGCGTGGTCAGGCGTGGGCTGCGCGCAGCTTGCGCGAGAACTCCTGCAGCGCGGCGATGCCGCTTTCCTCGGCCTTGTGGCACCAGGCCTGCAGTTCGACGACGAGCTGCTCGGCGGAGACGCCGGAGCGCGTCCACAGCTGGCGCAGTTCCTCGCGCATCGTCAGCAGCTTGTCGAGCACCGGATGGTCGGCGCGGGTCTGCTCGATGCCGCTGACCATGGCCTGCGGCACCTTGTCGGCGTCGCGGTGCAGCCAGCGCTTGACGCGCTGCAGGTTCACCGACTGGGCCGAGTGCTGCTGGCCCGCGTCCTTCAGGCGGCCGAGCTCGGCCGAGGCGGCGCGCTTGAGCTCACGCGCGAAGCCGGCCATCAGCTCGTAGCGGTTGGCGATGATGGCCTCCAGCGTCTTCTCGTCGGCCACCGGCTTGATGGCGCCCAGCGCCAGGCGCGGTGCGGTCTTGCGCACGGTGGCCAGCCTGAGCGCTGCCAGCGTGCGGATGTAGACCCAGCCGATGTCGAACTCGTAAGGCTTGATCGAGAACTTGGCCGAGGTGGGGTAGGTATGGTGGTTGTTGTGCAGCTCCTCGCCGCCGATGATGATGCCGATCGGCGAGACGTTGGTGCTGGCGTCCGGGGCCTCGAAGTTGCGGTAGCCCCAGTAGTGGCCGATGCCGTTGATGATGCCGGCCGCGTTGATCGGGATCCACAGCATCTGCACGGCCCACACGGTCAGGCCGATGGCGCCGAACAGCAGCACGTCGGCGATCAGCATCAGGCCCACGCCCTGCCAGCCGAAGCGGCTGTAGACGTTGCGCTCGACCCAGTCGTTCGGGGTGCCGTGGCTGTAGCGGGCGATGGTGTCGGCGTTGGCAGCCTCGGCGCGGTACAGCTCGGCGCCGCGCGACAGCACGGTGCGGATGCCGCGGGTCTGCGGGCTGTGCGGGTCTTCCTCGGTCTCGCACTTGGCGTGGTGCTTGCGGTGAATGGAAACCCATTCCCGGGTCACCATGCCGGTGGACACCCACAGCCAGAAGCGGAAGAAATGGGCCACCACCGGATGCAGGTCCAGCGCGCGGTGGGCCTGGGAGCGGTGCAGGTAGATCGTCACGCCGGCGATGGTGATGTGGGTCGCCACCAGGGTGTAGAGGACGATCTCCCACCAGCTCGCGCCGGCCAGGCCATTGGCCAGCCAGCTCACCAAGCCGTCGGAGACGGTTTGCCACAGAGGCAGGGATTCGGACATGCTCGAAATATCCTTTTCAAACAGGACACACGGAAAAAAGTGGCGGGATTGTAGGTGGCACGTGCAAACCAGGTGCCGCGAACAGTGCGGCCTATTTGGCCGAGATCAAGGCACTTGCAAATGCTTGCAGCGGACCCCAGGGGCGGCGGGGGTTTGGATTGCTGCACCGCCCGCTGGAGTTGGACCCCTGGATGTCAGCTGCGTTCCCAGACGGCGGCGAAGAATCCGTCGGTGCGGTCACGGTGCGGCCACAGCTGCAGATGGTCACCTTGCACGAGGGCCTGCGCATTTTCCACGCCGGCCTTCTCCAATATTCCGGCCACCGGCAGGGGCCTGAATTCCCGTTGGCCCTCGGAAAATGCTGCGGCCGCGTTCTCGTTTTCCTCGGCCAGCAGGCTGCACGTGGCGTAGACCAGCCGTCCGCCCGGCTTGAGCAGCCTCGCGGCACTGGCCAGGATGGCCTGCTGCTTGTCCTGCAGCTCGGCCACGGCCTTGGGCGACTGGCGCCATTTCAGGTCCGGGTTGCGGCGCAGGGTGCCCAGGCCGGAGCAAGGCGCGTCGACCAGCACCCGGTCGATCTTGCCGTACAGGCGCTTGATGCGGTCGTCGCGCTCGTGGGCGATCTGGATCGGATAGAGGTTGGACAGGCCGCTGCGCGCCAGCCGCGGCTTCAGCGCATCCAGCCGGTGACCGGAAACGTCGAAGGCATACAGCCGCCCGGTGTTGCGCATCATCGCGCCCAGGGCCAGGGTCTTGCCACCGGCGCCGGCGCAGAAGTCCACCACCATCTCGCCTCGCTTGGCCTCCGTCAGCAGGGCCAGCAACTGGCTGCCTTCGTCCTGCACCTCGACCAGGCCACTGGTGAAAGCCTCCAGCTTGTTGATCGCGGGCTTGCCCTCCAGCCGCAGTCCCCAGGGTGACAGCGGCGTGGGCGCGGCCTCGAAGCCGGCCGCGCGCAGCGAGGCCATGGCCTGCTCGCGGCTGCCCTTGAGCGCATTGACGCGCAGGTCCAGCGGTGCGGGCTGGGACAGGCCGTCGACCAGTTGCCAGAAAGCAGACTCGTCGCCTTCCACGTCCAGCCGCTCGTGCAGCTTCTCGGCCAGCCAGGGCGGCAGGTTGTGGCGCTGCGGCTCGGGCAGCGTGGCGAAGTCGATCTTGCGCGAGGACTCCAGCCATTCGGCTTCGGCCGGCGTCAGCGCCGCACGCAGGAAGGAATCGCTGCCCTGCCAGGCCAGGATGGCCAGGCGCCGCTCCAGCGGACCGCTGCCGCTTTGCGCCAGGTGCTGCCACAGCAGGCGCCGGCGCAGCACGGCATAGGTGGTCTCGGCCAGGGTGTGGCGCTCGCGCGAGCCCAGGGCCTTATGTTGACGGAAGAAGCTGGAGACGACCGCGTCGGCAGGGGAATCGAATTTCAGGACCTGACGCAACAGTTCGGTGGCCAGGTCCAGCAGGGCTTTCGGATGCATCGACGGATTATCCCAGGGGGCCCTGGGACATCGGGTCCAGGCTCAGACGGCGACCCGTGCTTCGACCAGCAATTGCGGCTCGCCTTCGGTCTGCACGACCTGGTTGCCCTGTATGCGCAACGTGCCTTCGATCATCCAGCGCACGGCCTGCGGGTAGATCTGGTGCTCCTTGTCGAGCACGCGCTTGGACAGCGTCTCTTCGGTGTCGTTCGGCTGCACCGGTACGGCCGCCTGGATCAGGATGGGGCCGTGGTCCAGCTGGTCGGTCACCAGGTGCACGGTGGCGCCGGTGATCTTGGTGCCGGCATCCAGCGCACGGCGATGCGTGTGCAGGCCCGGAAAGGCCGGCAGCAGCGAGGGATGCACATTGACCAGGCGGCCGGCGTAGTGGCGCACGAAGCCCGGGGTCAGCACGCGCATGAAACCCGCCAGGGCCACGACATCGGGGCCGAAACCATCGATGGTGCGGGCCAGTTCGTCGTCGAAGGCTTCACGCGTGCCGTAGTCCTGATGGGCCACGACGCCGGTGGCAATGCCCAGCTTGGTCGCGTAGGCCAGGCCGGGCGCATCGGGTTCGTTGCTGATGACTGCAGCGACCCTGGCCGCCCAACCCTGGTTGGTGCAGGCCTGGACGATGGCCTCCATGTTGGAGCCCCGTCCGGAAATCAGGATCACGATCTTTTTCATGAGCGCAGTCTAGTGCGCTGCAACATCAAAAGCACGTACCTTTTGGGGCGCCATCCTCGACGCCAGTGGGATGGAACCGGCCTCCTACAATCGCGCGCTCGCGCTTCCCGCCTACACAGATTTCGTCATCCGCCATGACCGCAAGAGTCCTCACCGGCATCACGACCACCGGCACGCCCCACCTGGGCAACTACGTCGGTGCGATCCGGCCGGCCATCGCCGCCAGCCGCGGGGCCGGCGTGGAGAGCTTTTTCTTCCTGGCCGACTACCACGCGCTGATCAAGTGCGACGACCCGGCGCGCATCGAGCGCTCGCGGCTGGAGATCGCCGCCACCTGGCTGGCCGCGGGCCTGGATACGCAGCGCGTCACCTTTTACCGGCAGAGCGACATCCCCGAGACCACCGAGCTGTGCTGGCTGCTGACCTGCGTCACCGCCAAGGGCCAGATGAACCGCGCCCATGCCTACAAGGCCGCCGCCGACGCCAACGAAGCCGCTGGCGAGGAGACCGACGCCGGCGTCACGATGGGCCTGTTCAGCTACCCGATCCTGATGGCCGCCGACATCCTGCTGTTCAACGCCCGGCGCGTGCCCGTGGGCCGCGACCAGGTGCAGCACATCGAGATGGCGCGTGACGTCGCGCAGCGTTTCAACCATCTCTTCGGACAGGGCAAGGACCTCTTCGTGCTGCCGCAGGCGGAGATCGAGGAGAGCGTGGCCACCCTACCCGGCCTGGACGGTCGCAAGATGTCCAAGAGCTACGACAACACCGTGCCGCTGTTCGAGGGCGGCGCGAAGGCGCTGAAGGAGGCGGTCGCGCGCATCGTCACGGACTCCAGGCTGCCGGGCGAGGCCAAGGACCCGGAAAACGCCCACCTGGTCACCATCCACGATGCTTTCGCGGCCGAGGCGCAGCGGCAGTCCTTCCACGCCGACCTGCGCGGCGGACTGGCCTGGGGCGAGGCCAAGCAGCGCACGGTGGAGCTCATCGAGGCGCATATCGGCCCCATGCGCGAGCGCTACGCCGCACTGATGTCCCGCCCCGACGAAATCGAGGCCATCCTGCAGGCCGGCGCGGCCAAGGCGCGTGCCGTGGCCGCGCCCTTCCTGAAGGAGCTGCGCCAGGCCGTGGGCCTGCGGCCCTTCGCCGCCGTTGCGCAGAAACAGGCGGCGCAGGCGCAGGCCAGGACCGCTCTGCCCGTCTTCAAGCAGTACCGCGAAGCGGACAACCGCTTCTACTTCAAGCTCAGTGCCGCCGACGGCAGCCTGCTGCTGCAAAGCCAGGGCTTCGCCGAAGGCCGCGAGGCCGGCGCCTGGGTCAAGCGCCTGAAGACCGAAGGCGCCGCGGCCCTGGCCGGTGCGCCGGTCACGCTGGCCGAGGGCGTGCAGCGCCCCGCGGTGGAAGCCGCCCTGGCCGCGCTGCTGGCGGCCGAACAAGCCTGATGCCGGGCGCACTCCAGCAAGACGACGCGATGGCCGGCATCCACATCACCGACATCGAGTCCGCCATCAACTGGTGGCGCGACATCTCGCCCTCACCCGACGGCATCTCGGCCTGCGCCGAGGTGCGTGCGCTGGCCGAGGTCTACGCACTGATGGTGTACTACCACGAGATGCTGTGCGACGAGGACAGCATGCCCACCACCGCACGCGAGGCCTGGCTGGCCTGGTATGCGATGACGCCGGACACGCCCTGCATCGCGATCTGCTCCACCAACCAGGGTGACGCCGTATGCAAGGGCTGCGGCCGCACGCACGAGGAAGTGCAGCACTGGCCCGCCTACACCCCCGGCGAGAAGCGCGCGGTCTGGCGCCGCATCACGATGGAAGGCACGGCCTGGCGCTTCAACCGCTATGCCGAGCGTGCACTGCAGGCACCCGGCGGCGCACCTGCCGCCGCGGCGGACCCCGACAAGCAGCAACCCCAGTCCTGAGGCCTGCGCTCAGCTCAGCGGACGCACATGGGTGCCCCCGGCGCCGTGCGCCGCCGGATGCCCGACCTGCGCCAGCTCGGGCGAGGCCGCGCCGAACAGGATCGCCAGGTAGGTGTCCTGCATGCGCCGCCCGCGGCGCGCCAGCCAGCCGCGCCCGCCGGGAGCCAGGCGGACCAGGCGGTGCCACAGCCCGACCCAGGGCACCGACAGCGCCGGATACCAGGGCAGCGTGCCCGTGGGCAGGCCGAGGTCCTGCATACCCTCGCGGCCGACGAACAGGCGCACGATGCTCAGGTGGCGCGCGCGCTCGAAGCGTCCGGTGAGCTTCTGCCAGCGCGGGTAGTGGCGGGTCAGCGGCTCGTCCATCAGCGCGCGGCCGAGCTGCTTGCTGCTGTCGTCGGGCGGTGCCTGGCTCAGCAGCACGTGGAAGAGGCGCACGCGGCCGGCCATCTCGTCGTCGACCAGCAGGCCTTCCTCCACGCCCATCAGCCAGCCGATGTAGCGCCACAGGTGCATCGCGTCCTCGGCTTCCTGCTGGCTGAGCTTGACCCCCATCACGCGCTGGCCGAAGAGGTAGATCACGCTGAAGCCCAGGTAGGTGGCCAGCATGTCGGCCTGGTTGACCGGCTCGCCGAGCTCGGCCGCGTCCCACTCCGGCATGCGGCGCACGCGCTGGCGCACCATGGCGTGGATCAGGCGCACGCGCATCGTGCTCTTGAAGCCGGCGCCGTCGCGGGCCAGGCCGCCGTTGGCGGTGACGTCCAGCCACCACTTGGTGGTCTCGGCCACGCGGCGCTGGGCGCCCTTGGCCAGCGCGCCGGTCAGCACCAGCGTGCGGTTGATGGCCGAGGCCTGGTAGCCGGCCATCAGCGCGGCATCGCGCAGCACGCGCATGCCCAGGCGGCCGGCGACATGGCAGGCGTGGGCGCCCGCGGCCAGGCGGGCCTCGTCCACCCAGGCCGGGCGGGCCTCCACCGCCGCGAAGAAGTCGCGCAGCTCGGGCGACGCATCGGGCACGCTGGCGATGCCGCGCTCCAGCGCCTGCTCGAAGCGCGCCATGCCGGCCTGCATGCCCCCGCCGCGCATGCTCAGCGCCAGGCGGTCGGCCATCGCGTCGCCGCGGGTCAGCGCCGCGCCCAGCGCATGCCACTCGTCCGGACTGGGTTCCGGGTCCACGCCACGGATCAGCATGCGCAGCGGGCGCGCCGTGCGACGGGCCTTGACCAGGTCCGCACCGTGACGGCTGGGCCAGAGGGCGGGATCGGGGGCAATGGTCCGGGACGAGGACGGAGCAGTTGCTGACATGGGGGTAGCCTCACATTTATACGGTTGTATAGAATTATGAGCCCGACGCCTCGCGGCGCATGCGGAACAACCCCCAGGCACATCCCCGAGCCCGCAGGATCAGGCGCCCACCCGCTCCCGCATCCGCTGGGCATAGGCCACCAGCCGCGGCTGGCCGCGGGCGTGGGCGCGCAGCGGGCTGTCGATCGGTGCCCAGAGCATGTTGGCGGCGAAGGCATAGACCGTCGCATCCAGCGCACCGGGCTCCTGGCCGGCGTAGTAGGGCAAGGGGCCGAGCAGCTCGACCACGGCGTCCAGGTCGGCCTTCGCACGGGCCACGATCTCCTCGCGGCTGTGCCGGCCGACGCCCTGCCCCCAGATGTCGCGCCGGATCTTGCGGCGGACCAGTGGCGGCACCACCCAGCGCAGCGGCGCGGGGAACTGGCCGAACATCGCCTCCTTCAGCTGCGGCCAGGCCGGCGGGTCCACCCAGCGCAGCCAAAGCCCGGCGAACAGCGTGTGCTCCTCCAGCGTGCGGCGGATCACCAGCTCGCCGGCGGTCTCCGGCGCCTTCAGCGATGCGGGCATGCCTGCACCGTAGCGCTGCTGCAGGTGGACGAGGATGGCCTGCGAGTCGCAGACCAGCAGGTCGCCGTCGCGCAGCACCGGCAGCTTGCGCTTGGGCATGCGCAGCGGCACCTCGCCGTTGCGGCAGCGGTAGGGCAGGCCGGCGAGCCGCAGGAAGACCTCCACCTTCATGCAGAAGGGGCTGGGGTTCATCAGGCCGAAGGCGGGGTGGAACTGGAGAAGTTCGAGCATGGGACGCGGTGGTGACGGGATGCCGTGCACCCTAGTGTGGTGCGCCACACTAGGCCGTGCTGGGGCCGCCGTCCCCGCCCTTGCGACGGACGGATGCGGCCGCGCCGCGAAGCACCCGCCCCGCCGCATGGCCCGCCGCCGCAGGAGCCTGCCGCCCCTCAATAGAATCACGGCTCCTTCTTCGCGCCCGCCCATGACCCAAGCCGCTCCCAAAGACGAGAACAAGCCCAGCAACTTCCTGCGCGCCATCATCGAGCGCGACCAGGAACAGGGCACCTATGCCAGCCGCACCTGGGCCGGCACGCCCGGCGACGCCGCCCACCAGGCCGGGCAGCAGCCGGACCCCGCGAAGATCCGCACCCGCTTTCCTCCGGAGCCCAACGGCTACCTGCACGTCGGCCATGCGAAGAGCATCTGCCTGAACTTCGGCCTGGCACGCGACTACGGTGGCGTGTGCCACATGCGCTTCGACGACACCAACCCGGAGAAGGAGGAGCAGGAGTACGTCGACTCCATCCTCGACGCCGTGAAGTGGCTGGGCTTCGGCTGGGACGCCCATGGCACCTCGCACCTGTACTACGCCAGCAACTACTTCGATTTCATGTACCGCGCCGCCGAGGCGCTGGTGCAGGCCGGGTATGCCTACGTCGACGAGCAGACGGCCGAAGAGATGCGCGTCAACCGTGGCGACTTCGGCAAGCCGGGCACCGACAGCCCGTACCGGAATCGCCCCGCGGCCGAGAGCCTGGCGCGCCTGCGCGAGATGCGCGACGGCAAGCATGCCGATGGCGCAATGGTGCTGCGCGCGAAAATCGACATGGCCAGCCCCAACATCAACCTGCGCGACCCGGCCATCTACCGCATCAAGCACGCGCATCACCACAACACCGGCGACAAGTGGTGCATCTATCCGATGTACACCTACGCCCACCCGCTGGAAGACGCGCTGGAGCAGATCACCCACAGCATCTGCACGCTGGAGTTCGAGGACCAGCGCCCCTTCTACGACTGGGTGCTGGAGCGCCTGGCCGAACTCGGCCTGCTGGCACAGCCGCTGCCCAGGCAGTACGAGTTCGCGCGCCTGAACCTCACCTACGTCATCACCAGCAAGCGCAAGCTCAAGCAACTGGTGGACGAGCACATCGTCGACGGCTGGGACGACCCGCGCATGCCCACCATCGTCGGCCTGCGCCGCCGCGGCTACACGCCCGAGGCGATCCAGCTCTTCGCCGAGCGCATCGGGGTGAGCAAGGCCGACAGCTGGATCGACTACTCGACGCTGGACATCGCGCTGCGCGACACGCTGGACCCGACTGCCGCCCGCGGGATGGCCGTGCTGGACCCGCTGAAGCTGGTCATCGACAACTGGGACACGGTCTTCTCCGCCGGCCACGTCGAGCCCTGCAGTGCCCCCGTGCACCCCGGCCACGCCGAACGCGGCCGCCGCGAGTTCACGCTGGGCAAGGAGGTCTGGATCGAGGCCGAGGACTTCCAGGAAGTGCCGCCCAAGGGCTACCACCGCCTCTACCCCGGCAACCTGGCGCGGCTGAAGTACGGCTACGTCATCAAGTGCATCGGCTGCGACAAGGATGCGGGCGGCAAGGTCACCGCCGTGCATGCCGAGCTGATCCCCGACACCAAGAGCGGCACGCCCGGCGCCGACAGCGTGAAGGTCAAGGGCGTGATCACCTGGGTCGGCGCCCATGGCGGCACGGGCAGCGGCGTGGAGGCCGAGGTTCGGCTGTACGACCGCCTGTTCACCGAGGCCCAGCCCGATGCCGGCGGCAAGGACTTCAAGGCCAGCCTGAACCCCGACAGCAAGCGCGTGGTGCGGGCCTACGTCGAGCCGTCACTGTCACAGGCCGCCGCGGGCACGAACTTCCAGTTCGAGCGCCACGGCTATTTCGTGGCCGACAGCCAGGACCACGCGGCCGGCAAGCCCGTGTTCAACAAGATCACGGGACTGAAGGACGGCTGGACGAAATGACCGGCCCCCCGCCTGACGGGTGCGTCAGGCGGTCTCACATGGGGACGGCGGGCCGGCGCTGGGCCCACCACGCGGCCTCGGCCAGCCAGCTGTGCAAACGGGAGAGTCGAACCCGTTCAGAGGCGCATCTTGCGCGCCGCTGCCCCGACCAAGCCGAGGCCAGCCAGCATCAGCGCCACGCTGCCCGGCTCCGGAATCGGAGCGGCATCGTAGAACTCCACCTCGTCGGCGAAGACCCAGAGGTCGCCGTAGCCCAGGCTGATCTTCAGGCTGTTCACGCCCGTGATGCCCAGGCCACCGATCTCCAGCCAGCTCGGCGCCACGTCCGCCGTGTCGTCCTCGATGTTGAAGTTCAGCGTCTGCGTGCCGCCGGACTCCCAGCTCAGGGCCAGGGTCGTCGGCAGGTTCACGCCGCCGACCTGGGACTCGTCGACGTGAACGCGCACGGTGTCGATGTCCACGGCGGCGCCGAAGTTGAAGGTCAGCGTCAGGTCCGGCGTGACGTTCGCATTCCAGCCCACGTAGGGCCCCGTGCCGGTGACGTTCTCGACCGCATTCCAGTTCTGCGTGGTGACCACGCCATCGGTCAGGTCACCCAGCCCGCCGGTGAGCGGCGCGCCGTCGGTCGTCTTGTTGCCGCTGCCGCCATAGCCGGCGTCCCAGTAGTTGTAGCTGCCGCCCGAGGCGGTGCCCGAGCCGTTGGGAATGTCGTAGGACGTGGGGGCGATGCGGGCGGCGGAGGCCGGCACGGCGAAGGCCAGCGACAGCAGGCCGGCAAGCAGCGGACGGTTCATGCGAGATCTCCTGGATGTGTCGGGTGGGTCGCCGTCGCAACGACGCGGGGCGCGGCAATCGGACACTAGTGGGCCGCCCTGCGCGTGGCAATAGCGCAGGCGGACCTTGCGCAGCCCCGAGCCGACAAAGATGTATCGGCCTGTTCGCACCCCCGTCGGGGCGGCCGGCGCGGCCCCTTGCCTTCCTACAATGCGCGCCGCCTCGCGCGCCCCGTGCCGCTCACATCCTCAGGGAACCATGACTCTGCAACGCCCCCCTCGCCTCCTGCCCCTGGCCGCCGCGGCCGCCCTCGCCCTGCTGCTGTCCGCCTGCGGCAAGGTCGAGGACAAGCTGTCCGAGAAAGCCGCCGAGAAGATGATCGAGTCTTCGCTGTCCAAGGACGGCCAGGATGCGAAGGTGTCGCTGTCCGAAGGCGGCGTGAAGACCACCATCACCGACAAGGACGGCAAGACCCAGCACTTCGAGATGGGCAACGCCAAGGTGAGCGAGAGCGACCTCGGCCTGCCGTTCTACCCGGGCGCCGAGCAGCAGGCCGACAAGGCCAGCCGCATGGCCAGCGACGAGGGGAGCATGGTGACCATGACCTTCAGCAGTGCCGACGCCACCGAGAAGATCGCCGGCTTCTACCGCGACAAGCTGAAGGCACGCGCCGGCGGCAGGCAGTTCAGCGAGTCGGCCATGCCCGACGGCATGTTCCTGCTGATCCTGACCGACGAGAAGAACACCGACCACACCCAGGTGACGATCACCCGCGAGGGCCAGGCTTCGGAGGTGGTGATCATGCGGGCGGTGAACACGCCCAAGTCGTCCTGAGCCGGCCCGCCGTCCCCAAGGGAGACCGGCCTACGCAGCCGTTGGCCGCGGGGCCGTCACTTGTTCTTCTTCTTGCCCCGCTCGGGGACCACCGTCGTGATGGTGGGCATCACCACGCCCGGGGACACCGGCTTGGCCGGCGAGGAGTCCTTCTTCGGCTTCTTCGCTTCCTTGTTGCTGCGTTGCTGACCCTTGGCCATGGCTTGCTCCTGAATCGGCGCCTCATGCGCCTCGTTTCCACAAGGTTCGCATCATCCCAGGTCCGGCGCCGAAGTCATCGGTGCTGACACCGGCCGTGGCTGCGAATCCAACAGCGCGAGGTGCAGCCGCAGGTCGAACTCCAGCTGGTGATAGTCCGGCTCCATGTGGGTGCACAGCTGGTAGAAGGCCTTGCCATGCTCGCGCTCCTTCAGGTGGGCCAGCTCGTGCACGACGATCATGTTCAGGAAGGCGGCCGGCGTCTCCTTGAAGAGGCTGGCGATGCGGATCTCGCGCTTGGCCTTGAGCCGCCCGCCCTGCACGCGCGAGGCCGTGGTGTGCGTGCCCAGGGCCTGGCCCACCACCTTCAGCTTGTTGTCGTAGACCACCTTGGACAGCGGCTCGGCATTGCGCAGGAAACGCTGCTTCAGCTCCACCGCATAGTCGTAGAGGGCACGGTCGGTGCGCACCTCGTGGCCCAGCGGATACTTGCGCGCCAGCATCTCGCCCAGGCGCCCCTGGGCCAGCAGCTCGGCGGCCTGCACCAGCAGGTGAGGCGGATAGCCGCCCAGGTACCTGGCGATGGCGGACGGAACAGCAGGAGCGGACATGAGCAATCGACCCATCGAAATACTGGAAGCCCAGACCGGCGAGGCGCCGGGCTCGACCATCATCGTGATGCACGGGCTGGGGGACAACGGCCGCAGCTTCGTGCCGCTGTGCGAGGAGCTGGACCTGTCGTCCATCGGCCCCGTGCGCTTCGTCTTCCCGAACGCGCCCTCGCGCCCGGTGACCGCCAATGGCGGCTACGTGATGCCGGCGTGGTACGACATCCTGCAGTTCGGCGGCGCCGCGGCCGAGGACGAGGCCGGCCTGCGCGCCTCGCAGGCCCTCATCGATGCCGTGCTGGAGCGTGAACGCGAGCGCGGCATCCCGTCCTACCGCATCGTGCTGGCAGGATTCTCCCAGGGTTGCGCGATGACGCTGCTGACCGGCCTGCGCCACGGCCACCGGCTGGGCGGGCTGGTCGGCCTGTCGGGCTACCTGCCACTGGCTTCCAAGACCGCGGCCGAACGCAACCCGGCCAACGACGGCATCCCCGTCTTCCTGGGCCACGGCACGCAGGACGACATCGTCGGCATCGAACGCGGGCGCGAGGCGCGCGACACGCTGCAGGCACTGGGGCACCAGGTGGAGTGGCACGACTACCCGATGCCGCATTCGATCTGCCCGGAGGAGCTGGCGGACCTCAACGCGTGGCTGGTGAACGTCCTGCGTTGAAGACGGTGTAGTCGTCGGTGACGACGAAGGGCTCCAGGAAGGGGTGGCGATCGAAGGTCTCCTGCAGCCGCTTCTCGGGGAAGTAGCGCTTCCCATGCCACACGAACAGCACCGCCCGAGGACGCGCCTGCAGCGACACGCGCAGGTTCTCCAGCGTGCGCTCCAGCACCGGGCCGAAGAAGGCGTTGAAGTAGAAGACGAAGAGCGGGCGGTCCGGGAACTCGAAGGTGGTGACGTCCTGGCGCTTCGAGGAAATGCGCAGCGGCCGGCCAGCGCGCCCGGCGTAGGCGCGGATGTTGCGCTCGGCCACCTCGTGCAGTTCGCTCAGCTCCACGCCGATGACCTCGTCGAAGCCGGCCTCGGCCGCCAGCACCAGCAGCCGCCCCTTGCCCGAGCCCAGGTCGACGAAGCAGAACTCGGTGGGGTCCACGCGTGTGGCGCGCACCACCTCGGGCAGCAGGCCGAAGGGCGTGGGCACGTAGTCGGCCATCTGGGCGCGCGCGCCGGCATCCACCTGCATGCGGTCCACCGTCACGATGGCGGCGGTCTCGACGCCGTAGCGGCGGTCGAAGTCGGCCTCGAGGAACTCGAAGTAGCTGCCGTGGCCGGGGCTGGCTCCGCGGGCGCGCCGCAGGATCCAGCGCGTGCGGTTGAAGGCGGCGCGCAGGACACGCTGGGCATTCATCGTCGGAGGGTCGGCGCCAAGGCCCGGGTGGAAAGTGGGGGCATGATGCCCGCCCGTGCGCAGCATGCAAATCGCACAAGCACCGCGGGGCGCCGACGCCCCCTCACCTGAGCTTCACGATGACCCGGATACAGACCATCGATTTCCCCCTGCGCGGCGAGTTCATCACCCTGGACGCCCTGCTCAAGGCCTGCGGCGTCGCCGACAGCGGTGGCGCGGCCAAGGCCATGGTGGCCGAGGGCAAGGTGGAGGTCGACGGCCAGCAGGAGCTGCGCAAGACCTGCAAGATCCGCGCGGGCCAGGTCGTGGCCGTAACCGGTACGCGCATACGCGTGCAGGCCGGCCCCTGATCCGCGGGTCCGGACACATGGTGGCTTCCTTCGGTTCCTAGACTCGCGGCGCGCCGCTCGCAGGCGCTCCATCAAGAAAACCCGGAGGATTCCATGAAGCTCACGATGGCCGCCAGCTCGGCTCTGCTCGCCCTCACCCTCGCCCTGCCGGCCCAGGCGGCGGACCAAGTCTCCATC